>JAAYQJ010000162.1 GCA_012519355.1 Tissierellia bacterium | reverse complement strand
GAAGATATTTAAAAATTATCAATATATCTTAAAGCATGTAAGAGAGTTAAACCAAAAATATGATTTTAATGAAATGCTCCTTGCATTAAACAAATTATATATTGTTTGCATACCTTTATCTGAAAATGACAATGCACAAAAGATTTTTGAAAGTATTAATGCCACAGGTGTGAAATTAACAGCTTCTGATTTAATACGTAACTTTGTATTAATGGATCTAAATAGCGAATTGCAAGAACTATATTATAAAGAGTATTGGATGGAAATAGAAAGACTGTTGACTAATGATTCTAAAAAACTAGAAGCTTTCTTTAGATTTTACTTATCAGTAAAGAATAAAACATTACCAAATAAAAATGCCGTGTATCAAGAATTTGTTGATTGGTATAAAGAAAATGTTGATAATTTTGGAATAGAAGGGATTTTTAAAGATATTGTAAGATATGCAGAATATTACTATGAGATATATTATAAAGACTTATCTAATATTGAACCTAGTTTAGTTCCTGCAATTAAAGAATTTAGAAGAATTTTATCGGACATGCCTGCTCCTCTATTGATGGGGTTTTATGACCTATATTCAAATGATTTAATAGATGAAAAACTATTAAGCGACTTAATCTTTGTAGTTAATAACTATTTAATCAGGAGAGCTCTTTGTGATATCGATACAAGTAGTATAACAAGATTATTCCCACCGGTTTTAAAAGATGTGTTAGAAGATTGCAATGGTGATTATAAGCATATAGTTGATATTCTTAAGAAGAATTTAGTGTTTAAAAATATAAACAACAGTATGTATACACCAGATGATCAACAGTTAAGTGATGCAATAATGAATGCAAATATGTATAAAATAAAGAATACATTAAGAATATTTTTTGATAAACTTGAGCACCACAATAATCCAGCACCAGTTGATTTAACTAAATTAAGCATAGAACATCTTATGCCTCAAACTCCTACTGATGAATGGCTTAAGGTGTTAGGAGTTAGTGAAGATGAGTATCAAAGAAATGTTAATAGATTAGGAAATCTAACCTTAGCAACAAAAGTGGATAATAGTAAAATGCAGAATAAAGTATGGACATATAAAAGTGCAGTATTGTCCAAGACAGCACATTTAACAATTAATCAAAAAATACTGAAAAAGAATAAGTGGGGTATTCAAGAGATAAATGAAAGAACCAAGGAATTAATTTCAGAAATAAATCATCTTTTCCCATATCCAAAAACCAGTTCAAAAATGATTAGAAAAGTAGAAATATTTATTAAATCTAATGATATAAATGCCTCAGGATATTTGTATATAGATAATGGTGATGTTGAAATACTAGAAGGTTCACAATTATATAGGTCTGACAATGCTGAAAACTACCCCCATATCGAAGATGAGCGAAAAGAATTAATCGATGAAGGTATTATATTTGACGATGGAAAAGATATGGTTTTTAAAAAATCTTATATGGTTAATTCAAAGACTAGAAACAAAACAGCCTTAAGTGCTGCTGCCAGTCTTATTCTTAATGGAAACAGAAATGGATGGTACTATTGGGTAGACGGTGAAGGAAAACCACTGGGTCAGAATACCGAACTAACAGATTTATTTAGTTAAATAACAGATTATCCTGATGAATAAGTAATAGTAGTGCACGCGAAAAATAGTTGTAAAATCGGAAAATGATAACTGGAAAAAGGAACAGAAAAATATAACTGTAATGTAAGCGAGATAAAAATGTTTTGGAGATTAGAATCATAATTAGGTGAAATCAAAAATGTAGTTACACTTACTAATAATGAGCTAAATTTTAAGTAAGCATAAAAAAGATATTCTAGTATAGTAAATCTAATTCATTACAATAGACTTATCATAACAGTAAAACCTTACAAATTTAATATTTCATATAGTCAACTTTGCTAGAGGTACAAGGGGGAGATATGATGTTTAAGAAATCTAGTAATATTAAAAAAGTTTTACTAGCATGTTTAATAATTTTTTCTTCTTTCTTTATTGTAAGCTGCAATAGTTCACTAGATGCATTTGATGATGATTCAGTAATCGTTTTCAAAAATGTCAATGTGATACCCATGAACACAGAAACTGTACTAGAGAACTACAATGTAATAATTAAAGATGGCAAGATAGTAAAGCTAGGTAAGGCATGGAAGACCAGAGTGCCTAAAAATGCAACTGTTATCGATGGAAAAGGTAAATACCTTACTCCAGGTTTATTTGACATGCATGTACATATTTGGCTTGATGATGAATTAGAACTATACCTAGCCAATGGGGTTACAGGCGTAAGAGATATGTTTGGAAACTTTGGTAGGTTGTCACTGAAAAAGAAAATTGAAGAGGGACATATTTTGGGGCCACGTTTGTATGTGGCAAGCCCCATATTAGATGGAGAACCCCCTTATTGGGAGGGATCTACTGTAATAACCAGTCCTCAAGATGGGGAAGGGTATGTTAAAACATATAAGGGAATGGGATATGATTTTATTAAGATATATGAGGGATTGACAAATTATGTTTATGCCGCCATTATTGAAGCAGCGAAAGAGGAAGTGCAGTACAGTATGTTGAATCTAATGAGTATATAGCTGATAGCTTACCTCAAGAAACAATTGACTATTATGTAGAAAGAATCCAATCGATTATAGAGGACCAGAAGACTCTTACAAAAAACCTATATGATAAGGGGGCAAGAATCCTATTAGGTACGGATGCTAATAATCCTTTTGTTGTACCTGGCTTCTCAGTTCATGATGAGTTACATAATTTGGTAGATGCAGGCCTTACTCCCTATGAAGCTATTAAAGCAGGCACCTATGATGCTGCTGAATTTCTAAATATCCTAGAGGAAGCTGGTAGTGTTGAAGAAAACAAAAATGCAGATTTAATTCTATTGGATGGAAATCCCTTAGAGGATATAAGTAATATGAGAAACATAGAGGGAGTAATGGTAAGAGGGCAATGGATTAGTAAAAGTGAAATAGAAAATATGCTTAAATCTAGGATTGAAAAACAAGGTGGAGAAAAATAGGTTGATGCAATATTTACAAGAATGTTATAAAATGGTAATGTAATTAAAATTCTTATAATTTGTATACATCAATATAGATGACATCAAATATGCAAAGGGTGCATTAAATGAAAGCAAAAGGATTTAACGCATATACAAAGCAAATAATACTCAAGCATGCCTTGAAGGAGAAGAATATTTCAAAGACCTGTGAATTGTTCGGTATCTCAAGGACAAGCTTTTATAATTGGCAAAGGGCTTATGAGAAGTATGGAGTAGCAGGCCTTGAGGAAAAGGAGAGAAAAAAGCCAGACATGCCCAATAAGGTCAGCAGGGAAGTGGAGGCTGAGATTTTAGGATATGTAGCAAAATATCCAAAGGATGGACCTAGAAGGATATACTATGAGTTAAAGGCAGAGGGTATTGATATAGGTGAAACAGGTATATACAATGTACTAAGGAAGAACAACCTGAGCAAAATGAAGCAAAGAATAGAATATGCCAAAGACAAATCAAAACATACAAGACCTAAGAAAAAGGAAGCAAAAAAATTACAGCATATACTTAACTTCAATCAAGAATATCCTGGGTACTTGGTTTTGCAAAAAATTGACTACATAGGCACATTTGATGGGATAGGTAGGATTTACCAATATAGCTTCTTCGATACGGATTCAAAATGGGGAGAAGCAAAAATATTTAATAGAAAGCAGGATATTGATATTTGGCATTATTTTGAGCACAAATTATTATATCTAATAGAGACCTTTAACCTAAGTATTGATAACATAATAACTGAGAGGAAGAGGGAGTTTTTGCCTTATGTTGTAAAGGGTGATAAGTTCAATGAGATAATAGGCGGTTATAATATCAACCACATATTTGCTGCTCCTGAGGAGGATGTGTTTAAAGAGATAAGGGATTTCAACGAGTTCTTAATGGAAGAATTTTATAAAAAAATCCCTTTAAATAAAGGACTAGATTCCTTTAAAAAGGTTGAAGCCGAAATATATGATTTTGTTAGGAAGTATAATTTTTTGAACAAGATTCCTTCTGGACATAACAAGGGTAAGTCACCAGCAGAAGTTGTATTAAATAGGGCAATAGAGAATGGTACTGACCTAGATACCATACCTCTTTGGCTTTTAGCATTGATTAATTCTCCAACTGGAGTTGGTAGCAATGGCTAGGAAAGATGAAAGGATTGCAATAATAGGTGGTGGGTTTTCTGGCCTAGTAATAGGAGATGGCCTTCAAAGGAAGGGCTATAAAAATGTTACTATTTTTGAGAAGGAAACTCGCCTTGGTGGAAAGTTACATTCAATTTTCTATAGGGGGAAATCCTATGAATTAGGAGCTATCTTTGGCCTTCCCACTTATTCACATCTTGATAACTTAATGAAAAGGCTTGGAATTAAGGTAGATGGACCTAAATTATCCCGGACCAATTACAACTCAGATGGTCAAAAGGTTATGCCAATAGCCAAGGAAGAATTGGGAGGCTTCCTAGAGGAAATGGACAGGCTACCTAAAGTCCTATCCAAGTATAAGTCCCTTGAGAGTGCAAGCATCAAGGGTTTAGAGCCTTCATTAATGGTCCCCTTTTCTGAATGGTGTGATATGCATGATTTTAAGGTTTTAAAGACTATCTATCTTCATTACTTTACTATCTTTGGACTGGGAGATATTGATGAAGTCCCTGCTCTTTATGTCCTTAGGATTATGAGTTATGAACATTTGATGTGTTTTATGAAAATACCTCAGTTTTATACATGGAAGGAGGGGACTTCCACATTAGCAGACCACTTAGGCCAAGGCATAAAGGATATTAGGCTAGGCCAGGGGGTTAAGGATATTTCCAAATCTGCTTTAGGAAGCCTACAATTGGAAACCCAGTACGAAGTGTTAGAATTTGATAAGCTTATTATAACTGCACCCTTAGACCAGTTCTCACATTTAGGATTTTGGGAGGAAGATATTAGGGAATGCCTTAGGAGTATAAAATACCAAGACTTCAATGTTTACGCCTTTATTGTAGATAAGGTGCCAAAGGGCTGTGGCTGCATACTGGATAACTTAGATCCTAATAGAAAGGGACATATTATTATATGGGATTCCAGGTGGAATCAGCCTAGTGGAGAAGGAATGGTTACCTTGTACGCATATAATCCACCCAAAGATTCTAGAAAACCACCTTTAGACTATCTTAAAGATGATCTAGCAAGACTTGGAATAAAGAGTGCTAGGCTTTATCAGGCAAAGGCTTGGAAGCATTGTCCCTATGTCGATACTCAGACCCTGCAAAATGGCTTTTATGATAAAATGGAAGCAAGCCAAGGAAGGAACAATATATATTTCGCAGGGGAGGTTATGAGTATGCTTTCCATAGAAAACACAATATGGTATGCAAATGACCTCTTAGATAGATTTTTTTAGAATAATTCTTGATAAATCCCTTAAGCTGTAAAGCTTAAGGGATTTATTATTTTTTACCTGATTAAATTACATTGGAGATAGGTTGACAAATTATTGAATCTAATCTTTAGAACATATGAAGATTAGCAAATTTAATACATATTAACCTGTAAACCAAACTTAAAAGGAAATATGAACAAATGTTAGAATATCAACATTGACATCATTTTGACACTCCTCTGAATATTTTGCTAGAATGAAATTGACAAAACAATAACATTCTTTTGTTGTCAAGTGACTTCCTACTTAATCATATTTGGGGGGGGATAGGATTGAACAGGGACCTATGGGATAAATGTGTAGAATTTCATGGCCACCAATGTCCAGGCTTGGCCATAGGCTTTAGGGCAGCTCAAATAGCAAGAAACAAGATGGGGATTAACTATTCTCAAGATGAAGAAATTGTATGTATTACCGAAAATGACGCTTGTGGAGTAGATGCAGTTCAATACATAACTGGCTGTACACTTGGCAAGGGGAACTTAATATTAAAAGACACTGGCAAGATGGCATTTACTTTTATTAATAGAAAAAGTGGGGCTGGCCTTAGGATCTTATTAAAACATCAAGATACAGAAATGACTAGGGAAGAAAAGCAAAAATATATTTTGGAAGGACCAGAAGAGGAAGTCTACAAAATTGAATGGGTAAAAGCTGAATTACCAGAAAAGGCTAGAAGATTTAAAACCATAGTTTGTGAAGAATGTAATGAGGGAGCACCAGAGAATAAAATAAGACTTCAAGAGGGGAAAAAGGTTTGTTTAGATTGTTTTAAGGAGTATACTAGGGGCTGGTAAATTTAACCATAGCTAATTTAAAGAACAATAAGATATATGGAAGGGGCCATGTTAGAAGAGATTGGAGAAAGGCTTTTAGTTATATAAATATATTAATTTATTGAAAGGTGGTAGAAAATATGAAGACCTTTAAAGTCTTGGAAATCAAAGAGAGTGTCTTTGAGGACAACAACCAAAGAGCTGACCTTCTAAGGCAGGAGCTTAAAGAAAAGAAGACCTTTTTATTGAACCTAATGTCTTCACCAGGCTCAGGTAAGACTACAACTGTCCTAAGAACTATTGAAGCCTTAAAGGATGAAATGAATATTGGGATATTGGAAGCTGATATTGATTCAGATGTGGATGCCCAGGCTGTAGCCCAAACAGGCACCAAGGTTATCCAATTACATACTGGTGGCATGTGTCACTTAGATGCTGAAATGACTAGGCAAGGGATAGAGGGATTAGGTATAGAAGATGTAGACTTTGTTATTTTGGAAAATGTGGGTAATCTAGTTTGTCCAGCTGAATTTGATACTGGTGCATGTAAGAATGCCATGATTTTAAGTGTCCCAGAGGGAGATGACAAGCCATTGAAGTACCCTTTGATGTTTTCTGTTGTTGACGTACTTTTAATTAACAAGATAGATACAATAGAGTATTTTGACTTTGATTTAGAAGCTGTTAAGGAAAGGGTGATGAAGCTAAATCCTAATATTAAGATTATTCCTATCTCAGCAAAGACTGGTGAGGGACTTGAGGAATGGGCTAATTGGATTCGAAATGAAGTAAGAAAATGGGGGGAGTAGTATGGGCAAAGAAAAAGTATTGCAATTAGCTAATCATATTGGTCGGAAAAAGCATGGGTCTAAGTCAGCATATACTTATACAGATCCTGAGTATATGATATTAGAACCTGTGGTTACAGATGAAATGGCAGAAGTGGGACTTTGTTTAGAGTTTAGAAATCCTAAAAGTGCAGAAGAAGTAGCACCCTTATATGGTAAATCTCTTGAGGAGACTGAAAAGCAACTATGGGAATTAGCCATGGCAGGTGTCTGTTTTGTTGGAGAGAAGGATGGAGTAGATAAATTCTGGCTGGAAACCTGGATACCTGGCGTTATGGAGATGATGGTTAACCACAAGGAAAATGTTAGGAAGTATCCTCAGATTGCTGAAGCCTTTGAAGCCTATGGCAGGATTAGGGGGCCCCAATCAGCAGGTATCTTTCCAGTTGGTAAGGGGCTAATGAGGGTAATCCCAATAGAAATGGCCATCGATGGTGAAAGTAGAAGGGCCTCCTATGAAGAGGTTTCCAAATATTTAAATGAGGCTACTAGGTTTTCAGTGTCAGACTGTGCATGCCGTACATCTAGGGAAATAATGGGTGAAGGATGCGGCCACCTGAAGGAAGAAATGTGCATCCAATTAGACCATGCTGCTGAATACTATATTAGGACTGGTAGGGGTAGGGAAATAACCAGAGAAGAAGCCTTTGAGATAATCAAAAAGGCAGAGGAAAATGGTTTGATGCACCAAATACCAAATACTGATGGGCCAGGGAAAACCCATGCTATATGCAACTGCTGTGGCTGTAGTTGTTACTCCCTAAGGACTGCCACAATGTTTTATAACAATGATATGATCCGTTCTAACTATGTTTCCCAGGTAGATAAGGACAAGTGTGTTGCATGTGGTGAATGTGTAAAGGTTTGTCCTGTAAATGCCCTTCAATTAGGTCAAAAACTTTGTGAGGAAGCACAGGTAGTTGAAGAAAGAATAGACCTTCCATCAAATACAAAATGGGGACCAGAAAGATGGAATCCAGATTATAGGATAAATAGAAAGAATGTACTGGATAGTGGAACTAGTCCATGTATTACCCAATGTCCAGCCCATATTCCAGTACAAGGCTATATTAAGCTAGCCTCCCAAGGAAGATACACTGAGGCCTTGGAGTTAATAAAAAAACAAAACCCATTTCCAGCAGTATGCGGCCGTATTTGTCCTAGAAAATGTGAATCAGTATGTACTAGGGGCAATATAGATGAACCGGTGGCTATTGATGATATTAAGAAATTTATTGCTGAACAGGATTTAAACAAGGATATTCGTTATATACCTAAGAAAAGACACAATTACGGGAAGAAAATTGCAGTTATAGGGGCGGGACCTTCTGGTCTTTCATGTGCATATTACCTTGCCATAGATGGCTATAAGGTAACTGTATTTGAAAAGGAAAAGGCCCTTGGTGGCATGTTAACCTTAGGTATTCCTTCCTATAGATTGGAAAAAGATGTAGTAAATGCGGAAATAGACATCATTAAAGAGTTAGGTGTAGAATTTAAAACTGGTATAGAGGTTGGTAAGGATATCAGCCTAGATGAGTTAAGAGCCCAAGGATATGAAGCATTTTACATAGCAATAGGTGCACAAGCAGGTAGGAAACTAGGAGTTGATGGGGAAGATGCAGAAGGAGTTATTTCAGGTGTAGATTTTCTCCGTGAAGTAAACTTAGGCAATGTAGTAGACGTTAAAGGTAAAGTTGTAGTAGTTGGTGGGGGTAATGTGGCTATAGATGTGGCAAGGACAGCTACTAGGGCAGGAGCTAGCACAGTGGAAATGTACTGCCTAGAAAGTAGAGAAGAGATGCCAGCCCTAGATGAAGAGATAGAAGAAGCCTTGTCAGAAGACGTTGGAATAAACAACTCCTGGGGACCTAAGCGTATCCTAACTGAAAAGGGAAAAGTAGTAGGTGTTGAATTTAAAAAATGTATTTCAGTATTTGATGAGAATAATAGGTTTAATCCAAAATATGATGAAAAGGATACTATGGTCGTTAAGGCAGATAAGGTACTTCTTGCCATAGGTCAAAGTATAGATTGGGGTGGACTACTAGAAGGTTCAAAGGTAGAACTAAATCCAAATAATACAATTAAAGTGGATCCATTTACCTTACAATCAGCGGAACCTGATATTTTTGCAGGTGGAGATGTGGCAACAGGACCTAAGTTTGCAATTGATGCCATAGCCTTAGGCCAAGAGGGAGCTATTTCAATTCATAGATATGTACAGCCAGGTCAAGATTTAATCCTTGGCAGGGATAGAAAAGAGTATAAGGCCTTTGATAAGGAAAATCTAGAGTTAGAAGGATATGACCGTATTCCTAGACAAAGAACCCCACATGTTGATGGTTCTAAGGCTAAGGAGACTTTTAAAGACCTGCGTCCTACACTAACAGAAGACCAGGTGAAAAAGGAAACAGAAAGGTGCTTAAGCTGTGGTGCAACTGTTGTAGACCAGTATATTTGTGTAGGTTGTGGCCAATGTACTACTAAGTGTAAATTTGATGCCATATCCCTAGTTAGAAAATATGATGAAGTAAATGTGGACTTTAGAGACTTGAAACCAATAATCATTAAGAGCCTATTGAAGCGAAAAGGTAGAATGATTACCCATAGCATCAAAAAGTCTATAACTGGTGTAAGAAAAGTTAGCAAGTAATTTCAATGAGTAGGGAGTGGTAAATCCAGCCTTGCTCTGTAATCCTTAAAGGATAGAGGTGGATGATTTGCATGAGTTGGGGATTATGTTTAATGTAGTAAGAAGCGTTGAGAACTTTGCTAAGGAAAATGGAATTACAGTAATAGATACCTTGGTCTTACAAATTGGAGAGCTATCTCCAGTAATACCAAGATTTGTTGAGGCTTGTTATCCTGCCGCCATAGATGGAACTATGCTAGAGAATACTAAACTGGAAATAGAGGTACTACCAGGAAATGCAATATGTACTAGTTGTGACAAGGTCTTTAACTTAATTCAGTGTAAGAATGAATGTCCGGTTTGTGGCAGTAGGGAGTGGGAAGTCTTAGGTGGTAGAGAATTCTTAATTAAGGAAATAGTTGCCTATTGATAGGTTATTTAGGAATTAAAAGTATTCAAGATATTATCTTTAATATTAATAGGGGGAATTTTATGTTTACATTTAATTATGCAGAAGGGGCAACTGTGGCATCAGCTTGGATAGTCTGGTTTATTGTTCTGGCTGCTTTATTTTTATTTAATGAGTTTTCAAGGCGGTCAAAAACAGGTGCATTTATTAGTTTTATTGTTTTACCAGTCGTTTTATCTATCCTTTGGTTTACAGTCTTAAAAGATAAAACCTATACTGACTGGTTCCATATAGCCAAGGTTTATTCATCTACTGCAGGCTGTATTGGCTTTTGGTTTATAAGGCATTATAAGAAAAAGGATAAGCTAACAGGAGAAGTCTTGTGGCGCCTATCTGAGAAGAAATTAGCCCTAGCTTTTCCACCATTAATACTGGCTATAAATATAGCAGAGGCAGTAGCTAGGGATTTTCAAATTGGAAATCTTGGACTTATGAAAGAATTATTTGAAGGCGAGATTATGATGAGTGGTTCTTGGAACTATATGAATGGTATAGCAGGAATCCTAAATATTATAACCATAACTGGTTGGTTTGGAATAGTCATTAGGAAGAAAACCGAAAAGGACAAGAGTATGGATATGTTATGGCCAGATATGATGTGGTTTTGGATAATAGCCTATGACCTATGGAACTTTGCCTATACTTACAATTGCTTACCTGGCCATTCCTGGTATTGTGGTTTAGCCCTCTTATTAGCACCTACTATTTGCTCCTTTACCATTGGAAAAGGTGCATGGCTGCAACATAGGGCCCATACATTAGCCATCTGGTGTATGTTTGCCCAAACATTTCCACAGTTCCAAGACCAAGGAAGGTTCCAAGTCATGTCCACTTATAACCCAAATATTTACTTTGCAGTATCCTTAATAGCCTTGCTAGCAAATATTGCTGTATTTGGATACATGGTTTACAAGATGGTAAAAACAAAGAGGAATCCATATCTTGGAGAACTATATGTAGATTCTCCTAGGTATAAGGAAGTAAAGGTCCTTGGAGAACCTTCCATACTTGATGGAAAGGCCTTAATATAGTAAGATTATATAAAAAGAGACTATTAGATTAGTCTCTTTTTATTGTATAAAGAGAAATTTAGTGAATTGTCATATCAAAAACTATGAGGGGGAAGGTTTATGAAATACTTATTCTTATGTTATCCAAGATGAACTACTTGTTCAAAGGCTAGGAAATGGCTTGATGAACACAATATTGAATATGAAGAAAGAAATATTAAGGACAATAATCCTACTGAAGGGGAACTAAAACAATGGATTGAAAGAAGCAGTTACCCTATAAAAAGATTTTTTAACACCAGTGGGAAAATATACAGGGAATTAGGTTTAAAAGACAAGTTAGATACTATGGCTGATGATGAAAAGATTAAAGCTTTAGCCAGTGATGGAATGCTTGTGAAAAGACCTTTGCTTGTAGGTGAAGATAATGTTTTAGTTGGATTTAAGGAAGGGGAATGGGAAGAAATCTTATAATGGAGGTGCCTTATGCAGGTTCCAATGTCAAAGTATTTAAAGAATCAAAAGACTATACTGAAGAAATTAGTGGATATCCTATCTAAGGAATTCAAATATGTTTCAATTTTAGGAACAGATGTTAAGGGAAAAGAATATACAGTTTGCAAAACAGGGACAAGTATAACTGATTCCCCTTGGAATGAGAGGGGTTTCGTCGCCAGAGTCTACAATGGCTACAACTATTCGGAATATTCCTTTAACCAATTATCAGTTGATACTTTAAACTTGTTAGTTGAGAAAATTAGAGAAAAAGCTAACGATGATGTAATAAGTTTAAAGGCCACAGGTATAAAAATATCTAACTATCCAGTCCTAGAAGAAGAAAAAATAATTATGAGCCACTTAAGAGAAGTAGAGATACTTCCTGAAGAGGTTAGTCCTGAATATAGGATTAGGAAAATCACTGATATTATGAATGAGGCTTTTACTTATTCAGATTTACTAATAGATTTTAGTATTAACTATGAGGAGTGTCATATTTCTAAAATATACATTTCTCAAAATAAAGATTTAGAGCAATCATATATCTGGAGTAAGGGAAATCTTACAGCAATAGTTAGAAGGGATAATGATACTAAATATTATTATGATGGGATAGATGGTCTAAAAGGGGTAGAGCTCCTAGATGACCTGCAAAACATGGTTAAGGATGTAGTCATTAATGCAGAAAAACTATTAGATGCTGGAAGAATTGTTCCAGGAGAATATGATATAATCTGCTCTCCAGAAATAGCTGGCTTAATAGCCCATGAGGCCTTTGGTCATGGGGTTGAGATGGATATGTTTGTCAAAAATAGGGCTAAAGCTATTGAATACATTGATAAATATGTAGCTTCAGACCTGGTAAGGATGCATGATGGGGCAGCTGCAGCGGAAAATGTCTCTTCATATTTATTCGATGATGAAGGAAGTCTCGGTACTGATACCTTGATTATAGATAAGGGGGTACTCAAAACTGGGATATCAGATCTCCTTTCAGCCCTTAGACTAGGGATTAAGCCTACTGGTAATGGCAAGAGAGAATCCTTTGAGCGAAAGGCTTATGCTAGGATGACCAATACCTTCTTTGAAGCTGGCAACCATAAACTGGAGGATATGATTGGATCAATAAAAGAGGGTTATTTATTAGATGTTACCTTGAGTGGTATGGAGGACCCCAAAAATTGGGGGATACAGTGTATGGTCCTTATAGCAAAAGAGATAAAGGATGGAAAGCTCACAGGTAACATTATGTCCCCAGTTATTATGACTGGTTATGTGCCAGACCTACTTAAATCCATTTCTATGGTATCTGATAAGGTAGAATTATCAGCCTTAGGAGCCTGTGGAAAAGGCTATAAGGAATGGGTTAAGGTATCTGATGGTGGTCCATATATTAAAGCAAGAGCGAGGTTGGGATAATGATAGAGAGAATTAGAAAGGTATTATCAAAAATTGATGGAATAGATGGTTGGAAGATTAATGAAAAAACTGTAGAATCTAAGGAGCTATTTTTCATTAGAAAAGAGCTTGATATGAACAGGGGTAAGGATGTAACCCATATCACCCTCACTTTATATAAAGATGCTGAGGAAAGTGGGAAAAAGTATAGGGGTTCAGCTACTATAAAAATACATCCTACCATGGATGAGGAAGAAATAGAAAAAGAGATTAGGGATGCTATTTATGCAGCAGGCTTTGTAAAAAACAAATACTATCCACTAGTAAAGCCTAGTGAAGAAGTCCCACCAGAAATTAGGACTAGTTTCAGTGAAGATTCTATGTCCAATTGGATGTCTAAACTAACCAAGGATATATTCATAGGAGATAAGTATGATAATGGGTGGATTAATTCAGCAGAACTTTTTTTGGACAAGGTAAGGGTAAGGATAGTCAACTCAGAAGGTCTAGATGTAGACTACGAAACCTATAGGGGGGAGCTTGAGTTCATCACGAATTGGAAGGAAGGGGATAGTGAAGAAGTAGAACTCTACAAGGACCTTCTATTTTCAGATTATGATGAAGAAATTATCCCCCAAGCAGTAGATGAAATGCTTAAAATATCTAGGGACAAGGCCCTTGCAAATCCTACACCTAAATTAAATGATATACCAGTAATCCTATCTGGTGAGCCTGTAAAACAACTCTTTTATTACTACTATGATAAGGCAAGTGCCCGTTCAGTTTATGAAAACTGGTCAACTGCAAAAATAGGGGAAAGTATACAAGGAGATCATATTAAGGGTGATAGGGTAAGTATTGTACTAGTTCCACACTTAGAAAACTCTACAGCTTCCGCCCCTTATGATGAAGATGGATTAATACTTTCTAAGGTTTCAATATATGAAGAGGGTATACTAAAAAGATACTGGGGGAATATTAGGTATTCTCACTATTTAAATGTTGAGCCAACTGGTATTATAAGAAACATAGTAGTTGAAGGTGGAAGTAAAAGCCTTGAAGAAATGAAAGAGGGACCTTATCTAGAGTTAGTATCCTTCTCAGACTTCCAGGTGGATCCCATAACAGGTGATTTTGCAGGTGAGATTAGATTAGGTTGGTACAATGATGGAGATAAGTTTATACCTGTAACTGGTGGTTCTATTTCCGGAAATATAAATGAAGTTCATAAGGAAATGTACTTGTCTAAGGAAGTACAAAAACTAAACAACTTTCTTGGACCATATTCAGTTAAGTTGTTAAATGTAAACATTGCAGGAGTAGAATAAGATTGGCTCCATAAGTATTTGGAATCTAAATGAAGAAGAGATTAGTGGAGAGTTAGGCTATGGTATCATATGCTAGTGTATAGGTTAAGTAATTAATTTTCTTGAGAATAGAGGGGTTGGAATGGACAAGGCAAATACAAAAATAATAAAAGCTGAAGATATTCACATAGACGAAGTAACAAGAATGGCAATTGACCTTTGGCCTGATAATGAATTTGAAGAACTTAAGGAAGAAATAATCCACATGATTGACAGTGAAAAAGATGTGTTTTTCATTTCTACAATGGGAGAAAATATTGTGGGCTTTATTCATATGGCTATTAGGACTGATTATGTTGAAGGTTCTAGCACAAGTCCAGTTGGATTTATAGAAGGTATATATGTAAAGCCAGCCTATAGGTATAAAGGAATTGGAAAGGAACTAGTAGCCAAAGGGGAAGAATGGGCAAAGTCCAAGGGCTGTAAGGAAGTTGGTTCTGATATTTTACTTGATAATAAGGACAGTTATAATTTCCACTGTAAAGTTGGATTTAAGGAAGCCAATAGGTTAATTTGCTTTATTAAGGATATAAGATAGATTTAGTAAATATTAATAGGCTAGAAATGCTTAATAGGATGGATTACTCCATCCTTTTTAATATTATATCAGTAACAAACTGGGGTATTCCAATGGATTCAACGATTAAGTCTCCAGTGTAATCCCTATTATTTATTAAGCCTTTTTTTGCTAGGTGGAAGGTTACAGTCCTATCTGCCCTTACAGCTATACCTAAACCTTCACCTGTATCACCATCTAAGCCTGAAGGGATATCTACTGATAGGATATATTTAGAATGGCCATTTATTAAGGAAATCACATCCTTATAGATACCTTCAATTTTTCTAGTAAGACCTACACCAAATATTCCATCTATGGTGAAATCATTCTTGTTTAGGGATTTCTTTAAAGCTTCCAATTCATCTTCTCCATTAATAAGAGTGAATTCTACCTTCATATTTTTCAAGATATTTAAATTAATATTGAAATCCCTAGTTCCTTTATTTAAATAACCTAGTATAAATAAATCTACTTTCTTTCCCTGTAAGATAAGGTGGCGACCAATGGCTAAGCCATCTCCACCGTTATTTCCAACCCCGCAGACTATGGTGAAACTGTTTGTAGTCTCCAAAGGGATATTTTTAATCACTTTCAAAGCTGCATTTTCCATTAAAACTATACTTGGAATTCCAATTTCCTGAATGGCATATGAGTCCATAGCTTTCATTTCTTCACAACTTATGGTAATCATAATATCACTCTCCCTTACTAGGATTATATATCTATTTTCAATGAAGATGCAATATATAGTCTTTAATGTTCAAAGCCTTAAGCTGGTCTTAGGGCTTTTCTTTATGAACAGGCACCTAAACCCTATAGCTACATAATATATATTAGTTTTATCTTTAACAGGGAGGTAGGATATGCAAATAACCATATTAGGTGGAGATGAGAGAAGTATTAGACTGGCTTATTTACTTGAAGAAGATGGACATAATGTAATAGCCTTTGCTTTTAATGAGGATAAGGTAGACCCAAGAATCTTAAGCCAAAGCTTGGAAAAGGCATTAGAAAAGTCTAAGTTAGTCATAGGTCCTATACCCTTGACCCATGACAATGTCCTATTAAACACACCCTTATATTCAGAAAAAGTACCACTAGAGGAAATATTTTATAAGATGATGCCTAATCAAATATTTATAGGTGGGAAGATTTCAGAAGAAGTATATAAGTTAGCTAAATCACAAGATATTAAAGCCATAGATTTAATGGATAGGGAAGAACTTAGTGTATTAAATGGAATTCCTACAGCAGAAGGGGCTATACAGGTGGCAATGGAAGAAATGGATATTGTACTCCATGGAGCTAATGGCCTTGTGTTAGGCTTTGGCAGGATGGGGAAAATCCTAGCTAAAAAACTACAAGGTCTTGATGTAAATGTTTATGTAGCTGCAAGAAAAGTTAAGGATCTTGCTTGGATTGAATCCTATGGATATACACCAGTTAACCTAGTTGATTTAAAGGATTATCTTAAAAATATGGATGTAATCTTTAATACTATACCCACTATGATCTTAGATGAGGAAATGCTTTTAGATATAAATAATGATAGCCTAATAGTTGATATTGCCTCTGTTCCTGGTGGGGTAGATTTCGAAAAGGCAAAGGAACTAAATTTAAAATCTATTTGGGCTTTAGGTTTACCAGGGAAGTTAGCAGCAAAGACTGCTGCCATCATAATAAAAAATACTATTATTAATATCATTGAAGAACTGGGGGTAATATGATGTTATTAGAGGGAATAAAAGTAGGTATAGGAATTACAGGCTCCTTCTGTACCTTTGATACAGTATTGACTGAAATAAAGAGAATGGTAGATGAGGGAGCAGATGTTTATCCTATTATGTCCTATAATGCTAGTACTTTAGATACCAAGTTTGGTTTAGCCAAGGATTGGATAGAAAGAATTGAGGAGGCAACAGGGAATAAGATCATTTCCACCTTACAAGATGCAGAGCCCATAGGTCCAACTGCCTATTTAGATATATTAGTCATTGCGCCTTGTACTGGAAACACTTTGGCCAAAATAGCCAATGGGATTACAGATACACCAGTATGTATGGCCTATAAAGCCCATTTAAGAAATGGGAAACCTGCGGTCATTGCCATATCAACTAATGATGGATTGAGTGCCAATGCTAAAAACATAGGAGTATTGTTAGATAAGAAAAATGTATATTTGGTACCCTTTAGCCAGGATGACCCATTGAAGAAACCTACTTCAGTAATTGCCCACTACCATATGATAATTCCTACAATTATAGAGGCTTTAAAGGGGAAACAAATTCAACCAATTCTATCTGGAAGCTAGTATATCTAGCTTCTTATTTTATATCTTTAAACCATGAATTGCTAATGAAATAATTATATATATATGTTATAATACATTTGCTTTGGATAGATATATAATAAGTATTACTTTTGGAAAAGGAAGTGTGTATTAATTGGATTCCATAAAAGATATCTTAGGGGACAAAAATGAAATAATTAGGAAATTATCTTATATTTTTATAGGGAATATCTTCTGTTCAATAGCAATTAATTTATTTTTTGTACCCAATGGCTTAATAAGTGGTGGTGTTGGAGGTATGGGAATTATAGTCCAATACCTAACTGGGATACCAACAGGTATTACAGTGTTTTTTTTGAATCTACCAATATTTTTACTTGGTTACAAAATCTTAAATAAGAAGTTTTTAGTTTATGCCTTCATATCCATGTTTGTTTTTTCATCCATACTGACTGGTACAAGGGAAATAGGTAATCTAATAGCAATAGATGATATACTACTTGCTTCAATTTTCGGTGGTATTTTTAATGGTATTGGCATGGGATTAATGTTTAGAAATGGTGTATGTCAAGGTGGCTTTGATGTTGTTGCAGCAGTTTTAAAGAGAAAGCAGAATATTAATGTTGGAACAGGTCTTATGATTGTAAATACAGTTATTATATCCTCTTCATCCCTATTGTTTGGATATAAACCAGCCATGTATACCCTAATGGCAATGTATGTTGCTTATCAGGTTTTGGACAAGGTTCAAATTGGATTTAATCTACAAAAAAATGTAATTATTGTTTCCAATGAGTCAGAAGAACTATCTAAAGCCATTATGGAGAGATTAAACCGGGGAGTCACCTTGTTAAAAGGAGAAGGTGGATATACAAGCCAGGAAAAAGACATTATTTATTGTACTTTAACATCTAGGGAAATAGCCAGGTTAAAGGAATTGGTAAATGAAGTAGACCCAATGGCATTTTTAACCATATATGATGTTGTAGAAGTAAAGGGGAAAGGATTTAAAACATCGGAGATTTAAGGTTATCACTAGCTTAATTTATTTAAGCTAGTTTTTTTATATAAAATTAATATTTTTAATCTTAGAATATAAAATATAGTATAGGTTAAATGGGTATATTAAAATTAAGAAAGGCTATTGGAGGTAATCTATGAGAATAAACTTTGAAGGGATAATAAAAAATTTAGAGAGTAAAGCTAATTCCATTTATAGGGATAATGAAAAGCTGAGGAATTTAATAGTAAAAGTTAAAGACCAAATAGAGAATAATCAAGAATTAAAGAAGATCGTAGAGGATCTAAGATTACTTCTAGATTTAATCAAGGATTGGTTAAAGGGAGATTACAAAGACCTATCACAGACCTCACTAGTATTGATTATTATATCCTTTATCTACTTATTGAATCCCTTTGATTTTATTCCAGACTTTATAGCAGGTGGCTTTGTTGATGACATTGCTGTTATTGCCTATATAGTTAAGAAGATTCAAGAGGAGTTAAAAGCATATAAAAAGTGGAAGGATATAAAGACCAGCGAGGAAATACTTGAACTATATGGTGACATTATGGACATAGATGAATAAGATAATAAACAAAAGAAGAGGTGATAATATGGGAAAGATAAATATTGAAGACCTCTATTGGGAAGATTGGGATGAATTATCCAAGAATAAGGATGAAATAGACAGGATATTCCATTATTTAAAGGATTTTGAAGCTAGAGAAATAGATGAATTAGCCCATATACTGACATTATACAATAACCCATCAGGTACCTATACTGTAGAATTTGCAAATATTATTGCAGACCTATACAGGTATAGTAAAATAAAGTTTATCAAGGCACTAGGGATTGTGAAAGATGAGTCAATTAATTTAGTATATGTTTTTAGGAATTTAAAGGTTTTTACTGATGAGGATGAAGAGTTAAAGGAAATCCTTGGAATTGAGGAATTAAGCCAGGGAGACAAGGAAGTAGCCAAAGATTTCTTTCAAATGTATAAGAATATATGTGCATCCTGAGTTTAGAAAAGGAGAGAGGTTCTCTCCTTTTATTGTGGAAAAATATACAAATTTATAGTGACGAATTTAACAATCTTTGATATAATATAGTAAAAGAACAATATAGTCCTGTAAATGTAGCTAGGTATGTAGACAACTCCAAAAAAAGGAGGTGTTATTATGGCTATACTTACACTAGAAGAGACTATATTAGTAAAATTTATTTGCTTTGTTTGTGGACATATATGGGATGAAGATTATGAAGAAGGTAATACTAATTGCCCAAGATGTAATTCTCCAGATACTGCTGAAATTAGTAGAACTAGATACGGGTAATTGAGGGTGGAGGAATCTACCCTTTTTTCTTGGAATTGCCAATATAATTTCAATTATAGACAAATAATAGAATAACTAATACAATATAGTCAAATATGGAAATTACATTGGGGTGAGATTATGAGCTATAAAGAAAAATACAGATATTGGTTAGAAAATGAATTTTTTGATGAAGAAACTAAATTAGAGCTAAGAAGTATTACTGATGAAAAGGAAATAGAGGATAGGTTTTACACTGATTTATCCTTTGGCACAGCAGGACTTAGAGGTATAGTTGGGGCTGGAACCAATAGGATGAATAAGTATACAGTTTCCTTAGCTGCCCATGGCTTGGCTCAAACCATAGTAAATAGAGGAGAAGAAGCAAAAAATAGGGGAGTTGCCATAGCCTATGATGTAAGACATTTTTCAGATAAGTTTGCTGAAATTACAGCCAGGGTATTGGCAGCCAGTGGAGTTAAGGTTTATTTATTCGATGGCATTAGGCCTACACCACTTTTATCCTATACCATTAGGAAATTAAAGACTATTTCAGGTATAGTGATTACAGCTAGTCACAATCCCAAGAGTTACAATGGATTTAAGGTATACTGGGAAGATGGCTCACAGATCCTAGATGATATAGCCAGTGAAATATTAAAAGAAATAGATAAAGTAAAGGACTTTTCCGAGATAAAAATTGCAGACTTGGAAGAGGCAAAGGAAGCTGGCCTTATTGAAATCCTTGGTAAGGAAATAGATGAAGCCTACGATAAAGATTTATTAGCTTTAAGCCTCTGTGATGATATTGATAAGGATGTAAGGATCATCTATACTCCTCTTAATGGTACAGGTAATCTACCAGTTAGGAGGATATTGAGAAAAAGAGGATTTGCAAATGTAATAGTTGTACCAGAACAGGAAAACCCAGATCCAGACTTCACTACAGTAGGATACCCTAACCCAGAGGATATAAAGGCCTTTGATTATGCCATAGCCTTAGGTAAAAAGGAACAGGGTGATATAATAATTGCCACTGACCCTGATTGCGATAGGGTAGCTGCAATGGTTAGGGACAGGGATAATGAGTATAAATTTATCAATGGCA
This sequence comes from Tissierellia bacterium, assembly GCA_012519355.1. Lineage (GTDB taxonomy): Bacteria > Bacillota > Clostridia > Tissierellales > Tissierellaceae > JAAYFT01. The sequence goes on along the minus strand of JAAYQJ010000162.1, from coordinate 5,765 downwards.
ACCAAATGGGAGTTCTTTTAGTTAACTATATCCTATCCCAGAGAAAGAAAAAAGACACTTTACCAGGTAATGGTGCCCTTGTTAAATCTATAGTAACTGGAGATTTAAGCAAGTTAATAGCGGACAAATATGGCATTAAAACTATTGAAACCTTAACAGGCTTTAAGCATATTTGTGGAAAGGCCAATGAATTTGATATGACTGGAGAATATGAATTTATCTTCGGTTATGAAGAGAGTATTGGCTATGTTTATGGCACCATGGTAAGGGATAAGGATGCTGTAAATACTTCCATGCTAATTGCAGAAATGGTAGGCTATTATAAGAAAGAAGGTAAGACCTTATTAGATGTATTAGAGGAAATATACAAGGAATTTGGCTATTATAAGGAAAAATTAATCTCCATAGTCTTAGAAGGTTTAGAAGGTAGTAGAAGAATTGGTAGAATAATGTAAGAATTTAGAAGACAGCCAATTACCTCCTTTGACAATATTAGCCTAATTAATACCATAGATTATTTAAATGATGATACTGGAAATCCAAAGTCAAATGTATTGAAATATTATTTAGATGATGGTTCATGGTATGCCATTAGGCCATCTGGTACTGAGCCTAAGATCAAGCTATATATTTATGCCATGGATAGGGATGAGAATGAGTCCCAGAGAAAGATTGACCTAATATATACAAGGGTCTCCAGCAGGATTGATTCCATTGACTAGTAAAAAGTGGAGTATTAGTTAATTATTTAATTAGTTCAACTTTGTTGAATTAAGCTTTTTAATATGTTAGAATTTTAAATAAATATAAAGGCAAAATTACTCAGCAAAAATTATAAACAATATTATTATAAGGGGGAAATGCAATTGTATAAGATTGTCAGAAAAGAAATACTAGCTCCAAACATTTTTTCAATGGACATTTTAGCACCTAGAGTTGCAGCTTCTGCAAAACCTGGACAATTCCTTATTGTAATTGCAGATGAAAAAGGTGAAAGACTACCTCTAACAATCTGTGATTATGATAAAGAAGAGGGAACTGTACAAATTGTTGTACAAGCCATGGGTAGCTCCACTAGAAAATTATTCGAAATGGAGGCAGGAGATTACCTTAAGGATTTTGTTGGACCATTAGGAATTCCATCAAAATTCGTAAATGAAGATATTGAGGAACTAAAGAAGAGAAGGATGTTATTCGTAGCTGGTGGAGTAGGTACTGCACCTGTATATCCTCAAGTTAAATGGCTCCATGATAGAGGAGTAGAAGTAGATGTCATTATGGGAGCTAAAAACAAAGAATTAGTAATTCTTGAAGACAAATTAAAAGCTGTAGCAGGAAATCTTTATGTATGTACAGATGATGGCTCATATGGCTTCCATGGTATGGTTACTCATTACATAGAGGAACTAGTAGAAAATCAAGGAAAAGAGTACGATGAATGTATAGCTATTGGCCCTATGATAATGATGAAATTCGTTGCATTGACTACCAAAAAGCTAAATATTCCTACAATAGTATCCCTAAACCCAATCATGGTAGATGGTACAGGTATGTGCGGTGCATGTAGGGTTTCAGTAGGTGGCGAAACTAAATTTGCTTGCGTTCATGGACCTGAATTTGATGGTCACTTAGTAGACTTTGATGAGGCTTTAAAGAGACAGGCACAGTATAAAGAAGAAGAAGTTAAGAAGCTTGAGGCTTTTGAATGCAAGGTAGAGGAGGCTAGAGAATAATGTCAAAGGCAGTAGATAGATTTACAAGAACCCCCATAGCTGAGCAGGATCCACAAGTTAGAAACCATAATTTTGACGAGGTTTGTCTTGGCTATACAGAAGAAGAGGCAATGCGTGAAGCACAACGTTGCTTGCAATGTAAAAATCCTTTATGTAGACCAGGATGTCCCGTATCTATAGATATTCCTAGATTTATTAAACATATAGCAGAAGGAGATTTTGAAGAAGCAGCTCATGTTTTAGCAGAATATACAGCTCTTCCAGCAGTTTGTGGTAGGGTATGTCCTCAAGAAGACCAATGTGAAAAAACTTGTATTTTAGGAAGAAAAGGTGAACCCGTAGCCATAGGTAAATTGGAAAGATTTGCTGCTGACTGGGCTAGAGAACATGGTATAAAACTAGGTAAGACAAAACCAAGTAATGGCCACAAAGTTGCTATTATAGGTTCTGGACCTGCTGGAATCACCTGTGCTGGTGAACTAGCTAAGGAAGGCTACGATGTAACTATATTTGAAGCTTTACATGAACCAGGTGGAGTATTAGTATATGGTATTCCAGAATTTAGGCTTCCAAAGGAAACTGTAGTAAAACCAGAAATCGAAAACCTAAAGAGATTAGGAGTTAAAATAGAAACAAATGTTATTGTTGGTAAAACAATAACAGTAGACGAAATGTTTGAAGAAGGCTTTGAAGCTGTATTCATAGGATCTGGTGCAGGATTACCAAAATTCATGGGTATTCCAGGTGAAAACTATAATGGAGTTTTCTCAGCCAATGAATTCTTAACTAGAAATAACCTAATGAAGGCCTTCAGAGAAGACTATGCAACACCTATTAAGGTAGGTAAAAAAGTTGCCGTAGTAGGTGGCGGTAACGTTGCTATGGACGCTGCTAGAACTGCTAAGAGACTAGGAGCAGAAGTTTATATAGTATATAGAAGAACAGAAAATGAATTACCTGCAAGGGTAGAAGAAGTTCACCACGCTAAAGAAGAAGGAATAATCTTCGAAATGTTAACTACTCCAGTAGAAATCATAGGGGATGAAACTGGTTGGGTTAAGGCAATGAAATGCGTGAGAATGGAACTAGGTGAACCAGATGCTTCTGGTAGAAGAAGACCAGTTGAAATCAAAGGTTCAGACTTCACATTTGATGTTGATACCGTAATAATGGCATTAGGTACCTCACCAAACCCACTAATTGCTTCTACTACAGATGGCCTAGAAACCAACAAATATCAATGTATAGTTGCTGATGACCAAGGTAGAACTTCTAGAGAAGGAGTATTTGCTGGTGGTGACATTGTAACAGGTGCAGCCACAGTTATACTTGCTATGGGTGCTGGTAAACAAGCAGCTAAAGGTATCGATGAGTATATAAAAAGCAAAAACTAATGATTATAAAGTATCAAAATAAATAAACTCTCCTGTGGAGAGTTTATTTATTTTATTTATTATGCTATAATATTTAGAGTATCGAATCAATATAGAAAGATAAGGTGATGTAAATGGAGTCCAGTCTCAACAAAAGGCATATAAGAGACGAAATAATAAAAATTGCTGGGCCAGTTTTTCTAGAATTATTAATGGGAACATTATTTGGCATGGTAGATATGATGATGTTAGGACGGTCAGGAGATGATGCTACTACTGCTGCATCTATAGCTGCAGTTGGTGTTACTAATCAATTGGTTTTCTTAGGCCTGTCCTTAGTCCAATCCCTTAATGTTGGCGGGACTACCATGGTGGCCAGATACATAGGGGCTAAAAGAGAAGATAGAATTGAATCCGTAGTAAAACATGTTATAATACTAACCCAATTACTATTAGTAGTGCCTATAGTTTATCTAGGTATAGGTATGACAAGTTCCGCTATGAAATTCTTTGGTGCTCAACAGGATACAATCCTGATTGGTAGTGGTTATTTTAGGGTAGTTTCATTAGGCTTTATTTTCCAATCCTTTAACTTTGCAATATTTGCAGCCCTTAGGGGTTCAGGTGATACAAGAACACCAATGAAGATAAATATATTTGCCAATCTATTAAATGTCTTTGGAAATGCGGTATTAATTTATGGTTTATTAGGTTTTCCAAGGTTGGGAGTCCTAGGTGCTGGTATATCCACCTCCTTATCCTATGTGGTAGCAAGTATTTTATTGATTAGGGTAATTTTAAATGAGAAGAATATTGTCCATATAAAGATAAGAAATAAATTTAAGTTCGATAAAGATATTATATATAATCTAATAAAAATTGGTCTACCTGCTTCATTGGAGCAAATAGCCATGAGAATAGGAATCTTAACCTTTACAAGAATAGTGGCTTCCTTAGGTACTGTAGCCTATGCAACTCACCAAATATGTATCAATATACTTAACCTATCCTTTACTCCAGGCCAGGCTTTTGGTATATCAGCTTCAACCTTGACAGGAAGGAGTTTAGGGGCGGAAGAACCAGATAAGGCAGAGCAATATATTAAATCCTGTGGGAAAATTGGGGCTGTAATAGCAGCTTTAATGGGAATAATCTTCTTTTTCTTTGGTGGTTTCCTTGCAAACCTATATACTTCAAACAAGGAGGTAGTAGCTGAGGCTGCTAAGGTATTAAAACTAGTCGCCTTCCTTCAACCCTTCCAATGTTCCCAGCTAATCATCGCTGGTGGCCTTAGGGGAGCAGGAGATACGGTTTGGACTCTAGTATCTACTTTTATTGGAATATTAGTTATTAGGGTAATCTTCGCCTATACCTTTGTAATGAAAATGGGCATGGGCTTGTCAGGAGCCTGGCTGGCAGTCTTAATAGACCAATCCATACGCTGGGTTCTTAATGTAATTAGATTAAGAACAGGAAAGTGGAAGTATATCACTATACGATAAAAAGTTAGAAAAGAATATGAATTTTTATTAGAAATGGGATAAATAGAAGATGATCACTATAGGTTAGAAAGATTATAAAAGGGATACAGTCGTATCCCTTTTATAATTCTCTCATAATATTTAATCCATATGCTTTGGCTTTCTCCTCTATATTAGGCACCTTTTCTATATCTCCCTTATGGTTTGCCACTGCCATTAGGGAAAAATAGGGTGGAAGCCTAAAGGTTTTGTTCATATTCAAACTAGATATTAGCTGTTTAGCCAAGGCATCTCCACCAGAATATCCTGACACTATAATTGCAAATATGGTTTTATCATAGAATTTTGTTTTCCTATAAAGGGCAGTTAGTCTATTAATAGATCCAACTAGATTGGCTGTTAGCATATCATTATAGTTTGGGCAAATAAACAAGATAGAATCTGCTTCAATAACAGCAGGATAAACCTCCTCTACAATTATTCCACCATAAAAACACCTATTCTGTTTGCCAAAATGTTTACATGTTTTATAATGGCAGCCCTGGCAGTCTAGTATATTTCCATTTCCAATATTGATTTCATTTATTTCTATTCCACTTAAGTTTTTTTGTACCATATCCCATAGGGTTAAGGTGTTTGAAGTATCCCTATTGCTGGAATGTAATACCAATAATCTCTTTTTATCATTAGAACTACTAGGAAATCTAGATAAGAATCTCTTTCCTAACTCCTCACATTGGAGTAGGCAAATATCCTCTAAGGTCATATTATATACTCTTTCCATTGCTAGAAAGTTTTCTAAATCCTTAGTAGCTTCCACCAAAGGCCTTCCAGTAAAACTACATCCAAGCCTATTAGCCCAAAAAGCAATTGACTGGGCATAGGTCTTAGTAAATAAAGGGAAATTACTATGGATCAAGATGGCACCTTCAGAATTATACAGGGAATCTGTGCCCCTTCCATATAGCTTTAAGAATATATTATTTAAGTTATTTGATGTGCCAATTTCATTTAATTCCACAGCAAATAAGATTTTTTTATTTTTCATATTAGGCAAATTATCAGGGCCACTTACCAATATTACCTTTTCATTTCCTAAGACCCTTTCAATCATTTTATTTAACATTTGGCTAGGCTTTTCTGGAACTATAAGTACTATGTCCTTCATATTATCACTG
>JAAYQJ010000161.1 GCA_012519355.1 Tissierellia bacterium | reverse complement strand
GTATTTAGAGCATATACTGTCAATATTACCAGGTACTAATTTAAAAGCCAACCCAAAGGTCTTAGATTTAATGATGCCTTGGGATGAACAAATACAAAATATTTGTAAATCATAATAAATACTATTATAGGGATATCATAGCCATATCCCTATAATTATACAATACATAATTTTATTAAACGCTTACTTTCCTTATGGCAATACTTGTCCAACTTTGATATAATTAACTACAGACTATATTCGAATATCAAGAGGGGAAATCTATGAAGCGAAAAAGAGCATTGTTTTTATTTTTCTTAGACACTATTTTTGTTAATATTTCATATATATTGGCTTTATATATCAGATTTGAGGGAGATATTCTAGGCAAGCAATTTGGTGAATATTTTCTAAGATATAAAGAGCATTTTATGTATATTACATTAATAAAACTTGTTGTATTTTTATACTTCAAGCTATATAAGCCTGTATGGAAATATGCTAGTATCGAAGAGCTAATGAATATAGTTGTAGCTAGTATTGTATCCAATGCTGCCGTACTTAGCTATATGTTTATTAGACAAAATATGCTACCTAGGAGTATCTATATATTAGCTGCTCTTTTAGATATGGTACTTATTGGTGGTATTAGATTTAGTTTTAGGGCTTTTACTACTGTTGGTGCCGGATTACAGAAAAATGGAAAACAAAAATCAGTAATGATAGTTGGTGGCGGCGATGCAGGTGCTATGGTTATTAGGGAGTATAAAAACCACATCCAGTTAAACAGTAGACCTGTAGTCATTATTGACGATAGTTTAGAGAAACAGGGTCAGATGATAAATGGAGTTCCTGTAGTAGGTACTAGGGTAGATATACCTAGCATAGCGGAAAAGTATAAAATCGATGAAATAATAATTGCGATGCCTTCTGCATCTAAGAAAGAAATAAAAAATATCGTTGAAATTGCAAAGACTACAAAATGCAAATTAAAGATTGTTCCCGGTATGTTTGAGTTAATTGATGGAAAGGTTAGCATAAAAAACATAAGAGATGTTAGTATAGAGGATTTATTGGGAAGGGAAGAAGTAAAAGTTGATTTAAGAGAAATAAGTACTTATTTAACTAATAAGGTTGTATTAGTTACAGGTGGTGGGGGTTCAATTGGAACCGAACTTTGTAGACAAGTTGCCAGCTTTAATCCCAGAAAGTTAATCATATTAGATATCTATGAAAACAATGCCTATGATATACAAAATGAACTTTTAAGGAAATATAAATACTTAAACTTAAAGACTGTTATTGGTTCCATTAGAGATAAAGATAGAATGTTGGAGTTAATGAAGGAAGAAAGGCCTGATGTTGTATTTCATGCTGCAGCTCATAAACATGTACCTTTGATGGAAGATAGTCCAAAGGAAGCAATCAAAAACAATGTATTTGGTACATTAAATCTAGCTCAAGCTGCTGATAAATATGGGGTGGACAAGTTTGTGATGATATCTACGGACAAGGCTGTAAATCCTACTAATATAATGGGGGCTAGTAAAAGAATTTGTGAGATGATTATTCAATCTATGAATAATAGCAGCAAAACAGATTTTGTAGCAGTTAGGTTTGGCAATGTCCTTGGTAGTAATGGTAGTGTTATTCCTTTATTTAAAAAGCAAATTGCTGAAGGTGGACCTGTTACAGTTACCCACGAAGAAGTCATTAGATATTTCATGACTATTCCTGAAGCAGTACAGCTTGTGATACAGGCTGGAGCTATGGCAAGTGGTGGTGAAATATTTATATTAGATATGGGAGAGCCTGTGAAAATATTAGATTTGGCAAAGGATTTAATTAGACTTTCAGGATATGAACCTGATGTGGATATACCTATAGAAATCACAGGCCTTAGACCAGGAGAAAAGTTATTTGAGGAATTACTTTTAGATGAAGAGGGTATAACTGCTACAAAGCATGATAAGATATTTATTGGAAAACCAGTTTTTACCGATCATAAGCTTTTATTAAAATCTCTAGACGAAGCCAATAGGATTATAAAAAATGGCACTGATGAAGAGATTAAGGAATATATAAGGACTATAGTGCCAAACTATGTTGACAATGAAGAAGTAAATAATAAGTTGCTTAACAATTGTGAAACAAGTTAATAAGAAATAATCTATAAATTTTGAGATGAGGAAAAAATATGGAAATGAGTGTGTCATTGTGTAAAGCTTTAAATAAACTATTTCCTTTACCAGTCCACCCCTTTAATTTGCAAAATGAAGGGGTTAAAACCTATGCAGAGTGGCAATATGAAAGAGGAGAAGAAACCATAAGGTTTTATTTGGAGAAGACTAGTGTTGAAGAAATGTTTAAGGACAAAGTAGTTTTAGATATTGGCTGTGGTGCAGGGGGTAAAACCCTATACTATGCATCCCAGGGAGCCAAGAAGGTTTATGGTATAGAAATAGTAGACTATTATGAAGAAGAGGCCAATGTCTTAGCTAAGCAAAAGGGATTAGAGGATAAATTTGAGTTTGTACTAGGTGATGCTGCTGATATTCCCTTTGAGGAAGGTTTCTTCGACACCATAATAATGAACGATGCCATGGAACATGTAGATGAGCCATTAAAGGTCTTAAATGAATGCTATAGAGTATTAAAAAAAGGTGGTAAATTATATGTAAACTTTCCACCCTATTATCACCCCTTTGGAGCCCACTTAAGTGATGTTATAGGATTTCCTTGGGTACATCTATTCTTTAGTGATGAGACCCTAATTAAGGTTTATAAAGACCTAGTCAAGGATTTACCCGATGGGCAGAAACGAATAGACTTTAGAATAGCTAAAGATGAAAAGGGCAAAGAATATTTTTCCTATATTAATGGTATGACTATTAAAAGGTTCAATGAGCTTCTAAAGGATACAAGTTATAATGTATCTCATTATAGGGAAGTACCGCTAAGGGATTTTCTAGCTCCTTTTGCTAAGATGCCTGTTTTAAAAGAAGGCTTTGTTAAAATGGTTGTAGCAATTTTGGAAAAATAAATTTTCAATGACTTATATAAATTCATAGCTAGACTTATTCAAAGTCCTCCAAATTTTCGAGGACTTTTTGTTTTTCCTTAAATTTTTTTATGTGACTTATTAAAAGTCCTATTTTTCAATATTTGCCTCCCTTCCCTATACTGGAGGTTGAAGGGAGGAGATATTATGTTTGATAGCTTGTTAGACAAGGCTAGGGCAGGGGATAAGGCTTCCAAGGAGGAGATAATCAATAGATTGCAGCCCTTGATCATTAGTTCCATTAGGAGATACTACAACAAGCCAAAAGAATATGAAGATCTAATCCAAGATGGAAATTTAATTATATTGGAGTGTATAGAAGACTATGAACCATCTAAGGGAGTCCATTTTCTAGGCTATGTTAAGACCATGCTAAGATATTTGTATTTAGACAAGCATAAGACAAAGATTCATCATAGCCTAAATGAAGTGGTGGGAGATGGGGAAGTGGAGCTAATGGACCTATTGGTATCGGAAGACAAGGAAGCCTTGGACTTAATTTTAGATGAGGAAGATAATAAATACCTATTAGAGGCATTAGACAGGCTTACAGATAGGCAAAGAGAAGTGATTATCCTATATTACTTTGAAAATATGAAGATAGAGGATATAGCCAGTAGGCTTGGGGTTACCTATAGAACTGTTGTCAATACAAAGACTAGGGCTTTAGAGAAAATGGCTTTATTACTTAAGAATAAGGTTTAGGTAAGACAAGGGCTCTTGAGAAACCAACCTTAGTACCATAGTTTAACCAATATATATTTGATAGTATTTAACTATGAAGCCTGTCCTGTAATATAGCTGTCATCAACTTGTAACTCAAATGTAATGGTAAATACTAGATAAAAAGTTTTCTCTTGTTCCAGCAAGGAGAACTATAACTTTTTTCCCATTTGCTTCATTAATAGTATAAGCAATTTCATAATTTACACCTTTATGTTTTACATCAAGACCATATATACCAGCTAGGTCTCCACGTTTTGGCTGTCCAATATAAGGATTTTCCTTTAATTTGAGGAGGGATACTTTATAAACTTCTTTTAATGACTTGTCTTTTATATTCTTAAAAAAACGTTCAGCTTGAGGACTGAATAATATTTCGTACATAATCAGTCCTCCGAACCAAAAATATCATCGAAATTTGCTGCTTCTTTTTCACCAGCTGCGATAGCATCTGCTTCTTCCAACATATTGGTAACAGCCTTTTTAATGTTTTGGCTTTGTATTTCAAATTGCTTTATTAATTCATTACCTGAATACCCTTGAGAAACGAGGTCTTTTAGAATCTCAACAGAAAACTCACTTGATTCACGGTGAAGAGGTTGAATAATAATTTTGCCATCTTCAAGTATGCATTCAACCTCGCTACCGAGCTTAAGGTGTTTATAGAAATGCAAGGGTATCGTGATTTGACGTTTTTTTGAAACACTGATTATTTTACGATTCATAATATCACGCTCCACAGTACAAATAGACATTGCTCAAACATCCTTTACAGTATATGCAAAATAAATAAATATAATACATATTTCTTTGTATCTTTACTATTATTATAACAAAGAAACAAAGAAAATTCAACATATAAGGCCCTCATTTGAGGGCTTATATATTTGTCCTTACCCCAATTGTTTTTTCATCTCACTAAGTATCATAGAAATATCTGCCTTAGTAGCAGGGATTAGGGACTTGTATTTTTCTTCATCTTCAGCTACTATACCCCTTTCCTCATAACATCTACTGATTATATGTCCGTTTCTTAGGTGTTTCTCGACAGTAGAGAGGTTACACAAGGCTTCAATGATAAGACCGTTATTTAAGTAAATATAGGTGTGGTCCTTTTTACTTTTCACTTCCTTAATATATTTTATATTAACATAGCCAAAGGCTCCATCATTTTTATACATAGGCCTTCTAGTTTTTATTGGTATAAATACATCTGACTTAGTTAAAGGAATAGGTATTAAGTTAGATGAAGATACTAAGGGCTTGTATCTTTTCTTAGCCTCATTTAAGTCTAGCATATAGTATTTAGCTATAGATTTAATAACAGCTTTTATGGATTTTTCAACTATTATTTTTTTTGTATCCCTTCCAAAGATTATTGTACAGTTTCCCTTTAGGTCTATATATTCTGGTAATAATGCTACTAATCCCTTTCTTAAAATACTTTCCATTGTAACGCCTCCTCCCAATACTGAAATTGTCTTTTGCAAACCAGAACTAACGTTCTGCTATTAAGTTGATTATATAAGAACGTTTGTTTAAATTCAAGTAGTATAAAAAAATTGATGACTTTTAATAAGTCATCGTAACCAAAAAAATTCAAATGAATATATTGTAATAAGCTAGAAATTAAATAGAGGAGGAAAACCTATGGATAGAAATATACAACAAACATGTCCCCCAAACTCCATGCCCTATACCATAAGACAAGGGGATACGTTCTTTTCAATAGCTAGAACCTTTGGGATATCAGTAGACGCCTTAATAGCTGCTAATCCAGGAGTAGATCCAAATAGATTGTTTATAGGCCAAGTAATCTGTGTGCCTTCACCAGGACCAGGGCCAAGCAATTGTCCTACCTTATCAATTGGAAGTAGGGGTCCTGATGTTACAAGACTTCAACAACTTTTAAGAAATGCAGGATTTGACCCAGGACCAATAGATGGTATTTTTGGACCTAGGACACAAGCTGCAGTAATCGCCTTCCAAAGAAGTAGAAACTTAGTCCCTGATGGGATAGTAGGGATAAATACCTGGACTGCACTTGGTGTAAGGTGTGTTACTCCACCACCTAGTACTTGTCCTCCAGGAACTACTCCTTATACTGTAAGGGCAGGAGATACTTTTTATCTACTTGCCATAAGGTTTAATACTACAGTAGAAGCTATTATGAGAGCAAATCCAAATGTAAATCCAAATAATCTACAAATAGGTCAAGTAATCTGTATACCAAGGTAAAAAATAGGGTAAAGCTGCTAGCTTTACCCTATTTCTGTCCTGCAATGGTTTTAGATAATTCCATTATACTTTCCGATAGCTGATTTAGCTTCCCTTCTATCCTAACTAATAGGTATATGGATAGGACTATGGGGAAACCAAGATTAGCTACACTAGAATATATATCTTCCATCTTAACACCTCCTTCACCTATATTAATTAAATAGATTAAAGTCATAAAATTTACTAGACTACTAGGTTTAAGCCTTAGCCAATTTAGATGTTACAGAGGATATATCTAGTGACTTACTAGGAAGGGATGATGAGGTAGGATTACTGGCCAACTCATTCCAAAGCATAATAGATAATCTTAGGGATTTTGCTAGAAGGATAACTAATGCTGCCCAGTCCTTGGCTTCATCTTCTGAAGAACTGAAGCATTCTAGTGAATACTCTTCCAATGCTGTCAATGCCATGGCAAGTGCTGTTGATGAGATAGCTAGGGGTTCTACTAATCAATCTTCAGATACTGAGAAGGGCTTAAGGCATATAGAAGACTTAGGTAATTTAGTTGAGAAAAATGAAAACCTGTTAAAGGACCTAAACCTAGCTACTAAGGAAGTTGATGTATTAAAGGAAGAGGGCTTCCGTATTATAGATGAACTATTAGAGAATACTGAATCCAACAACAAGTCCATTGAAGACATACAAGCTGTAATTAACAGTACTAATGAAAGTGCTGAAAGGATAGAAGTAGCCAGCAGTATGATTAGGAGCATTGCAGAACAGACAAACCTACTTGCCCTAAATGCCAATATAGAAGCTGCCAGGGCTGGAGAAGCAGGTCGTGGTTTTGCAGTAGTTGCAGAGGAGATTAGGAAATTAGCTGAAAGCTCCAATAGTTTTGCTGAAGAAATAACTTCAATAGTGGAAGACTTGACTCAAAAATCCCAGGAAGCTGTGGCCACTATGAAGGAGGTAGCCAATATATCAAAGTTGCAAAGTGAGAGTGTAGGGGAGACAAATCAAAAATTCACAGGTATTTCTAAGGCTATAGAAAAGATGAACCATGTAATAGCTAATATAAATGATATAGGCTACCAAATGAAGGATAATAAGGACTATATTATCACTATGATTGAAAGCCTAGCAGCCATTGCACAGGAAAATGCTGCAGCTACTGAAGAAGCAGCAGCATCAGTAGAAGAACAAACTGCTTCCATATCAGAAATTGCAGAATCCAGTATTGTTTTGGCTGAGTTGGCCAAGGAATTAAAGGAAGGCATATCTAGGTTTAAGTATTAAAAAAGAGGGGTTATCCCCTCTTTTTTAGACTTCAAGTGTTTGTACTGATGTAGTCACTATTCTTGCTCCATTGACTTCTACTAAATCATACATGGAAGATACAAATACATTATTAGCGATTATATCTGCCATGGCTAAACCTACTTCTTGTTCTGTTAGGTCTTCTCTTGGGTCATCTATGCTAATTACGAATTTCTTACCTTCTTCATTTAGAAATTCCAATTCTAGTTTCTTTTTATCCATTTTTTCACCCCCCTTCTACAATGGACAATTGTGCAGTTGACAATTGACAATGTTACTGTCAAAAGCAATTGTCAATTTTCCATTTTCAATTGTCAATTGGTCCTACTATTCTTCAAATAGTGAAGAGACTTCGATCTTCTTAACGATCATTAAGTCCTTGTTTTGAAGGCCTGCTATGGTGTTAGCAGTGTTGTAAAGCTCTTCATCACTGGCAGTAGTCTTGATTTGAGAGTAGGACTTTGGTAGCAGTTTTTGCTTACCGTCTACTATTCCTCCATCAAATTCAAGTCTTAGGGTTGTTCTTTCCTTTAAGTTTTCAATAGCCATTATCTCACCTCCCTATTAATTTTTAGGCCTTTTGTGACCTTTCACTTATTACATAGAATAGGGAGTCCAAATTTACCATTCTAATATAAAAAATTTATTATTCGATATATTTCCTGGGAAAAGTACAAGAAAGATTAGAATTCGCTCTTTTTTTAGAAAGGTCTTTTGGATAGGGCCTTGAAAATAACTTAACAAGTTATTTGGATTGCTATTAAATTCTAATAATGATATACTTAGTTTATAATGAATCGACATAATTTGGCAGCAGCTAAAAAAAATGGAAAACTTGATAATATTTTGGGGAGATGAGTGTTCCAATGAAGTTAAAAGGTAAACTATTGTTATTTTCTATTATCATTTGTATTGCTTGTGTTTTATCAATTTCAGCTATTAACTACACTTTGTCCATTGTAAAGCTGAAAGAAGTAGAAAACCAAAGAGTGGAATTACAGGCCCAAGGGACTGCCCAGGAGATGGACAAGTGGTTAGAGCTACAAAAGAATGTCCTGGATACGACCCTTGATGGAATCATGTACAATGATGATCATGGGGCTGACTATATGGTTGGACTTATGACAGAGTTAACATCAAAATATCCAGATAACCTCTATTATATAGGATATAGTAATAAAGACCATTACTTTCCCATAGGCAATGATGTACCTGGAGACTATGATCCTACTTCTAGACCTTGGTATATTGGGGCTATGGCCACAGATGATTTCTATATTACTGAACCCTATATAGATGCTATTACTGGAGATATGGTTATTACTATATCTAAGCAATTTACTACTAAGTCCTATAAGAAGGGAGTAATAGCCACAGATATCTTTATCACCTACCTGG
>JAAYQJ010000160.1 GCA_012519355.1 Tissierellia bacterium | reverse complement strand
TGATCTAGAAAATGTTGATGGAGAGTTTAATGAAGTAGACGAAAATGATTATGACTATGCAAATGATATTATTATTATTGAAAGATTAGATGAATATGAGAGCTTAATTATTATTAAGGATTCTGATGGGATGAATAAGGTGGAAAACATACCTGAACCTTTAATGGTTAATAAATTTAAAATAGATAGAAATAAACCATATATACTTATATACCACACCCATGCCACAGAATCCTACTTACTTGCTGAGAAGGATAATTATAGGAGTTCTGATAGAAGATATAATATGATTAATATTGGAAGTATTATATCTACTATACTAGAAGCTAATGGCCATAAAGTTGAACATGTGGTAACATATCATGATCTACCGTCTTATAGCCAATCTTATGCTAGGAGCTACAATACAATAGTAAAGAAGAGGGATGAATCAGATAATCTAAAAATATTATTAGATATACATAGGGATGGTATAGAAGAAAACAGCCCCAATATTGATAGCGTAAGGAAAAAATCAAAAGTAAAAATCAATGGTAAGGAAGTGGCCACCTTTTCATTAGTAGTGGGGCCAGATTCTCCTAATTATGACCAGGTTTTAAGCTTTGCCAAATATATAAAGGCTGTATCAGATACCCTATATCCTGACTTATGTACAGGTATAATTATCAAACCAATGGGTAAATATAATCAACATTTATCAGACTACTCAGCTTTAGTTGAAGTTGGATATAATTTTAATAGCTTAGAGGAAGCAACAGAAGGAGCAAAGCTAGTGGCAGAAGTCCTGGCTTTAGCCATTAACAGCTTGATAGAAGAATAATCTTTGCAAAAAAAAACATAAGTGATATAATATTTCCAAGGAAGTGTAGGAGGGAACATAAATGGAAGAGAACAATAAGGACGTTAAGAAGGAAGTTTTGGAATGGATAAAGAGTATAGGTCTAGCTATTGTAATAGCTGTACTAATAAAGACCTTTGTATTTAATACTACCTATGTATTAGGCAACTCAATGTATCCAACACTTCATGAAAGAGATAGATTGTTTGCAAACAAATTATCTTTATATTTTGGTGGACCTTCTAGAGGAGATGTAGTTGTATTAGAAGCTCCAGATGTACCTAAAAAAGATTATATAAAAAGGGTAATAGGTATTGAAGGGGATATAGTTGAAATCATAGATGGTAAGGTATATTTAAATGGTTCTTTATTAAAGGAAGATTATATAGATGAAGATGCATATACACATGTATATGATAAAAACAGGTGGGTGGTTCCAGAGGACCATGTATTTGTCCTTGGTGATAATAGGGATGAAGGTGCATCAAAGGACAGTAGATACTTTGGATGCATATCTATTGAAACCATAAAAGGAATTACTGGCTTTAGATATTTTCCTATAGATAAAAGGTTTGGGAAAATTAAATAAACTATAGTATAATAAATCAATAAAATGGCAATTCTAATCTTGGTGATACTATGGAAACAAGATTAGAAAGAAATCTAAGAATAAGAAAAGAAAAAAGGATTAAAAGGGCTAAAAGATTTTGTATCTTCCTATTGTTAATATTCTTGTATTTTGGACTTGAAACAGTTAATCAAAATATAGTAGAATTAGATTGCTTAGATAATCCCAATATTTTTAGATTTGATTTAAAAACAAGGCAAGTAGATATTTTTGGGAATTCTTATATTATTGATTTAGACATAATAAAAAAAATTTTAAAGACCAGTTTTTCTGGTCTTTTAGTTTTACATTGTTAGAATTTTTTGCTATAATTGGTTATTGGAAACTTCATAAGGAGGAAAAGTATGGAGAGAATAAAACAAGAGAATATAAGAAATTTTTCCATCATAGCACATATAGACCATGGGAAATCGACTTTAGCTGATAGATTAATTGAAGAGACTGGTATGTTAACTTCAAGGGAAATGCAAAATCAAGTATTGGATAATATGGACTTGGAAAGGGAAAGAGGCATTACTATAAAATTAAAGGCTGTAAGATTAGTGTATAAGGCAAAGGATGGGGATGAATACCTGTTAAACCTTATAGATACCCCAGGACATGTGGATTTTACATACGAGGTATCTAGATCTTTAGCAGCCTGTGAAGGTGCAATTTTGGTAGTTGACTCTACACAAGGAATTGAAGCCCAAACCCTGGCAAATGTATATTTGGCCCTAGACCAAGATTTAGAAATAGTTCCCGTAATAAATAAAATTGACTTGCCTAGTGCAAGACCTGATGAAGTAAAAAAGGAAATAGAAGATATAATAGGAATAGATTGTGAAGATGCTCCTCTCATTTCTGCTAAGGACGGATTAAACATAGGAGATGTACTGGAGGCTATAGTTAAACATGTACCTGCCCCAAAGGGTGATCCAAAGGCACCATTAAAGGCATTAATCTTTGACTCATATTATGATAGCTATAAAGGCGTTGTTTGTTATGTTAGGGTTTTTGAAGGCACTTTAAAGCCTGGTATGGAAATCCAAATGATGTCTACAGGAAAAACCTATGAAGTAGTAGAAGTAGGTATTAACACATCAAAACATGTGTCAGTAGATAGGTTAGAAGCAGGGGACGTAGGATATGTAACTGCTAGTATAAAAAATGTGAAGGATGCTAGAGTTGGGGATACTATTACAGATAATAATAATCCAACAGAAGAACCCCTTCCAGGCTACAAAAAGGTAGTACCTATGGTTTACTGTGGAATCTATCCTGCTGAAGGAGAAGACTTTAACACAGTAAGGGAGGCCTTGGAGAAATTACAGGTAAATGATGCTTCCTTAGTATTTGAGCCTGAGTCATCAGCTGCCTTAGGATTTGGTTTTAGATGTGGGTTCTTAGGCCTACTACACATGGAAATTGTTCAAGAAAGATTAGAAAGAGAGTTCGACTTAAACATAGTTACTACGGCTCCTTCTGTAATCTATAGGATAACTAAGACTACAGGTGAAGTCCTAGAGATTCAAAACCCATCCAATCTTCCACCAGAAACTGAGATAGCTTCAATGCAGGAACCCATAGTTTCAGCAAATATTATGACTCCTACTGATCACGTAGGTGCAATAATGGAACTTTGTCAAAACAAAAGAGGCAAATTTCTAAATATGGAGTATTTGGAAGAGAAAAGGGTTGTATTACATTATGAGTTACCTTTAAACGAGGTTATTTATGATTTCTTTGATGCTCTAAAATCAAAGACTAAGGGATATGCCTCCCTAGATTACGAATTGAAAGGCTACGAGGAATCAGAACTAGTTAAACTAGATATCCTAATCAATGGAGAACTGGTAGACGCCTTTTCTCTAATAGTCCACAAGGACAAGGCCTATGAACGAGGCAGAAGCATAGCAGAGAGATTAACCGATGTAATACCTAGACACCAATTTGCTATACCTATTCAGGCTGCCATTGGTTCCAAGATAATTGCTAGGGAAACCATAAGAGCCCTTAGAAAAGACGTATTAGCTAAATGTTATGGAGGAGATATTTCAAGGAAGAAAAAATTATTAGAAAAACAAAAAGAGGGTAAAAAACGAATGAGACAAATTGGGTCTGTGGAAGTTCCACAGGAAGCCTTCTTAACTGTCTTGAAATATGATGAGAATAAATAATTAGGAACGACCTTTCGTTCCTATTTTCTTATGGAGGATAAAATGAAAGAGATATCAATTTATATTCATATTCCCTTTTGCATAAGGAAATGTTATTATTGTGACTTTACTTCCTTTTCTAATATGAATGATAAGATTCCTAAATATATGAAGAGTTTAATGGTTGAATTAGATTTATATAAAGAAAGACTAAGGGATTATACCATTAAAACCATATTCATAGGTGGTGGCACTCCTTCTGCCATAGAGGCTAGATACATTTACGATTTACTTGGCCATTTGTATAAGAACTTTAATATATTTAAAGATCTAGAGGTAACTATTGAGGTAAATCCAGGAACCATAGATAAGGAAAAGGTAAAAATATACAAGGAAGCTGGCATAAACAGGGTAAGTATGGGGGTCCAGAGTTTCAATGATTCAATCCTAAAATCCATTGGGAGAATCCATAATAAGGACCAGATTTATGAAAGCTATAAGCTGTTAAGGGATGAAAAATTTGAAAACATAAATATGGATTTAATGTTTGGCCTACCTAACCAGACCTTAGAAGAGGTATTGCTTACCTTAGAAGAAGCTATAAGCCTTGGTGTAGAACATATATCCCACTATAGCCTCATCCTAGAAGAAGGGACCCAATTTTATAATCTTGAGAAAAAGGGAAAACTAAACCTACCAAAGGAAGATAAAGAAAGGCTAATGTACCATAAATCTACAGAATTTTTAGTTGAAAAAGGCTATAATCATTATGAAATCTCAAATTATGCCTTGCCTAATTATGAATGTAGGCATAATTTAGTTTATTGGGAACTGGCCCCCTACTTAGGAGTAGGATTGAGTAGCCACTCATATATGGAAAACATGAGGTTTTTTAATACTTCAAATATCTTAGACTATATTGAGAAACTAGAGGGAAAGCTTTTACCTATAGAAGGGGAAGAGGCAATAGATAAATCTACAGAAATTGAGGAATATTGTATACTAGGTATAAGAAAAATAAATGGTATAGATAAAGAGGAATTTAAAAAGAGATTTAATGTAGATATAGAAGCTATATATAAGGATCCAATAGATAAGCATACTAATAGGGGATTAATAATAGATAATGGTAAAGCCATTAGGCTTACTAAAAAAGGATTAGATTTGTCAAACCTAGTTGAAGTAGATTTTCTTAAATAATTGAAAATTTTAGTAAAAACTATTGACAAAATTTATAAGTAATGGTAACTTTAAATCTTAAGTATTAGCACTCAGCGACATAGAGTGCTAATAATCCGTCTAGTCTTAGTTAGATTCGAGGTGGTAATATGCTAGATGATAGAAAACTTAAGATTCTGTATGCCATAATTAACTCCTATATCTTAAGCGCAGAGCCAATAGGGTCAAGAACTATAACTAAACAATATGACTTAGGAGTTAGTTCTGCTACTATTAGGAATGAAATGTCCGATTTGGAGGATTTAGGATATTTAAACAAACCCCATTCCTCTGCTGGAAGAGTTCCATCAGATAAGGCATATAGATTATATGTTGACCAGTTATTAAAGATGTTAAAACCAAAAATAGATTATGATAAAAAAGAGGAAATAAAGAAGGTATTACTAAAAGAATCAAGGGAAATAGACCATTTGCTGCAAAATTCCGCTAAGATACTTTCTGCAATCACAAGTTATACTGCCCTAGCAGTATCACCAAAGATGAAGGGGGCTAGAATAAAGCTTATACAATTGGTTCCCATAGATGAACACCAGGTCCTTATGACCATAGTAAGTGATACAGGTGTAGTTAAAAATTCTATTTTTAGATTGAATACAGGCATATCGGAAGACCAAATAAATACCATATCCAATATGTTAAACGATAAATTGAAGGGCTTGCCAGTTGATAAGATTAACGATGACTTAGCCAATGACATAATTAAGGAAATCTATGATTATAAGAATATAATCGATAGTGTTATTCCAGTAATAAATAAAGCCTTGGAAGACATTTATGATGTTGATATATATGCAGATGGTATTACAAAAATATTGGATTTTCCTGAGTATAAGGATTTAGAAAAGGCTAAAACTTTCATTTCTTTCATAGAAGATAAGGATATGATTGTAGACCTTCTTTTAAACAACTCTATAACTCAGGATATTGAAATTTCCATAGGTAGCGAAAATGTATATGCACCCATTAAAGATTGCAGTTTAATAACTGCCAATTATAGATTGGGGGATAAGGTAATTGGTAAAATTGGAGTAATTGGTCCTACTAGGATGGACTATTATAATGCAATAAGTAATCTCTATCTAGTATCAATAAATATATCAGAAATTATAGACATGTTATTAGGTAGAAAAAGATAAACATAAAGATAAGAAAGATAAACTAAGGAGTGTGATTTAATGCTGGAGGACAACGGAACAAATAAGGATATAGAAGATATGCAGGAAAATGAGATGCCCTTAGAAGAAAATCCTGATGATAATATTACTGATAAGGATAAGGAAATTCAAGAATTAAATAACAGGCTATTAAGGCTTCAAGCTGATTTTATAAATTTTAGAAAGAGAGCAGAAAAAGAGAAGCTAAGCACTATAAACTTTGCCATAGAGCCTTTTGTTACAAGTTTACTACCTATTATAGATAATTTTGAAAGGGCTTTAGGTTCTGAAACTGATAAGGAAGACAACTTCTACAAGGGTGTAGAAATGATATATGACCAATTGATGAAGGCTCTTAAGGATAATGGAGTTGAAGAAATTATTGCATTAAATGAAGACTTTGACCCAAATTTCCATCATGCTGTATTTATGGAAGATAATGATGAATATGAATCAGGTAAGATAATAGAAGTCTTACAAAAAGGATACAAGTTTAAAGATAAAGTCATAAGACCATCAATGGTTAAGGTTGCAAAATAAGAATTATTAGGGAGGAATATATATGGGAAAAATAATTGGAATTGACTTAGGTACAACTAACTCATGCGTAGCAGTTATGGAAGGTGGAGAACCTACTATAATACCAAATATAGAAGGAAATAGAACTACCCCATCCATAGTAGCTTTTACTAAGGAAAGTGAGAGACTTGTTGGTGAAACTGCAAAAAGACAAGCAATAACAAATCCTGATAGAACTATTAGCTCTATCAAAAGAAAAATGGGTACAGAGCATAAAGTTGATATAGATGGCAAAAAATATAGCCCTGAAGAAATTTCTGCTATGATTTTACAAAAAATCAAATCAGACGTAGAAAATTACTTAGGTGAAACAATTACTGAAGCAGTAATTACAGTTCCTGCATATTTTACAGACAGCCAAAGACAAGCAACTAAAGACGCAGGAAGAATTGCAGGCCTTGAGGTTAAGAGAATTATCAATGAACCAACAGCTGCAGCTCTAGCCTATGGTATGGATAAAGAAGAAGGCCAAAAGAAGATTATGGTATTTGACCTTGGTGGTGGTACCTTTGACGTTTCAATATTGGAAATTGGTGATGGAGTATATGAGGTATTAGCTACAAGAGGAAACAACCACCTAGGTGGAGATGATTTTGATGAAAAATTAGTAAACTATATAGCTGATGAGTTTAAAAAGGAAAATGGTGTTGATTTAAAACAAGATAAGATGTCCTTACAAAGATTAAAGGAAGCTGCTGAAAAGGCAAAGAAGGAATTATCCTCCACCATGTCAACAAATATAAACTTACCATTTATAACTGCTACACAAGCAGGACCCTTACATTTAAATATGGATATAACTAGGGCAAAGTTCAACGAACTAACAGCTGATTTAGTTGAAGCAACATTAGAACCAGTTAGAGCAGCCTTAAAAGATGCTGGATTAAATGCATCAGAAATAGAAAAAGTAATACTAGTTGGAGGTTCCACAAGGATTCCAGCTGTACAAGATGCAGTTAAGAAGCTAATAGGTAAGGAACCACAAAAAGACATTAATCCAGATGAGTGTGTTGCCTTAGGTGCAGCTATTCAAGGTGGAGTATTAGCAGGAGAAGTTAAAGACTTGCTGTTATTAGACGTTACACCCCTATCCTTAGGTATTGAAACCCTAGGTGGAGTAACTACTAGGTTAATCGAAAGGAATACAACTATACCTACTAAGAAGAGCCAAATCTTTACAACAGCTGCAGACAATCAAACTTCTGTAGACATCCATGTCCTACAAGGTGAAAGGCAAATGGCAGCTGATAATACTACCCTAGGTAGATTCCAATTATCAGGAATACCACCAGCTCCAAGAGGAGTACCACAAATAGAGGTAACTTTTGATATAGATGCCAACGGTATAGTAAATGTAAGTGCCAAGGATTTAGGTACTGGTAAAGAGCAAAGAATAACAATTACAGCTTCAACAAAACTTTCCGATGATGAAATAGAAAGAAAGATAAAGGAAGCTGAAAGGTTTGCAGAGGAAGACAAGAAGAAAAAGGAAAGAATAGAAATTAGAAACAATGCAGACTCCTTAGTTTACCAAACAGATAAAACACTAAAGGAACTAGAAGGTAAAATAACTGAAGATGAAAAATCACAAGTTGAAGAAAAATTAAATGAATTAAAGAAGGCCTTAGAAGGTGAAGATTACGACGAAATCAAGAAGAAATCTGAAGAATTAACAGAAAGCTTCTATAAGATATCTCAAAAACTATATGAGCAGCAGGCAAATCAAGGGGAAGCTCAATCCAATGATAATGACGATGTGGTTGATGCTGACTACGAAGTAGTAGATGAAGATTAATAGGAATTCAATTAAGCTAAATCATTTGATTTAGCTTAATTGTTTGATATAATAGTTATAGTTTATAAAAAGGTTGGTGAAAGGATTGGCAAAGAGGGATTACTATGAACTTTTAGGGGTAGCAAAAGACGCAACAGAGGATGAAATAAAAAAAGCATATAGACAATTAGCCAAGAAATATCATCCTGATTTAAATCCAGATAATAAAGAAGAGGCTGAAGCAAAATTCAAAGAAGTAACGGAAGCTTATGAAGTTTTATCTGACACTGAAAAAAGAGCTAGATATGATAGATTTGGTCATGCAGGAGTAGACCCTCAAAATGGTGGAGGATATAGCCAAGATTTCGGTGGCTTTGGTGATATATTTGATGATTTATTTGATATTTTTGGTGGTGGATTTTCTAGTAGTAGTAGAAGAAGACAAGGTCCTGTAAGAGGGGCTGATTTAAGGTATAATTTAAATCTAGAATTTAAAGAAGCGGTCTTTGGTACAGAAAAGGAAATTCAAATTAGGAGAACTGAAAACTGTACTACTTGTAATGGCACTGGGGCCAAACATGGAACAGGGAAAGAAACCTGTCCTACATGTCATGGTACAGGGGAAGTTAGATATGCCCAAAGAACTCCCTTTGGTCAATTTGTAAGGACTTCCATTTGTAATACATGTGGGGGGACCGGTGAGGTAATTAAAGAAAAATGTGATAGCTGTGAAGGTACAGGAAAAGTAATAAAGACTAAAAAAATGAAGGTAAAGGTCCCAGCAGGTGTTGACACAGGCTCAATTATTTCCATGAAAGGAGAAGGTGAGGCTGGAGATAGGGGAGGACCCAGTGGAGACTTATATATTTATATAAATGTTTTAGAGGATAAAATATTTAATCGTTCAGGAAATAATATATATGTAAGTATCCCCATTTCCTTTACTGAAGCAGCCCTAGGAGCAGAAATTGAAGTTCCAACCTTAGAAGGAATTGAAAAATTCAACATTCCAGAAGGTACCCAAACAGGAACAGAATTTAGGCTAAAGAATAAGGGGGTACCTAATCTTAGGGGATATGGTAGAGGTGATTTATACTTTACTGTAGATGTGCAAGTCCCAACCAAGTTGACAGAGAAGCAAAAACAATTGTTGAGGGAATTTGCTAAGGATATGGGAGATGATTACAAGGAAATCAAAAAAGGTTTTTTTAAAAAGATGAAAGATGCCTTTAATTAAGCAAAAAAATAACAATATATATTTAATTTTTTTGTACTTTGGGTATAATTAAGTTAGATTTTATAAGATAGGATGTGTAAATATGAATTGGGCTGAGGTTCAAATAAAAACTACACCAAAATATGAAGAGTTAATTTCTAGTATTTTATACGATGTAGGAGCTACAGGTTTAGCTATAGAAGATCCTAGGGACATACTAGAATTATCTCAATCTCCAGAAAGTTGGGCATTTATAGATCCAGATCTAATCAATGTTGAATCGGATGATATTGTTATTAAGGCTTATTTTTCAGAAGCAGAAGACTTAGATTATATTGTTCAGGAAATAAAGTATAAAATAAGAAATAATCCTATTTTAAAGGAGGCTCAACCAGAAGTAACTGTAACCATGGTGGATGATGAAGATTTTGCACAAAATTGGAAAAAGTACTATAAGCCTACTAAAATTGGAGAGAGGATAGTTATAAAACCTACTTGGGAGGCCTATACTCCTGAAGAAGGTGATATTTTAGTAGAATTAGACCCTGGTATGGCCTTTGGTACAGGAACTCACGAAACAACAATATTGTGTACTGAAGCCCTTGAAAGATATGTAAAACAAGGAGATATTGTCTATGATATTGGTTGTGGTAGTGGAATACTAAGCATAGTTGCTGCAAAACTAGGAGCAGAGAAGGTAGTAGGAGTAGACCTAGATGAGGTTTGCATTAAGGTATCAAATGAAAATATTATAATAAATCAAGTAGAAGATATTATAGAAGTTAAAAAAGGCAACCTACTAGATGTGGTAGAAGGGAAAGCTAACATAATAGTGTCCAATATCATAGCAGAAATAATTGTAGAGATGATTGGAGATTTAAAATCCCATTTAGAAGATAAGGGAATTTTTATTACATCTGGTATTATTGAAGAAAAGATACCCATGGTTGAAAAAGCCCTTTTGGAAAATGGATTTAAAATATTGGAAACCAAGCAGAAAAATGAATGGGCTTTGATTTTAGCTAAAAATGATTAGGTGAATTGTATGCATAGATTTTTTGCTAATATAGAACAGTTAATTGATAATAATATTGAGATTATAGGCAAGGATGTTAAACATATTAAAGATGTTTTAAGGCTAAAAGTAAAAGAAAAAATTGAAGTAGTAATAGATGGTTATGTATATCTTTGCGAAATAATTAGATTGGAAAAGGATAAAGTCTTAACCCAAGTTATTGAAAAGAACAAAGGAAGGAATGAATCTCCTATTCATATAGTCTTATATCAAGGACTTGCCAAGGGGAATAAAATGGACACAATCATACAAAAATGCACAGAAATAGGAGTTAAGGAGTTCTACCCTGTGGCATTAAAAAGGTCAGTAGTAAAGGTTAAGGATATAAAAAAGGAAGAGGCCAAGGTTGAAAGATGGAATACAATAGCAGACGAGGCTGCTAAACAGAGTAAGAGAGATATTCTTCCCAAGGTTCACAATATTATATCCTTTGACCAAATGGCAAATATATTAAAAAATGAAAAAAATATTGTAGTTCCCTACGAAGATGAAAAAAGGAATTCCATAAAGGGAAATCTTAAATTAGATGGGGATAAAATACACTTAATAATAGGACCTGAGGGAGGATTTGAACAAGATGAAATAGAAAGATTGAAATCCCTGGGTGCAAATATATTTACCTTAGGACCTAGAATACTTAGAACAGAAACGGCAGGGGCTGTTGCAACTACCATACTATTATATGAATTTGGAGATTTAGGAGTGATTTAATGAATACAGTAGCTTGTTATACCCTAGGATGTAAGGTAAATCAATATGAAACAGAAGCTATGGAGGAAATCTTTGAAAAAGAAGGTTATAAGATTGTAAATGAAAATGAAATCGCTGATATTTATGTAATAAATACTTGTACAGTTACAAACCTATCCGATAGAAAATCCCGACAGTTTATTTCTAAAGCCAAGAAAAACAATAAAGATGCTTTAATAGCAGTAGTTGGCTGTTATTCCCAAGTGGCCCCAGAAGAAGTATCTAAAATCGAAGGGGTAGATGTTATTATTGGGACTACTGATAGAAATAAAATAGTAGAATTATGTGAAAAAGCTAAGGTTAATAAAGAAAAAATAAATGTTGTAAAAAATATAAGGACTCAAAAAGAATTTGAAACTATTAATATTAAAGACATAAAATCTAAGACTAGGGCTTATATTAAAATACAGGATGGATGTAACCAATTTTGCTCCTACTGTATAATACCTTATGCAAGGGGCCCAATTAGGAGTAGGGATTTAGATGATATTATTAAGGAGACTAAAAAACTTGCTGAGGCAGGATTTAAAGAAATAGTCCTTACTGGTATACATGTGGCCTCCTATGGCAAGGATAAGAAGGATATATCTTTAATAGAAGTCTTGGAGGAAGTAGGTAAAATAGATAAAATTCAAAGAATTAGACTAAGCTCTATAGAGCCTACTTTAATAGACCATGATTTTATGGAGAGGATTGTCAAGATTGGCAAGGTATGCGACCATTTCCACCTTTCCTTACAATCTGGTTCTCCTACAGTTTTAAAGAGAATGAATAGGAAGTATACTCCTGAAGAATATAAGAATATAGTAGATATAATAAGACAATATATGCCTAATGCAGGAATAACAACAGATATAATAGTTGGTTTTCCTGGTGAGACAGAAGAGGAGTTTAATGAGACCTATGAATTTGTAAAGGAAATTGGTTTTTCTAGAATCCATGTCTTCAAGTATTCTCCAAGACGTGGAACACCTGCAGCAAAACATGAAAACCAGGTAGACGGAAATATTAAAAGTATTAGGTCAGAAAGGCTAATCTCCTTAGGAGAAGAGCAAATGAAGAAATTCAATTCTAATTTCATAGATGCCACTTTATCAGTATTATTCGAAGAAAAAAGCAAAAAAGATGAAAATTTCATGGAAGGATATACTAGTAACTATATTAGGGTGAAAGCAAAGAAGGATTTAAGCCTTATAGGAAGCATTGTAAATGTAAATATTAAAGAAGGAAAAGATGACTACTTAGTAGGAGAAATAATTAACAAGGGTTAAGGAGGTGGAAAGCTTGGATAATTGTATATTCTGTAAAATAATAAAAGGCCAGATACCAAGTACAATAATCTATGAAGATGAAAGAGCAATAGCCTTTGAAGATGTGAATCCTCAAGCTCCAGTTCACTTTTTAGTTATTCCAAAGGAACATATAATCTCTGCTAAGTATATAGATGAAGATAATAAAGATCTAATGGGTCATCTTTTATTTATAGCTTCAAAATTAGCTAAAGAAAAAGGCTTAGATGAAGGATATAGGATAGTTAATAATTGTGGACTTGATGGAGGACAAACTGTAGACCATATTCATTTTCATGTATTAGGCAAGAGAAAATTGTTGTGGCCTCCAGGCTAAATACTAGTTGAAATATTTGAAATAATAATGTATAATGGTCTAGTGCACAACCCTTGATAGATATAGTATCGTGTACTCTTGTAGTAGAGAGAGGAGGGAGAAGTCTATGGCAGAAATTAGAGTTGGAGAAAATGAATCTCTTGACAGTGCTTTGAAAAGGTTTAAAAGACAATGTGCTCGTGCTGGCGTCCTTGGAGAAGTCAGAAAAAGAGAACATTATGAAAAACCAAGCGTAAAAC
>JAAYQJ010000159.1 GCA_012519355.1 Tissierellia bacterium | reverse complement strand
TTAGACATTACTTTTGCAATATCCTCATGACAAGCGGAATATCCAATTCTCCAGCCAGTCATTGCATAGGCCTTTGACATTCCATTAATTACTATGGTTAAATTTTTGATATTCTCATTAATAGAAGCTATTGATATATGTTCTTTTCCATCATAGATAAGCTTTTCATAGATTTCATCTGAGATAATAAATATATTATTCTTAACTGCCCAATTTGCAATCTCAACTAATTCATCTTTTGAATATGTTGAACCAGTAGGGTTACTTGGGCTATTTAATATTAATGCTTTAGTCTTATTTGTTAATACCTTATTTAAATCATCTACACTAAATTTAAAATTATTTTCTTCCTTGCTTTCGATGAATACAGGAATACCATCTACTAATCTTACTAGTTCAGGATAGGAAACCCAATAAGGTTTACCAATTATTACTTCATCTCCAGGATTTATAATGGCCATTAGGGTATTATAGATTGAATGTTTAGCCCCGTTGGATATTACTATATTTTTTGGCTCATAGCTTAGTGAATTATCCCTTGATAGTTTTTCACAAACAGCTTTTTTTAACTCTAAAATCCCAGAGGCAGGAGTATATCTAGTAAGACCTTCTTTTATTGCCCTTATTCCTTCACCTTGAATATTCTCAGGGGTATTAAAATCAGGTTCTCCTGCTCCAAAGCTGATGACATCTACACCAGAGTCTTTCATAGCTTTTGCTTTAGCTGTTATTGCTAATGTTACTGAAGGTGAAATACCTAATCCTTTTTTTGATAGATTAAAATTCATGTGATATACCCTCCATTGTTATAATTTTATCTTATATATATCTTTTAACACATTTCTAATAATAAGTAAAGAATCTTCAAAGGTTGACTTATTTTGCATTAATATTACTTTATAATGCTTAATCCCCTCATCTGTAATTTTGTACCTTCTTATAGATCTTTTATCAGGTTCTTCCCACAATCCTACTATATACCCATCCTCTTCCATTTCCCTAAGAAGGGGATAGATCATGCCTGGACTAGGCTCCCATTTACCATCTAACCTTTTCTTGATTTCGTCCTTTATTTTATTTCCATAATAGCTTCTTTCTTGTAATAAGTGTAAAATATACAGTTTTACAAATGACGTTGTACTTATTTTTGAAGGAAATTGCCTTTGCCTCTCCCCTCTATATGTTACCAATTATATCCTCTCCTTAAATTTAGGAATATTATTTAAATCTATTGAAAACATTCCTAATAAATCAAGATTATCCCCATGAAAATCAGATCCACCTGTAATTATTAAATTATTTGCTTTAGCAATTGTTTTTAGGTATGCCAAATCTAATTGACTATGCTTTGAGTGAATACATTCTATACCATCTATACCTGACTTTATACAATATTCAATAATACTTTTATCCTTTAATAGACCAGGATGAGCTAATATGGCATATCCACCACTATTTTTAATAATCGATATAGCATCTGTAATTGTTAGCTTATATCTTTCAATATAGGCGGGTCTTCCCCTATCTAAATACTTATTAAAGGCTTCTTCAATACTATTGACATATCCTTTATTAATTAAAACTCTGGCTATATGGGGCCTACCAATTAACTCTCCGCCTGATATTTCTATTACTTCATCTATCCTAATATGAAATCCTAGGTCCTTTAATTTATTGACCATATTAATTCCTCTATTTAGTCTGCTATTTTTGAGCTTTGTAGTTATTTCTAAAATATTTGGATCTAAGGGATTAATAAAAAAACCAAGTATATGAACTTCTTCATCATTAAATATGGTACTAAACTCGATGCCTGGAATAACTGTAAAGTTAGTATAATTTTTACTGTACTGGATGGCAAGCTCAATGCCTGAAACAGTATCATGGTCAGTGATAGCTATCCCCTGCAGGTTTCTTTCAATTGCTAGGTCAACTACTTTTTCTGGAGAAAATATACCATCTGAATGATTAGTATGAACATGTAAATCGAATAACATAATTTTCCTCCCAATGTAAGAAACTTTATTATGTAAAAAACCTGCCTAAAAGGCAGGTTTCCTTATATTATCTTGGCTCAACGATTAGCTTAATAGCTGTTCTTTCTTCACCATCTATTACAATATCAGTGAAGGCTGGTATGCAAATAAGATCATATCCACTTGGTGCAACAAATCCTCTTGCTATTGCTATAGCTTTTATAGCTTGGTTAATGGCACCTGCACCAATAGCTTGCATTTCTGCAGCTCCGTGTTCTCTTACTGCCATTGCTAACGCACCTGCAACAGAATTTGGACTTGATTTTGCTGATACTTTTAATACTTCCATTAAAAATAGCCCCCTCTATTAAATATTTTAAATATTACTAAATAATAAATATATTTATAAAAATATTATTTAGCATATTCTATAGCCCTAGTCTCACGAATTACATTAACCTTAATTTGTCCAGGGTAATCTAGTTCTGCTTCAATTTTCTTTACGATATCTCTTGCTGTATGAACAATTTCATCTTCACTTATTTCGTCAGATTTAACCAAGATTCTAATTTCCCTACCAGCTTGGATAGCATAGGACCTTTCAATTCCATCAAAGGAATTTGCTATTTCTTCTAATTTTTCCAATCTCTTAATGTATGCTTCAAGTGTCTCCCTTCTAGCACCTGGTCTTGCTGCCGAAATTGCGTCTGCGGCTTGTACTAAAACCGCCTCAATAGTTTGAGGCTCTACATCACCGTGATGAGCAGCAATAGCATGTAATACTTCTTTTGATTCCTTGAATCTCCTAGCAAGGTCTACCCCTATCTCAACATGAGGACCTTCTACCTCATGGTCTACAGCTTTACCTAAATCATGTAATAATCCTGCTCTTTTAGCTATTTTTATGTCAGCACCTAATTCTGCTGCCATAATTCCTGCAAGATGCGCCACTTCAATTGAATGTTTTAAGACATTCTGACCATAACTTGTTCTATACTTAAGCCTTCCAAGTAGTTTAATAATTTCAGGATGAAGATTATGAATGCCTACATCGAACGCCGCTTGCTCTCCCTCATCACGAATTACATTTTCTACTTCTTTTCTAGCTTTTTCAACCATTTCTTCAATTCTAGCAGGATGTATTCTGCCATCTACAATAAGTTTTTCTAAAGCAATTCTTGCAATTTCCCTTCTTACAGGGTCAAAACCTGATAGAACTACTGCTTCTGGTGTGTCATCTATGATTAAGTCAATACCAGTTAAAGTTTCTAGTGTTCTAATATTTCTACCTTCTCTACCTATGATTCTACCCTTCATCTCATCATTAGGTAAGGCAACTACTGTTACCGTAGCTTCAGCAACATGATCAGCTGCGCATTTTTGAATCGCTGTAGTAATAATTTCCCTTGCTTTTTTGTCTGCTTCTTCTTTAGCTTTATTTTCCATTTCTTTAATCATTAGAGCTGATTCGTGAATAATGTCTTTCCTGATTTCGTCTAATAGAATTTCTTTAGCTTCATCAGATGAGAGCCCTGAAAGTCTTTCTAACTCCGATACTTGGGCCTTATATATTTCTTCAATTTGAACTTCCTTTTCTTCTAATTCTTTAATTTTATTTGAAAGGAGTTCTTCTTTCTTTTCAATTGCTTCAGATTTTCTATCAACATTTTCTTCTTTATTAACTAATCTTCTTTCTAGTCTTTGTAGCTCGCTTCTTCTTTCACGAATTTCTCTTTCAGATTCTGTTCTAAGTCGATGAATTTCATCTTTTACTTCTAGTAACAGTTCTCTTTTCCTAGCTTCACTATCCCTTTCTGCATCTTCAATAATTTTTTTAGCCAACTCTTCAGCATTATTTATTTTACCTTCGCCTATATTTTTTCTTATAATATAACCAGCGGGAATGCCAATAATTGCTCCAAGAATTGCATACAAAATTTCAATAACTAAACACCTCCAATTGTATAAAGTTTTCAAGTTCCATACTGCATTTAATTTCCATTTAATAATTACATTTATATGTGACAAATGAAAATAGCAAACATGTATTTAATACATATATTCTAATTTTATTACTTTTATTATATAATGTCAAGATATAATCTTATTTACAGTGCTTTGGGAGTCTTTTATATCAACCCTATAGGCATTGTTTCCAATGGCAGCCAGATGATTATTGTGGGTTACCATTATTATTTGTCTATTGAATAATTCTGAAGTCTGCTTTAAAAAATCAGCAACATTAAATATATATTCATCACTAACATGTTTAGCAGGTTCATCTAGTATTAAGGGTCCTTGTATTTTAGGTTTATGGGTCTGTAAAATAGCTATACGGAGTGCTAGTGAAACAATATCTACTACTCCACCACCCCTTGATAGCTCTGGTTTGGTTTTAATCAATATATCATCCATAGTATTTACCACATAGAACTCTGCATTTGATTTACCTCTAAGTTCCTCTATTTCAATTATGAATTCAATATCCGATTCAAATATATATTGCAAACATTTAGTAACTAAAGATTCCACTTGTTTCTTTGCCTGGTTTCTGGCGAATTCAGAAGTCTTTTGAAGTAAAATATTGACTTTAGATAATAGGTCTATCTCCTCTTCAATATTACTTAAATCTTTTTTACTTTGCTCTATTTGCTCCTTAATTATCTCTTGTTTTCCCAGCTCTCTTGATAAATATTCTTTAGAATAATTAATAAAACTATCTAGGTCCTGTAAGTTTTCTATCATTTTATCCCTTCTTTTCTAATAAATCCTTAGGTAATAAATCATTTGCTTCCTTAAAAAGCTTTTGTATTTCAGCAGTGAGTTTATTTATTTCACTTTCTAACTCATTAGGTTTTATGCCCATTTGTTCTAATTCTTTAACAATCTCATTTTCCTGTTGATTAAGCTGTTCTAATCTTGCTTCTGCCTTGTATTTTAAGTTTTTCGCTTTCTCTAGGTTTTCCTTTAGGATATTTAATTCTTTTTCATAATCCATAATTATACCTCCTAAATATAATGGCTTATTATGTGTTCAATTTTACTATCATCAATATTACTGAAACATAGAGGACAGACTTCCTGCTTAAGTAATAGGTCCTTATATTCCTCAACTTTTATTTCTATTGTATTTTTATACTGTTTTATTAACTGTTTAGAGCTTTCAATTTCTTTATTAATTGAAGTAAAGCTATTTAATAAGGTATTTAATCTATTTAATAAAATTAATTTCTTTTCTAAGTTATCTTTTATTACTTTTACTTCATCTACATTTTTAAATCTTTCAATATAATTCTCACCTATTGCGATACTTTTTCTTATAGCATATTCTCTATCCTTTAAACCATTTAGTTTTTGCATTCTTTCGATTGCTATTAGCATTGTATCTATGTTATTTTCAACATATGAGATTCCTTCTAATTTATCCTTAGCTAAAGAATATTCACTAATTTCCTTATTAATCTTATTAAAAGCTGATTTATATTTCAAAAGTTGAGTATTTAGATTTAATAAACTACTTATACTATTTGTGTTTTTTTCAACTTTTGATAGTTCTTTTAGTGAATTAATTATATTCATATTATATTTTTTGTCATGGGATAATTTATGTATTTGATTTCTTTTAGTTATTAGATAATTGAATTTGCTAATATTTGAAGATATATCATTTTTTAAATCCAATAGAAGATTAATATTATCTAGTCTTTGTAAATAGTAACTGGCTTCCTCTTTTTCTTTATATAAATGTTGTAATTTTTCATTGAAATTCCTATAAGTAGTCAAGAGCTTTTTTTTCGTTGAAATCTTGTCTCTAATATAATTGATTTTTTCAATTCTATTTTTCAATTCCTCTAGATACTCATATTGAGATAGTTCATCTTGTAATTTCAGTAATCTTTCCTCAATATTTTTCTTTTTTACAGATAGGTTTCTTATATCTTTTAATGTGTCTCTTATCGTATCGTCAATAATATTTACACCTACAAGTCTACCAATAGAACTTGCCCTAGTAGAACCTTTCTCAGATAATAAAAAGGCTCCTTCCAATTGATCACTTAGGTTGATGGGCTTAGAAAGGTCTTTATCCAAAAGTATCTTTTTTATTCCTGTTGCATTTAAGATTTCTTCTGGTACAGAAGTACCAAATCCTTCAAATGCAATTTCATCATTTTCTAAGTTATATAGGTAATAAATATTTTTACTCCTACTTCTAAATCTTTTTACTTTAGTCCCATCGTTAAACTCTAAAGTGACTGAACAATGACTTTCTCCTTCCCGTATGAAATAGTCTCCAGAGGGCTCATTATAAAGAACCCATCTAATCCCTCTTAGAATTGCTGTTTTTCCGCTATCAGATGGCCCTACTATTACGTTTAATTGCTCATTAAATTCTAACACAGTATATTTATGGGATTGAAAATTTTCTAATATAACCTTTTTAATATATTTCATATTAATCACCACTTATGCCTTTCATCTGAACATTAGCAATTCTCCTTAAAGCTTCCTTTATCACATTATCTTCAACGCCTTCTGCATTGGATACTCTAATCAAAACTTCATTAATATCCATTTTCTCAAAGTCTAAAGCAGCATCTATACTCTGCTTAAATTCCATTATTCTTTCATTTTTAAATAGGTTTTTTTCTATTTCACTTCGATCTAATACTTCTTCTCCAGGTAAAGCAGATTCTAAAGGTATTTCAGTAATTTGAATATCTTTTCCAAATTCTATTAGTACTATCTTGGGTATTCTCTCTATTTCTTTAAGGCTATTGGATATTCTTACCATGCTTCCTGGATTAATAAAATACTTATTGTCTATTTTAAGTGTCTTAAATCCAGCATGGTAGTGGCCAGAAAGGGTAATATCAGCTAGTGTATCCTTAATATCATCAACTAAGGTGTAGGGGATCCCTTTGATAAAAGGTTTGTCAAGAAGCATACCATGAACCATGTGGATAGAGTAATTTACATCTTGCCTAATATCCTTAACTATATAATAGTCTAAGTTTTCCGGTGAATCAATATCGTAAACATAGGGTTGAGCTGTTAACTGAACTTTAATATTATTCTTTTCAAGAATAATCTTCTCATTTCCTTTAATGATTTTTATTACTCCTAGAATATCTAATAAGCCTAGCATAGTCCTATAAATTGTATCTGGATTATGTCCATATACATCGTGATTACCACTTACTAGATAGAAGGGGACTTTAATTTTATCTAATATCATAGAAAATCTACTGGCTATAGAAATGGATATATCTGGTCTATCAAACAAATCTCCACCATGTAAAACAAAGTCTACATTGTGCTTCTCTATAATATCAGTAATCTCAATTAATTTTTTTTCAACCGTATCAACAAAATTGTCCTTCCTATTTTTTGGGTTAGTACCTCTAATATGGGTATCGGTAAAAAACAATACTTTCAAATGCAACACCTCACAAATAAACCTCCTGTATAGGAGGTTTACTCTATTTATCGTCTTCGGTAACTTGTTCTTCTTGAGAAGGATTTGTATCTTCCATTAATCCTAATTTTGCACGGATTTTATATTCAATTTCTTTAGCAATAGTTGGATTTTCCTTTAAAAAGTCTTTAGAGTTTTCTCTACCTTGACCTAATCTGTGTTCATTATAACTGTACCATGAGCCAGATTTATTAATAATATTTGTAGTGACTCCAGCATCTAGTATACTTCCTTCTTTTGATATACCAGTACCATACATAATATCAAATTCTGCTTGTTTAAATGGTGGAGCTAATTTATTTTTTACAACTTTCACTCTAGTTCTGTTGCCAAGTA
The DNA here is from genome assembly GCA_012519355.1 of Tissierellia bacterium. Classification (GTDB taxonomy): domain Bacteria; phylum Bacillota; class Clostridia; order Tissierellales; family Tissierellaceae; genus JAAYFT01. Next base: position 3,930 of record JAAYQJ010000159.1, on the reverse strand, counting down.
TCTCATCGCCTTGTTTTATAGAATCAATTCTTCTAACATCTAATCTTATACTTGAGTAGAATTTTAATGCCCTACCACCAGTAGTTGTTTCAGGATTTCCGAACATGACTCCAACTTTTTCACGCAATTGATTTATGAAAATAACAATAGTATTCGATTTATTAATGGAACCTGCTAGTTTTCTAAGGGCTTGAGACATAAGCCTAGCTTGAAGTCCAATATGACTATCACCCATTTCTCCTTCTATTTCTGCTTTAGGGACTAAGGCAGCAACAGAATCCACTACCACTATATCCACTGCACCACTACGCACCAATGCTTCAGTTATTTCTAATGCTTGTTCTCCAGTATCAGGCTGTGATATTATTAAGTTTTCAATATCTACGCCTAATCTTTCAGCATAGGAGGGATCTAAAGCATGCTCAGCATCTATAAAGGCAGCTATACCTCCTAATTTTTGTGTTTCTGCAATTGCATGAAGAGACACAGTGGTTTTACCAGATGATTCAGGCCCATAAATTTCTATTATCCTGCCTCTTGGCAATCCACCGATTCCTAAAGCAATATCTAAATCCAAGGAACCAGTAGGAACAACATCAATATTTAACTTAGCATTTTCTCCAAGACGCATAATAGAGCCTTTACCAAATTGTTTTTCTATTTGACTTATGGCTAAGTCTAGAGCTTTTTTCTTTTCTAAGTTTTCAGTCATAATCATTCCAGTTTAACTGGATTCACCCCTTTCTATATACGAACATTCGTTCAAATATATAATATAATAAAAGCTATATTAAGTCAATCATAAAGTTAATAAAAATTTTCTTAATTCTGATAAGGCTTTTATGACTGCTTTGTTTTGTATATATTCTCTATTTCCAATAAAATTACATTTAATTGGAACAGTTTTTTCCCTATTAGAAATACAGATAAATACTAATCCTATTGGTTTTTCATCACTACCACCGTTTGGACCTGCAAGGCCTGTGATGGATAGGGCTATATCAATATCATTTCTATTTAGAAGCCCTCTTGCCATTTCTACTGCAGTTTCTTCACTTACTACTCCATACTTGTCGATAGTTAAAGGGTTTACTCCTAGTTCTTCAATTTTTGATTTTTCACTATAAGTTATCATGCTTCTATTAAATACTTGAGAAACTCCTGGTATTCTGCTGAATCTACCACTAATAAGTCCACCTGTACATGATTCAGCAAAACCTATTCTTAAATTTCTCTCCTTTAATAACTTATATACAACCTCCTCTATTGGGATATTATCGTATCCAAAGATGTAATCCTTAAACCTATCATTTATAACTTTTATAAAAGAGCCTATCTTATCTTCTAAATCTTCTCTATTATGACCTTTTCCTATGATTTTTATCTCCACTTCACTTTCTTTAGGGAAAGTTGCAATATTGATTTGAGGATCAATATTCAATAAATCTTTTAATTCCATTTCCAACTGAGATTCACCAATATCCATAACATTAATTGACCTTTTAATTATACAGTAGTCCTGTTGAATTAAGGGTATAACCTCATTATTAAACATTGTTTCCATTTCAATGGGCGGTCCTGGTAACATAATTAGAACTTTATCGTTTCTTTTGAAAAATATTCCAGGAGCCGTTCCAACACTGTTGTGCAAAAAAATACTTCCTTCTGGTTTTTTGGCCTGTTTCAAATTACTAAGGAACATTTTTCTATTTAAAGAATTAAATTTTTCCTTTATGACTTTTATCATCTCTTTATCTTCGATTAATTTTAAACCTAAGGCTTCTGAGACGATTTCCTTAGTCATATCATCTTGCGTAGGCCCTAAACCACCAGTAGTAATAATTAGGTCTGCCCTATTAAGAGAAATATCTATAACATCCTTGATTCTATCTACATTATCATCAACTGAAGTATGATAATAAACTTCTATTCCAAGTTCTAATAATTTTGTGGCTAAGTATTTACTATTTGTATTCAGTATGCTTCCTGTAGTTATTTCGGTTCCAATTGTAATTATCTCAGTTTTCATTTTTCTTCTCCTATTTCTTAGTACCTGTCTTTAGGGTTGATATATTTTTATAAATATAGTCAATACCTGATATTACTGTGAAAAACAAGGAAATATATAATAAAATCATATCAATTGGTAGATTGAACTTATTGAAGGGAAAATTGTTAAGTAATAATAATATGATGGCCATTAACTGGGTAACAGTTTTAATTTTTCCTAAAGAACTTGCTGCGATGGTTATTCCTTCAGAAGCAGCAATAATCCGGAAGCCTGAAATTGTAAATTCTCTTGCAATTATTACAACTACTACCCAAGCAGGAATTTTCCCCAACTCCACTAATGAAATCAAGGCAGCAGATACTAAAATTTTATCTGCTAAGGGGTCTACAAATTTTCCAAAATTAGTTATCATATTTCTGCTTCTTGCTATATATCCATCTAAACTATCGGTTAAGGAAGCAATAATAAAGATTAGAGCAGCTATATAGGTGCTATAACTAATATTAGAATATAATACTAGCAAAAATACTGGAACTAAAAATACTCTAAATATGGTAATCTTATTGGCTAAATTCATTGGACTACCTCCCCAATTAAGTCATACTCAAGACTATCTACAATCTTTACATTAACAAAAGTTCCCGCTTCTAAATCTATATGACTATTTATATAGACTACACCATCAATATCGGGACTATCCATATATGACCTACCAATATATGTATTGTTTTCGACTACATCTTCGATTAAAACATTAATAATCTTTCCAATTTTTTCTTCCATAATTATCTCTGAAATCTCTTTTTGAATCTCCATGATTTTGTTTCTTCGAAGTTCTTTAATATTGTCTGGTACTTGGTTAGGCAAGTCGTATGCAGGTGTACCTTCTTCTCTTGAATATGTAAAGACACCTAACCTGTCAAATCTTACTTCCTTAATAAAATCAGCTAATTCATTGAAGTCTTCCTCTGTTTCACCAGGGAAACCTACTATAAAAGTTGTTCTAATGATTATGTTTGGGATTTCTTTTCTAAGTTTTCCTATCAAGGATACTATGTCTTCTTTTGTAGTCTTACGGTTCATCCTCTTTAAAACACTATTGTTAATATGCTGCAAAGGAATATCTACATACTTAACTATTTTTTCATTACCCTTAATGGCTTTTATTAAGCTATCGGTAAAATTATCAGGATAAAGGTATAAGATTCTTATCCAAACAATGCCTTCAATTTTATTTAGTTCATCCAATAATTTATCTAAACAATAATCACCGTATAAATCTATTCCATAATCAGATGTATTTTGTCCGATTAAAATTATTTCCTTAACCCCATTATTGGCTAAGTATTCCACTTCCTTGATGATATCATCCATTTTTCTACTTCTATGTTTTCCTCTTAATTTTGGAATAATACAATAGGTACAGAAATTATTACATCCTTCAGATATCCTTACATATTCTGTAGGCTTAAAACTGATTCTATTAATGCCTTCTAAGTATTTTTCATTAACATTTCCTACTTTTTTTACTTTTTTCTTATTTTTATTTATGTTGTCAATAATTGAAGAAATATCCTTAATATTTCCTGTACCAACAATTCCATCGACTTCAGGGATTTCATCTAGTAACTCCTTAGAGTATCTTTCAGCTAAACATCCAGACAATATTAAATATTTACAATTACCTTCCCTTTTATACTTAGTCATTTCCCAAATAGTTTCAATAGATTCTTCTTTAGCCTTATCTATGAATCCACAAGTATTGACAATAATAATATCTGCCTCATTTATGGAATTTGTAATAATGTAATTGTTGTTCTTTAACATACTCATCATTAGCTCAGAATCTATTTCATTTTTTGAGCATCCTAAGGTAACAATAGAAACTTTATTCATATTCACTGTTATCACTCCTAGTA
>JAAYQJ010000001.1 GCA_012519355.1 Tissierellia bacterium | reverse complement strand
TCTACTCCTGATTTTAATCTAGCTACTAGGTTTTCTCCAATTAGTGGATGAGCTTCTAATTTAGCTTTAACTTCTTCTGTAAATTCCTTTGTTAATAAAACTAGGTCAAAGGCATCTACTATTTTTACTAAGCCAATGAATTCATCTTGAGGCATTATTTCCCCATATTTACCTTCTCTTTTTGCATCTTTTGCACCTTTATCGTACCAAGGTTGCTCTACTTTTCTAAGTTCTTCAGGTTTTTGATTACCTATATAAACTTGGTTTGGTAAATAGTTTACTACCTCTTCATAACTACGAAGATGATTTGGTAATGTCTTTAAATACTCTGAATCAGGATGTAATGTCCTCTCTGTCGTTTGTGTTGTACCATTATGAATAACCATATCTGGTGCATGAACCAAAATATAAGATGTTCCTTTTACTACTGAATAATTCATATATCCACCTCCAAAATTTTTTATGGAAAATATTTTACTTCTATATAAAATTAATATATAAGAACCTGTTATCTGCCCTAATCTTATGGCAGTATTAAAATTTATATATAAAGAACTATTAGTCCGAAAATTCAAACAAAATTACTTAAACCCTTCCCTACTTGTCTTTTAGTATATTAGTTTATTGGTCTTTTCTTTTGTTTCAAACAAGAATATTATATGATATCGTGAACTTTTTGTCAATCAGTTTAAGTAATACTATTTTACGGTGTCATTTAGGTATTTCTTAAAAAAGGGTGATAAAAATCACCCTTTTTTAAGTTTTTATCACTATTTCATTTCAAATACAGTTTGACCTTCAACTTCTGTTTCAAGAGCTTCTAATGCTCTTTCAACTAATTTCCTTCTTAGAGCTTTTTCTTCGTGTGGCTCTAGTTTTGGATCTCCTAATGGATGTGGAATAGCAATTGTTGGTACTATTCTGTTAGCACCTACTGTTAGTGAAATTGGAACAACTGTACACATATGAACTACTGGAATTCCAGCACGTTCAACTTCTTTTACCATTGTTGCACCGCAACGAGTACAGGTACCTCAGGTGGAGGTTAGGATAACAGCATCTACACCATCTGCTACAAGTTCTTTACTGAATTCTTCAGCAAATTTCTTAGCATTAGCTACAGCTGTACCGTTACCTACTGTTGAGTAATAGTATCTGTGTAGTTTGCCAATCTTGCCTTCTTTTTCTAGTTCTCTTAAAACGTCTACTGGGATAACTCTGTCTAAGTCGTCATTTGCATAAACTGGGTCATAACCACCATGAGAAGTTTCACCGTTTTCTGGATTTAGATCGAAGATTCCTTCTATATCATATTTACCGTATTTTTGAGCTGATGATGATTCAATATGGTCTGGGTTGCCCTTTGGAACTGCACCACCAGATGTTACTATAGCTATTGTAGCTTTAGTAATATCCTTTACTGCTGGGTTAGGTGGTACCCTATCAAAGTCAGGCATTGGGAATTCAGTTTCAAATTCTTCACCTTTAAGCTTCTTAATTAGCATATCAACTGCTCTTTCAGAACCTCTCTTATCGGTAAAGTAATTTTTTCTAATTCCCCTTTCTAAATATCCTTCTTCTGCTGGTGAACCGATTTCTTCACCTTTAACTAATTTCAATGCTAATGGAACTATCTTCTTAACAGCATCTCTCATTCCAGCAGCAGAGTCTTTTGTAGAAACTATATAAACTGCTTTCTTGAACATATCTGCTCCTGGGTTCTCTTCATACATGGCTGTTAATGAGGGAATTCCCAATTCATTTTGAACAGCGTCTGCAATTGTACCACAAGCCACACCATATCTACCTGCGTTAAATGCTGGACCTGCTATGAATAAATCAGGATTGTATTTTTTAACCATTTCTAGTACTTCTTTTTTAGCTTCTTCTATATTTTCACCAAAATAGCTGTCACCACAGATTACAGTAGCAACTATTTCAGCTTCATCCTTGAATCCTGCTTTTAAAGCTAAACCTGGTCCTAAAACTTCTTCTCTGACTTCTGGCCTATGGTCAGCTTTTTCCTCACCACCAATACCAGCGAAGAATTGGTTGATGTAATGAACAACTTTAATTTTCCCCATTTGTTCCCCTCCTCTCATATATTTCGTACCGGGATATTATATATTAATATTTTGTATGCTCATCTCTCATAGCTTTAACTTCTTCGATGATAGAATCTACATCTAGAACCATTTCCATCATACCTATTTGCTCATCATATACATCTGGGTCTACTGATTCTTTGAATTCTGGTTCTACTGGATGATAAACTTTAAGTCCCAACGGAACTCCTGCCAATGGACCTGCGAAAGTTGGGTCTCCAGCTGTTACTGTCTCAGCAGCTAAGCCTGCTGATTCAGCTTCTGCCCCACCGATTAATACGATCATGTTTTCTGCACCGTATTTTTCAGTTAATTCTTTAACCCTTCTTTGATTTTCTAAGTCCATTGCTCCTGCAGCAGTTCAGACAAAACATTCAGTTGCTGAAAACACGATTTCTGCAGGAGTTGTCTTTGCACATTCTTCCATGGCTGGTCCTGGGATGCCATCTCTATCGCCAATGATAATTACTTTTGAATTCTCATTGAATATTGACATATTGCCAACTCCTTTCTTTAGTTGAAATTTATTATTTGTAAAATTTACTTATTTACTACTAATTAGAAACCTTTTGCTGACATTTTATTGAAGCCCATTTCGTTAGTAGCACCAGTTATAGCTTGGATTTCAACAGTTATTGATCCATCTTCTGCCAATGAACCATCAAATCCACCTGCTATAGTATCAATATAGTCTAAAGTACCTATAACTTTATCCATAGCTGGTAGTTTTATTATTTCATTAGCATTTCCACCAGTTACTACTGCATCGGCTGCCTTGTCCGCATCTGCTAAGGATTGACTTGCACCATCTCTACCTGCATACTCGTCAGTGATGATTACAGTTTTTATTCCCTTAGCTTCAATCTTCTTACAGTTCATGATTAAGTCTGTATCTGGGTTACCAAAACCTTCTTGGGAGATAATAACTCCATCAAGGCCTAGGTATTCAGCTAATTTAGCTGACCAGTTAGATGATCTCTCCTTATCAGCTAGGTAAACATTTTCGTTTGTAATTATTACACCTACAAAGTTCAATGTCTTACCATGCTCTTTATATAAATCGTGAATAACTGGGTTGTTCAATTGATGATAAGTGGTGTTTTTGTCACATGCTGATACACAGTTACCACTTACAATAGCACCGTCCATAACTTCAGTTGGATATATTATAGTTGGTACTATTTGTTTTGCGTCTACTCCATATACATAAGTGTCATGAAGTAAACCTTGAGTTTGAAGCATTTGAACATATCCTATTTTTGGAAGATCAGGATATTTCTTAATACCTTCTAAGAATGGTAATGTTTCATATACTTCTACTGTGTCTGGAGTCAATGATTTAGCTGCTTCTGCTAAATAAGCTGCAGCTTTAAATCCTGCAAATCTTACTGCTCTTTCGTGGTCGTGTTGTTTTAAACCTTCAACAGGCTGACAGATTAACACAACATTATTAGTTTTGGAGAAGGGGGTATACTCTGCTCCAGGTCCTGTCATATCGACAATCCCTTCTTGGAAACCAACGATTTTACCAGTTGTCATAACTGCACAACCTTTTAAAACGTTAGTCTTACCTGAACCTACAACATCAACCTTTGATAATATTCCTGGGAACACACCTCCAGGACCCTCCACCTTAACCCTAGGTTCAACAACATCCTTTACAGGTGTTATTCTGACACTTTCACCAGGTTTTGCAATCTCAACGTCTACTGATGCAAGGTGCTCATCTTCACTTATTAATTTAATAAGCTCTTCCTTGTTTACATATAGCACCCCATTTTCAATTTTGGTTTCAGAACCAAATTGTACATCTTTAATTAGTACATGACCTAATTCCAGACGCATAAATTCACCTCCTCTTAATTTTACAAGTATCTATATTTAATTCTGGAAAACCCAGAATTAAAAGCTATTAAATGTATTTCTTAATTAATTCTTCTACTGAAGCTGGTGTTGCTTCATCTGCTACTACTGCATCTATTCTTTCACCATCTTTATAGATAGCTATTACAGGTAATCCTAATACTTTTTGACTAATTGCTAGTCTTCTAGCCTTTGTAATATCTAAAGAAGTAAACTTGATCTTATCACCATATTTTTCTTCATAGGCTTCTACATGTGGCATTAATGCTTTACATGGCTCACATGTTGGTCCCCAGAAGTCAACTAAAACATAACCTTCTGCACTTAATACTTCTTGTTCAAAATTTTCCTTATTAAGTTCTATCATTTATTATACCTCCTAGATTTATTTTTAGACATTTATATAATTAACAAAATTTATTAGTCTTCAAAGTTTTCGTTTATATATTTTTCAGCTTGTACAGCTGCTATAGCTCCATCAGCTGTTGCTGTAACTACTTGCCTTAAGGATTTTACTCTATTATCTCCTGCTGCAAATACTCCTGGAATGTTGGTTTTCATGTCATCATCAGTTTTTATATACCCATTTTCCATTTCGATTATTCCTTCAAATAGCTTTGTGGCTGGGTTAAAACCAATAAATACGAATACTCCAAAGGTTCCATCGTCTTCATCTGCGAAGACTTCTCTTTCTTCTCCAGTTTTTACGTTTTTAACTACCATAGATTCTAGTATACCTTCCCCTTTTAGTTCAGTAACTACTGAATCCCACATAAATTCAATTTTTTCATTTTTAAAGGCTTTTTCTTGAATTGATTTAGCTGCCCTTAATTCATCTCTTCTGTGAATAATAGTAACTTTTCTTGCGAATTTAGTTAAGTAAAGGGCTTCTTCTACAGCTGAGTCTCCACCACCTACTACGAATACTTCTAAATCTTCAAAGAAAGCAGCATCGCAAGTAGCACAGTAGGAAACGCCTCTTCCTGTTAATTCTTTTTCGCCTGGGCATCCAATTGGTCTTGGAACTGCACCTGTAGCTATTATTACAGTTTTTGCCTTGTATTCTTCCTTACTTCCTTTTAATACTTTGATTTTTCCTTCTAATTCTACGGATGTAATTTCGTCTAGTACTCTTTTTGCTCCAAATTCATCTACTTGTTCTACCATTCTTTCGATAAGTGAAGGTCCACTGGCATCACGAACTGAGCCTGGATAGTTTGCAACTTCATCAGTTGTTTTAATTTGTCCTCCTTCACTTTCTTTTTCAATGATTAATGTGGTTAATCTTGCTCTTGAAGCATATAACCCTGCTGCCAAGCCTGCAGGACCTGCTCCTATGATTACTACATCATATACCATGTATTCTCCTCCTTTGAAAATATTTTATGTAACTCACTTTAGTTGTCCAATCATTTAGCTTCTTATAATGTTCCATATCTATTTGAAGAGTATATGGTATTTATTATTTCCCATGCTCTTCATATAATATTATTCCCTACATTTAATTATTCCCTACGCTTTTCCATATGAAACAAAATCTTTGAAGATGCCTAAAAATTTAGATAAAAAAACAGAATAAATAGGTAACTAAGGCCCACTTACTCTGTCATTACCTGAGAGATTCTCCCATAGGGATTGCTCCTTCGGTGCATTTGCTTTTCAGAGTTCTGTCATAATACGGTCCTTTTGCCTGAGAGTTTCGCTATGGATCGGCCCCCCATAACTTACTCCTTCGGCGCCATAAAAATGGTCTCTTCCGCATTAGTCATCCAGAATTTTAAGTTGTTGATAAAAATTTGTCAATTTATTGGCATCCAAGGATATTATAATATATAAATCTAAAATAAACAACCTTTTTTTTAAATATTTTTTTTGAGTTACATATACTAACAAAATTATATATTTTTCGGACTTGTTTTATTCTTATCTAGCACGTATAAAGCTATATTTGATGAATGGTCTGCAACTCTTTCAAGGTTAGATATGGCATCTAAGAATATTATACCTGAACCTGTGAGACATTGACCCTTATTTAATCTATCTATATGATTTGCCCTATTTTGTCTTTCTAAAATATCTACTTCATCCTCTAATCTTAATACACCTTTTGCCAAGGACTCATCATTAGTTTCAAATGCCCCTAAGGATTGTTTAAAAGCCTCATTTACTTTATCAAATATTTCATGTAATTCATCTACAGCTTGATCTGTAAATGGGAATTCGTTTTCTTTCCTCTCTATAGCCAATTCAGCTATGTTTTCTGCATGATCTGCAACTCTTTCAATGTCACTTATAATATTAAAGAAAATATTAACTCTTTTATGCTCTTCATCTGAAATTGGTGCATTTGATAGCATAACTAAATAGTCTGTTATTTCCCTTTGTAATCTATTTATTTTTTGCTCCTGCTCTAGTATTACATCTACATTACTGTATTTTCCTTCTACGAATGCAAGCTGTACCTTATTCAAATTATCTATGGCAAAGCTTCCCATTCTTAAAATTTCCTTTTTTACTTGACCTAAGGCAATACTAGGAGTTTCAATAATTCTAGGATCTAAGAATTTTGCTTCTTGTGCTTCAAGTTTATCATCGCCAGGAACAATTGCTTGGACAATTTTCACTAAGAGGCTTGCAAATGGCAATTGTATAGCTACGTTAATTAGGTTAAAGAGTGTATGGGCATTAGCAATTTGCCTTTTCACATCAAAAGGTGATATCCTTGTAATCAATGCTTCAATTGGAGCCCTTAAAATTGTCATAAATAGAATTGTTCCTATAAGGTTAAATAGAAAATGGATTGTTGCTGCTCTCTTAGCTGTTCTATTTGCTCCAACAGATGATAATAAAGCAGTTGTTGTGGTACCAATATTTTCTCCAAAAAGAATTGGAAATGCTACATCCATACCTACTAGTCCTTGACCTGCTAAGGCTTGTAATAAACCTATGGAAGCACTAGAACTTTGTACAATGGCCGTAAGTCCAAGGCCTACTAACATTCCAAGTACTGGGTTTTTTAAGCTAATCATAATATTTGTGAAAACTGGCACATCGGCTAAGGGTTTTAATCCACTTCCCATCATATCCATACCAATAAAAAGTATTCCGAAGCCTATTAGAATTTCAGCCATATTTTTAGCCCTTTTCCTTGAAGTAGCTATCCAAATCCCCACACCAATGGCAACAGCTAAAGGTGCGTAATCTGTTAAGTTAAATGCAATTAACTGTGCAGTTATGGTCGTACCTATATTGGCCCCCATAATCACTCCTACAGCTTGAGGTAATGTCATTAAGCCTGCATTAACAAACCCTACTACCATAACAGTAGTGGCAGAAGAACTTTGTATTATCATAGTTACTACAGTACCTACTATTACACCCATCAGCCTATTGTTAGTCAATACTTCAATCAATTTTTTTAACCTGTCACCTGCAGCCTTTTGTAATCCAGTGCCCATTAAATTCATTCCATACAAAAACAAGCCCAGTCCACCCATAACCGGTAAAGCAATATCCATATTTGACCTCCTAATTTTAAAATTTATCTTCTGTAATGTAAACTATCCAATGTTTGGAAAATCTAATTGCCTTAATGCTTCAAAAAGTATAATATTAGCTGAGTTTGCAAGATTTAAAGATCTAGCAATGTTGGTTTTCATTGGTATTCTAATGGTTTTATCATCATTGCCTTCTAAAATTTCATGAGATAATCCTTTAGTCTCTTTGCCAAAGACAAAAAAGGTTTCATCCCTATATTCCACATCAGTATATCTATGTTTTCCCTTAGTAGTGGCATAATAAAAACTACCATGTGGATACTTATCTAGTAGTTGAAAGAAGTTGTCATAATAATTAATTTCTACCAATGACCAATAATCAAGTCCTGCCCTTTTTAAATGCTTATCATCTACAGAAAATCCTAAGGGTCGTACTAAATGTAGTACTGTACCAGTAAGGGCACATGTTCTAGCAATATTTCCTGTGTTTGAAGGTATTTCTGGTTCTACAAGAACTATATGTAGTGCCATAATTTAAGTTTTCATCTCCTATTCTAATATGAATTTTTCTATTACCTTAGCTACACCATCATTATCATTAGTATCAGTAATATAATCTGAATTGATTTTTATATTTTCATCTCCATTTTCCATAGATACCCCTAATCCAGCAAATTGTAACATAGATAAATCATTTTCGCTATCTCCAATCGCTATTACTTCCTTTGAGTCTATATCAAGTCTTTTGCACAAGTGTTTTAGGGCCTCTCCTTTAGAAACATTTAAGCTCATGGCTTCTATATTGTTTGCCCAAGAGCTAGATGTAGAGATGTTTCCTAGCTTATTTAATTCTTCCCTTAAGCTATTCAATTTACTATTATTGTTATCAACAAATAAGAATTTATAAACCCTTACATCTTTTTCCTTTAATTCATGAATACTATCAAATATATGGATATCAATATTGGATTTATTATTTCCTTCATTGTAGAATTTTAGAACTTCATCCACCTTGATGTGGGAATAAAATTTTGATTCATCATAGAAATGATAATAGATGTTTCTTTTTTTTGCCATATTAACTATTTTTTCTACTAGATTCATTTCAATAGGTCTTTTATAGATAATTTCCTCAGATTCATCTACAACAATTGCACCATTGCAAGCAATAATTGGACTTTTTAAATCTAAATTTTTGGAATAAACTAATGCAGATTTTAATATTCTTCCTGTTGATAATACCACATAAACTCCTTTGGATTTTGCCATTTCTATTGCTGATTTAGTTCTGGAAGATACTTGATTTTTGCTATTCAATAAAGTACCGTCCATATCGATGGCTACTAATTTATATTTCATTCCTTTCACTCCTCAAGTAAATAATATAACATAAATTCGACAAAAGTAAAACAAAAAAAGCTTCAATTGAATTATAAAAATCAAAGAAGCTTTTATTAGTTATTTATAGGAGTGATTGAAAGGCTGTTAGTATGCTTGTTTTTATCTATGGCTACCTTAACACTATATACCTTTTCCATATTTTCCTTAGTAATTACATTTTCAGGAATTCCATTATCTATTATCTTACCCATACTTAGTATTATGATTTCATCAGAAAATCTTGAGGCTAAATTTATATCGTGGATAGCTATAATTATGGTTGTTTTCTTTTCTTTATTAAGCCTTCTCAATAGGTTTAATATTTCCATTTGATGATTTATGTCTAAATGTGCAGTTGGTTCATCCAATAATATTATGGGCGTTTCTTGAGCTAAGGCCTTAGCTATAATTACACGTTGCCTTTCTCCACCTGATATTTCAGTTATAATCTTACCCTTAATATGGAAAGTGTTAGTAGCTTTTAAGGATCTATGAACTGCTTCATAATCCTTTTCATCATATCTTTCAAACCTTTTTTTATAAGGATATCTCCCCATGAGTACTATATCTTCCACTGTAAATTCATACTCAATTAAGGTGTTCTGGGGAACTAATGAAATTTTTCTAGCCAATTCCTTTTTACTAAAGCTATTTATATCTTCATTATCTATTAGAATTCTCCCCTGCCAAGGTGGATAAAGGTGGTTTAATAGCTTAATAATAGTAGACTTACCAGAGCCATTAGGTCCAATTAAGCTTACAAACTGACCTTCCTTTATTTTAAAAGATATATCATCAATAATCTTTTCCTTATATCCAAATTGTAGGTTTTCCACTTCTATGGCAAACATTTTATCAGCTCCAATTTACATTACACAATCAATATTTACTAACCTTTTTACTAGTCCTCAATAAGTATAGGAAAAAAGGACCTCCAAATAAGGCTGTTATTATACCTACTGGAATTTCCATAGGGGAAATTATAGTTCGAGCTATGGTATCTGCTAATATCATAAAAATTCCACCTACTAAGGCTGAGGCTGGAAGAAGGATCCTATTATCTGCCCCAAAAAAGATCCTAGTTGTATGGGGTATGATTAAACCTACAAAGCCTATAATTCCACTTATGGATACAACCATAGAAACCATAAAAGATCCTAGAATTAAAATATATATCTTTACTTTTTCCACATCTACACCAAGGCTTTGGGCGGACTCATCACCGGTTAACATAATGTTTAAATCCCTGGCGAAGAAGTTGAT
>JAAYQJ010000023.1 GCA_012519355.1 Tissierellia bacterium | reverse complement strand
AATGGGAAAGTTTATTGGGGAGATAAAAGAAAAAAATATAAAGATATTTGAAACAGACAGGCATTTAAGTATAAAAGATATTGATATCCACCCTATAAAAGTTTTTCATGATGCTATAGAACCTGTAGGATTTGTTTTTTATTATAATAAAACAAAGGTGAGCATAGTTACAGATACAGGCTGGGTAAATGATAATATAAAATCAGCTATAAAAGGTTCTAGTCTGTATTTAATGGAATCCAACCATGATGTGAACATGTTGAAGGAAGGTAGTTATCCTTGGTATTTAAAACAGAGGATACTTAGCACTAGGGGGCATTTATCTAATGAAGATGCAGGAAGAATTCTAGGAGAAGTGATTTCAGGAAATGGTGAAGTAGTATTGTTAGGCCATCTAAGCAAGGAAAACAATACTGAATACCTAGCCTACGAAACTGTAAAGGAAAGAATTATAGGCCAAGGATTTGATGTAAATAAGGATATTAACCTAAATTTAACATATAGGGATAGGGCTACAAAGGTATATAGTTTTAAATAAGGGGGAAATTATGGATAATTATAATTTTTATAACTATACTAGGCCACCAAGACGCAGAAAAAGAGGTTTTTTATCTTATTTCATTGTAGGATTAATTGGAGCAATTATCGGTGGTGTTTTTTCCGCCTATATTGCACCAGTGTACTTATACGGAAAGCTATTACCAATGCCAGACTTATTTCAAAGAAGGGACCCTGGTCTTGTACAAGAAATCAGTATTACACCAGCAACAGAGGATATATTTGCAGTAACTGCTGTGGCCAAAAAAGCAATGAGCTCAGTTGTAGGGATAACGACAGTTCAACAGGTAAGAGAACTTTTTTGGGTTAGGGATGTACCAGGAGTAGGTTCTGGTGTAATTGTAGATAGCAATGGATATATATTGACAAACTCCCATGTAGTAGCAGATGGCAATGTAAAGGATATATCGGTAATTTTAGAAAATGGAGAAAAACTCGCAGGGAAAGTATTATGGAACGATTCCGTATTGGACTTGGCCATAGTTAAGGTGGAAGCTACAAATCTACCTGTAGCAGATTTAGGGGATTCAGATATATTGGAAGTAGGAGATTTGGCAGTGGCCATAGGGAACCCATTAGGGCTGGACTTTCAAAGATCTGTAACATCTGGTGTTATTTCGGGACTTCATCGGTCTATTAAGGTAGACCAATATAATGTAATAGAGGATTTAATACAGACTGATGCCTCTATTAACCCTGGTAATAGTGGAGGTCCACTTTTGAACCACAAAGGAGAGGTTATAGGCATAAATACAGCTAAGATAAAAACAGGTGAGGGGCTTGGTTTTGCTATTCCAATAAATCTAATAAAGCCTATTGTGGAAGAAGTGGCTAGGGAAGGGAGCTTCACAAATGTATATATTGGCTTCCAAGGGACTGAAATAGAAAGGTATGAACTCCAGTATGGGGTTAAACTAGGATCAGATACTGGAGTTGTAGTAGTAGAGGTATTACCAAATTCCCCTGCAGAAAAAGCAAATTTAAGGCCTTTGGATATAATATTAAAGATAGATAATGAAAGAATAGACAACATGACTCAATTGAGAAAATTACTGTATAGATATAGAATAGGAGATAAGGCAGTTTTAACCATTAATAGAGATGGAAGAGAGATGTGGGTAGAAATCATATTCACTAAAATAGACTTATAGGAGGAGAAAATGCGCATATTATTGACTAACGATGATGGAGTAATGGCAGAAGGCATCTACGCTTTAGCCAAGGAACTGGAAAAAGACCATGAAGTAATAATTATAGCACCAGAAACTCAGAGATCAGCCCAAAGTCATGCAGTTACAATATTACAACCCTTAACAGTAAAAGAGGTTAAGTTAGATGGATTAAAGTCTAAGGCTTATAGTATTTCTGGGACACCTGCAGATTGTGTTAGGGCAGGATTAGAAGTTTTAATTGATGAACCTATAGATTATGTTTTTTCAGGTATTAATATGGGACTTAACTCTGGTATGGATATACTATATTCTGGGACTGTTTCTGCAGCAATAGAGGCAAACATATATGGGATCCCATCCATAGCCGTATCTGCTGAATTTTTGAAAGGAACAGTAAATTTAGAAGTTGCTGCTAAATATGCAAGGGATATATTTACTAAAACCAAGGATGAACTGGCAAATTCAAAAATAGTATTAAATATAAATACTCCCCACAGGGAAATGGAAGAGATAAAAGGGATTAAGGTATGTAAAATAGGCGGGGTAATATATGATTACTATATAGTAGAGGAAAACGAAAACAAAGAGAAGATAATAAAATTAAATGGTAGAAAGAATACAGAACCAGATAATGATACAGATAGATATTATTTGAAGGAAGGTTATGTAACTGTAACACCTTTACACTATGATTTAACTAATTTTAAACTCTTAGAAGAAGTGAAAAGTTGGTTATAGGAACAAATAAATTTTTTAACTATAATAATATATGAGGAGGTGGGATTATGTTTAAGATTAGAAGTAAAGAAGAAGTTTTAAGGGAATACAAAAATCGATATCCACAACTAGATCAATTTGCCTTGGAAGAATTGTCTAGAGAATACGATAGGTACTTAGATTTAATAAAAAACTTGGAAACCAAGGAAGATGTTATGGCAGTATTCCAAGAGGAGATAGAAAAAAACGAGAGAAGATATAAGGATAATTACCATATGAGGGCTCTCGAAGCCTCACCCCATGACCAGTTTATGGATATATTGGCAGCCTATGGAATGATAGTATTTTTCAGGGACAATATGATAGAATGACAAGGATTAAGGGATTAAATTATTGCAATAAACTTGATATTTGAAAAGAATGAATAATAAATATAAAAAATCCTATTATATATCTAATTCACTTGAAGTTTTTTAGATATTTTTTAGATATATAAAAAACTCAATAAATAATAACTTTAATATGGGGCTAGAATACTGGCCTCATTAGTTATTTTTATTATGGTAATGGAAAATTAAAGATAGGGAGATTAATATGATAAGATACTATAATTGCAAAGATATTGATCCTAATAAGATATATGAGGCATTTTCAGTAGGTTTTTCAGATTATATAGTAAAAATGGAAATATCTAAGGAAGATTTCTTTAAGTTATTCTTTGGTCCAGAAGGTAATGATATAAAATATTCATTTATTGCTTTAGATGAAGACAAGCCTATAGGTTTAATTTTAGGTGGAATAAAGGATTATGAAGGGTTAAAAACTATCCGCTGTGGAGCACTTTGTGTACATCCTGATTATAGAGGAAAGGGAATTAGCCATGAATTATTTAAACTACATAAGGAAGCTGGAATAAATAATAATTGTAAGCAAATGTTTTTAGAAGTCATAGGTGAAAACCACAGGGCTATTAACTTTTATGAAAACAAGGGATATGAGAAAGTATATGAACTTAAATATTACACTTGCAAAAGCTTAGAAAAAATAGGATATAAAACAAATAATGGTATTACTATAAATGAAATAGGCATGGATAATATATTAGATTTAGGCATAAGGAATGTTCATATTAACTGGCAAAATGACTTTGATTATATGAAGAAGTATGGAGATGTAAAATATTATGGAGCATATGGAAATCATAAATTAATCGGAGCCATAAGTATCAATATGAATGGAAGAATACTTTTGATTTGGGTTGATGAGGAATATCGTCATAGAGGTATTGGAAAGGGGCTCCTTTCCAAGGCTATTAAAGATTTAAAATTAGATAGGATGAGTATTGCCTTTCCCAATAATGCTTCCTTACATGGCTTTGTAAAAAAGATGGACTTCCAAAAAGAAAAACTATTTCAATATGAAATGTATTTGACACTTGATTAAAGGAAATGTTATATCTATTCCCTATAAACATTTGGGTATAATAAATGATATAATTACAATAAACAAACTATAGGAAGAGGATAGACTTGAGACTATATAAGATACTTTTCATATTACTAGGTATAATATTTATGTCAATAGGTATAGTAGGTGTGGTGGTACCAGTCCTGCCTACAACTCCATTTGTAATCTTAGCCTCAGTATGTTTTGTAAAAGGCTCAGAGAGATTTGACCGCTGGTTTAAAGCTACTAAAATATACAAGGATTATGCTGAGGACTTCATAAGGGATAGGTCAATGACCTTAAAAAGAAAGATTAAATTAATGATAATATCCGATTTAATGCTGGCTTTTCCATTGATAATACTAGATAGTATTTATATAAAAATATTTATACTATTAGTGGTAATTGCTAAATACTATTATTTCTTCGGTGTTATTAAGACAAAGGCGGAAGAAAAATAAATTATGAAAGGGTAAATATGAATATTAGTATAATAGCTGTAGGAAAAATTAAAGAAAAATATATACAAGAGGGAATAAAGGAGTTTAGCAAGAGACTTTCTAGATATTGCTCCTTAGAAATAATAGAAGTTGATGATGAAAAGGCTCCCGAGAACCTATCTAAAAAGGAAATGGATATAGTAAAATCTAAAGAAGGAGACAAAATACTTGCCAAGATTCCCCAAAATTCTTTTATTATTTCCCTGGAAATAAAAGGGAAAGAATTATCTTCAGAAGAATTGTCGAAAAAAATGGAAGATCTTATGATTGATGGAATAAACCATATTAGCTTTATCATAGGTGGATCCTTAGGATTATCGGATGAAGTAATAAGTAGGAGCAATTTTAAACTTTCTTTTTCCAAAATGACATTTCCCCATCAATTGATGAGGCTTATTTTACTTGAGCAAATATATAGGGGGTTTAGGATAATGAAAAATGAACCGTATCATAAGTAGGACAAGCTATTTAGGATAAATATTGATGGATAAGGGGTTATCATAGCTATAGCTAAATGATATAATACGTATAAGTATATAAATATGTAACTAATTT
>JAAYQJ010000158.1 GCA_012519355.1 Tissierellia bacterium | reverse complement strand
GATTTTTCATTACTTCATTTTGGGGAGAAGACTTAATAAATTGGTATTTGAGTTTGTTCTTTTAAACGCTTCCTAGCAGAATAGTAAAAATAAAAATACTTACATAGATCATAAAATCTCTAGCTTTTGATTAGTTATAGGAACACTTCAATAATAAATAGAATTAGGTGAATAAAATTGAAATTTAAAAATAGAAGGGGTTCTATATTTGTATTTGTATCTGTTATTCTTAGTATTGTTGCCATATTTACAACGACTATTATTTTTATTAATATGTCTAATACAAGACAGGTAATATCACAGGAAGAGGAAATTAAGGCTTATTATTTGGCTTATTCTGGTGCAGATATGGCATATGCGGCATTGCTAGAATTAATATTAACACTAGCTTTATTTTCAATTGTGCTTGCAATCGGTCTTATGATATTAAATATTAGCAACAAACCACTTGCTATTGTAAATCAAGAAGTTGATTTGCAATCTAATACCCGAAGGGCTATTACAAGCATTACTGATTACATTACAAAGGCAAGCGCTATCTTTATTCATGGAAATATTGAAAGTGTATTTACTGATAATGAAATCTATCCTCCTAATGACAAGTCAAATGAGATTATTATAGTTGATGAAGCATTTATAACTAATAAGAATATAAATAAAAAAGATGAATTTCTTTCTGCAATTGAAAAATATAAAGGCTGGAATTTTATAGTTTTTAGTGATGATGGAAAAGAATTAAGAGAATTTACTTATAGGGAAGAAAACAATAAAGGCTATTATGAACTAAGAAGACTAATAAATAAGCAAATTACTGATACTTTAGATATAAGCTATGAAATAGATTTTAAAAAGAATTCTCCTAATTATAATGATAATTATCTATCTTTTACTTTCACTGGAAAGATCTCCAATGAAATTGAGCCAATGGTCATCACAACTGAGGTTCAAGCTTATAACACTTTACAGGTTGTAGATAGATCAGGATATAATCCAGGTAGGGTACTATTTTTCAGGGAAAGTTTAGATAGTCAAGCAGCAGTTGCTATGGTATTAGATACATCTGGAAGTATGAGTGGCAGCACTACTTTTGAGGGTAAAAATACTACAAAAATTGAAGCTTTAAAGAAGTCAGCTAAAAAGCTTATAGATTCCTTCGCAGATCTTGAGAATACAGAAATTAGCTTAATACCATTTAGCACAAATGCTAATGATCCTCAAGGATTAAAATCTGTCAAAGCTAATTATTCACAATTAATAAATGATATAGAAAGGATCAACGCAAGTGGTGGTACAAATGTAGGTGATGGAATTAGAAGGGCATACCATATTTTAAAGAAATACAATGATGAAAATCTTGCCAATGAGGAAGCAAGTAAGTACTTAATAATAATAATGGATGGTGTACCTACCTATGGAACTATAAATCAAAATGAAGGAGATACTAAGTCATTTGATAGTAATATGGGGAAAATTTACATCGATGAATCAGATAATTTTTACTATCATTATCGTACAGAATATTTTTTAATTTTTCCAGTTAGGTGGCATTATAGAAAAGCAGTATTTAAGCTCAATGATGGCAACATTAAT
>JAAYQJ010000157.1 GCA_012519355.1 Tissierellia bacterium | reverse complement strand
TATTTTGAAACAATGGGCTAAAGTTCAAATTGTCCTTATTGAGACTATAACTTTCCATGTAATCTCCGAGAAGTTTTGACATGGATGGCAATATTGGCACAACACGTATTTTATTTCCCTTGCCAGTTATTTTTACTGTAGCAGGGGTGTTTAGTCTAATATCAATTGGCCTTAAATCACACAGTTCTTGTACTCTACAACCAGTATCATACAAAAGGCTAAGTAAGGTAGCATCACGTAGACCTGCTTTTGATCTTATATCAGGAAGACTTAGTAAAAACCTCATGGTATCTTGATTTATATATTCTATAGTCCCTTTTTTTGTCTTTTTGTAAGGAATATCTAGTATTTGTCTCATTTCTTCCATAAGTGAAGGCTCCTTTTTCATTAGATATCTACAAAATGAATGGATTGAAGCCAATCTAATGTTACGGGTAGAGATACTATTATTACGATTAGTCTCTAGCCATTTAAGAAAGGCTGTTATATTGTTCTGATTGAAATGATCTATTAGGATTTTTTCAGGTGAAATAGATAATTCACACTCATAAAAGTTTAATAAAAGTCTGAACATATCTCTGTAAGAAAAGATAGTATTTGTGCTAAGACCTGCTATACCTGGAAGATATCTGGATAAATAATCTGAAATATAAATTGATAAATTAATGAATTTCATTATTTCCCTCCTTTAACTGCGGGAGAATATCACAGCCAGAGTTTATCAATATTTCAAGCACTTCTGGATATAATTCAGATGTTAACCTTAGATAATGCTGGGTTTCCTTAATTGATTTATGCCCAATATAAACAGATAAGAGTGGTAGCCCCGCATAAATATCCACTCCCGATCTTTGCATGGACTGTAATGTATGAACACAAAAAGTGTGCCTTAAGTCATGTTCCCTTGGTCCAAGACCTACGCCTAAATGACTTATTCCTGCTAATTTTAGTATTATTCTAAACCATTTATATATAGTTCCCCTAGTAATATGCTCAGTATATTTAGCTGGGAATAGGTAATCATTTAAGTTAGCATTTTTTCTAAACCTAAAAATATATTCTTTTAATATTTCTGCCATAGAACCAGATAAAGGAACTAACCTATCTTTATTTAATTTCGCTTCACAGATGGCTATTAGATTGTTTTCTAAATCCACATCTTTACACTTAATATTAGCTGTTTCTGATGCCCTTAGACCACAGCTATATATTAAGCGATAAAGAATAGGCACCTGTATATGCCTTAAGCTTCCAGGATATGGGTTAATTGAATCCGTAGCCTCAAAGATTCGGCATATCTCTTCTCTAGTAAATATATATGGTTGGTATTTTTTTATCTTTATCCTTGGAATTTCCGGATAATCAACCTGAAATTCATAGCATTCAGCATATCTACAAAATTGTAGTATAGTGTTGACCCTGGAATTATGAGTACTTGGTTTTTCATTAATTCTTCTCATACACCATGATTCAAGTAATTCTAAAGAAATCCTGTTTTCTGATAAATCATAGTTCTTTGATAGTAATGAAAATCTAAACAAAACTCCTTCTTCAATCCCATATTTAAGCCCTAGAGAACGCTTGTAGTTAATATACTGAATTATTATATCTTTCAAATATCCAACTGGTGTATAGTCTATTTTAGTGGTTAAGACTGCCATTAGAACACCTCCAAATTGTTTTTATTCCAACTAAACTGAGGCACTTCTAATCCACATTTACGCAGGTGGGGTATATCTAGTTTTAAATATACCTCGGTTGTTCTTGTATCTTTGTGTCCAAGGATTTCTGAAATAACTGGTAATGGCACATTGTTTTCTAACAAATGGGTTGCAAGAGCGCTTCTTAATGCATGGGGGCCTCCTTTGCCATAGATAGTACAATCAATGCCAGCATTGTTAGCGTGCCTTCTGACAATGGATGACATACCTGATGGGCCTATGGCCTTTGTTGGAGCAAGATGAGTTACAAAAATATATTCTAAATCGCAGATAGGTCTACCGTATTTAATGTACTCTATGATTGCCTCCCCCACATCCTTAAGTAAAGGCAATACTATTAGTTCTTTAGTTTTTTCCATTATTAATTCTATTGTATTTTTCACCCAATTAATTGATGAAAACTTCATTAACCTAATATCCGAAGATCGTAGACCAAGCCTAATAGCAGTTAAAATTATTGCATAGTCTCTTTTGCCTATGGGTGACGATCTATCTATTGAATTTAGCAAATTATCAATTTCTTCATTTGTATAAGAAGTTGGAAGTTTACATTGTCTTTTATGGGATAGAGAGGGAACTAAATCTGAAAGGTCTTCATTGAGAATTTTTTCATTGAATAGATATCTAAGAAATACCCTTAGGGTGGAAAAGGCATTATGCCTAACAGAGGATGAATATGATGAGAAGGAACCACAGTAATCTAATATTGAGGAAGATTTTAATTCATCAAGTGAATTGAAATTATTTTGATCTAGAAACAATAGGAAGCGCCCCAATTCATTATCATAATGTTTTAGTGTTGATTCTGCAATTAGGTGCCTGGTTTTTTGATGTTCCTTAAAATCATTTAGATAGTTGCTAAATTTATACCCTGGAACCTTACCGGTAGAAATTTTCCCAAAGCTAAATCTGCCATATTGATTGTATTCGCAAAGGAATTGCATGGCCCTAGCACGAATAGCATCTGACTTTGATAAATTGTTACTGGCAAGTGTTTTTGGAGAAATTTTGGCAAATAATTTTACTGAATTTTTTCCAGTTTGTATATTAAAACAATGACTTTCTGTGTTCTAATCTATAGCTCTTGCCAGACATACTAAAAAGCTCACATCTGTACGTAATTCTGTCTAACACTGCTGTTGTTAAAGCGAGGTCGCCTAATAGTTCTGTCCAGTCTTCTAAGCCTTTATTGGAAGTGATTATAATTGAAGATTGCTCATGAAGTGCTGATATCAACTGAAAAAACAGATTTGCTTCTTCTCTTGTTATTAGAAGGTAACCAAGTTCATCTATTATGACAAGGCTAGAAGATAGTATTCTATTCATTTTTCCTTTGCTTTTCCTTGATATTTCTTGTGTTTTTAGTACGTGAATCAGATTATCTATTGTGACAAAGCTAACCTTATACCCTTGTTCTACTGCTTTATATCCTAATGAAATTGATAAATGAGTCTTTCCTACACCTGGAGAGCCTAGAAAGATAATCATTGGACCACCTGGAGTTGGTAAAAGTATGATTGCTACTGGCATTGGGATAAACGCCTGTAATGCTGG
>JAAYQJ010000156.1 GCA_012519355.1 Tissierellia bacterium | reverse complement strand
ACTATTCACTAAATTAAGCTTTTCACTATTCACTAAATTAAGCTTTTCACTATTCACTAAATAAATTGGCTTCGCCAATTTATTTCGCGTATTCCGGTTTCTTGTCTAACTTATGAGTAGCTTCTATAAATCTTATGGTTCCTGTTTCTGCCCTAAGTACCAAGGTATGGGTAGTTGCCGAATTCTTTTCCAAGTATTTAACACCTTGTAATAGTTCTCCATGTGATACCCCAGTAGCAGCAAATACTACTTCATCGCCTTTTACTAAATCATCTACTGTATATACCTTATTTAAGTCTGCTCCCATTTCTAAACATCTTCTCTCTTGCTCATCAGTTACTGGATGAAGGACTCCTTGGAATTCCCCACCTAAACATTTTAGGGCTGCTGCAGCGATTACTCCCTCTGGAGCACCGCCTATGCCCATTAGGATATCTACACCAGTGTAGTCAAAGCAAGTATTGATGGCAGCCAATACGTCTCCATCACTGAACATTTTTATCCTAGCGCCTGCTTTTCTTACTTCAGCTATAAGCTTTTCATGTCTAGGTCTGTCCAATATGGTTACTGTAATTTCAGATACATCCTTATCTAAAGCCTTGGCCACATTTCGAATATTTTCTTCTACAGAATTATTGATATTTATAAGACCCTTAGCCTTTGGCCCAACGGCTATTTTATTCATATAAGTATCTGGTGCATGGAGTAAGCATCCCCTTGGAGCTATAGCTACTACAGAAATGGCATTTGGTAAACCATTGGCTACTGAACGGGTCCCGTCTAGGGGATCCACAGCTATATCTACCTTTAAGTCATGGGGACCTGCGATACCTATTTGTTCTCCTATATACAGCATAGGAGCCTCATCCATTTCCCCCTCACCAATAACTACTACTCCATCAATATTTACAGTATCAAACATTCTTCTCATGGCATCAACGGCAGCTTGGTCTGCAGCATTTTTGTCTCCCCTACCTAGTAGCTTTGCACTGGCCAAGGCTGCTGCCTCAGTTACCCTAGCAAGATTTAACGGTAAATTTCTATCCATTATAACACTTCCTTATTCTTTATTAAATCCTTCCCAATCCTTTAGAAACTTTTCTATTCCAATATCTGTTAAAGGATGATTCAACATCTGTAAAAATACCTTATAGGGTATAGTTGCAATATGGGAACCAGCCTTTGCAGCCTCCAATACATGAATAGGATGACGTATGCTGGCTGCAATTATTTCTGATTTAATATTGTGGAAATCAAATATTTGAACAATATCCTCAATAATATCCATACCTTCATTGCCGATATCGTCAAGCCTACCAACAAATGGACTTACATAAGTAGCCCCTGACTTAGCAGCAAGTAAGGCTTGGTTGGCAGAGAATATAAGGGTTACATTTGTTTTGATACCTTCCTTAGATAGGACTTTCACTGCCTTTAAGCCATGGGCAGTCATAGGAATCTTTATGACTATATTGGGATGGATTTTAGCCAATTCCCTAGCCTCATGAAGCATCCCATCCTTGTCTAAGGATATAACCTCTGCACTTATGGGGCCGTCTACTATTTCAGCAATTTCCTTGACTACTTCCTTAAAATCCCTGCCTTCCTTAGCAATTAGGCTAGGATTAGTAGTCACTCCACAAATAACTCCCCATTCATTTATTTCCTTTATTTCATCAATATTTGCAGTATCTATAAATAATTTCATATAATTACACCTCTCTTCCAATTGACAATGGACAATTCACAATTGTTTGGGTCAAACTCTTGGGTCTAAGATCCTTCCCTTCGCTCAGGATGACAGCTTGGGTCAATTCACAATTGTTTGGGTCAAACTCTTGGGTCGAAGATCCTTCCCTTCGCTCAGGATGACACTTCGTGTCGCTTTGGGGTCATTATTCTTCTACAATAAGAACATAGCCTTCATCTATTGATGAGGTTTTTTCTTTAACTAGGTATACCTTAGAACCTGGGTTTAGGGTATAGATTCTATCTAGTGGTAGTGGCATATCGTTTTGTAAAATGACCGCTTTGTTTAAGTCTATAGTTTCATCTAGGGAGCTCTCCCACCTGCTGTTTAAGGTATTAAAATTTTTAACCTTTTCAAGTTCTATGATCTTGTTATCTAAGTCTAGGAACTTTATTTCTCCCATAGTGGAGTAGTTTAGATTTACATTCCAATAATATGTTTGTCTATGGGGTGTTAGGTTTAAGGCTAATAGTTCTTTTCCATATTCGCTTTCTCTAACTACTAAATAGGCTTGTTTGTTCTTGTAGTAGTTATTTTCTAATCTACTTCTTAGGGTTGGATTCTTTACATTGTAAATATTAATATATCTTGATGATATAAAATGTAATGGGTCTATGTTTTCTTTCAATTGGCTATCATAGATTAGGGTATCCTCAGATAATATAAATCTTTGCTTGTCCACCAGCTGTTTCCATTTGCCATCTTCTAGGACTTGATAATCTAACCTATAGTTTAGTCTTCCTATTTCTATTTCGTATTCAAATATATCCTCTATTCTACCTCTGTAGATTGAAATTTTTGTCTTATCCGTT
>JAAYQJ010000155.1 GCA_012519355.1 Tissierellia bacterium | reverse complement strand
TCAGTATCAGGGGAATAAATATATTTTTGATAAAAATAGTAACCACTTATATACCTTCCTCATAAAATACAGTGAGGAATAAACATAAGGAGGTTATTAGAATGACTGATACTGACATCTTCTTTACTTTTATTGATGGAGAACCTATATATCCAAACATGGGTATTGAAAATTCTAAATCATTTCCTATGGCTTCTATATCCATTAATGTTTCAAAGAAGTTTCCTGCTATGGTTATTTGATCTACCGGCCTTTTAATCTTCCCATTTTCTATTTCATAACCATAAGCAGATAGGGAATAATCTCCAGATACCTGATTTAAGCCTGAATGTAGTCCCTGTACACTTATTATATATACACCTTTATCTATAGTAGAAATAAGGTCTTCTAAGGACTTATCTCCCTTTTCTATATAAACATTTGTAGGTGCTATGGTAACAGGCGATTTATATGAACCCCTATTTCCGTTCCCTGTTGATTCAACGCCATCCTTGTTTGCAGTTTTTAAATTATATAGGTAGGTCTTCAATACTCCCTTATCTATAATCTTTTTATAAATGGTTTTGTGCCCTTCATCATCGAAGGCCCTTGAATAAAAGCCATCGAGTAAGAAAGGATCTTCAACTACTGTAAATATATCAGTAGCAATTTTTTCCCCTACTTTATCCTTAAGTAGGGATAGGCCTTTTTGAACTTGGTCTGCAGAGAAAATACTACCAAAGGCAGCTAAAATATCTGCAAATACTGTGTTTTTGAATATTATTGGATAGGTATCGCTCTTTATTGAACTGGCTCCTAGCATGGAAATTCCTTCTTCTACTGCTTCCTTTGCCATTTCCTTATAGTCTACTTCCTTAAAATCATTGAAAATCCTATAGCTTAGTCCAGTCTTAGTGTCCTCCCCATCCTTCACAATGACTGAAATATATGCAAAGGCACCTGTAGAATTATCAGCTAAATCTACTCCCTTAGTATTCATTATATATCTTTCACTTTGAAACTCTTGGTAAGCAGATGCCTGGACAGAAGCTACCCTATTATCCATAGTTAGGGCTTCCTTTTCTAAATCCAATAAGAATTGAATTTTTTCCTCGGCAGCTATATTAGATAAGTTGCTAGTATTTTGTTGAATTTCTTCGTACTTATATGAACCTTCAAATATGATTTCCTTGTCTGGAGAATCTATATACTTACTATTCTCATAGGCTTCTTCTATTAACATATCTATGGAGGATTCGTCTAGCTTTTCTGTATAAGAATATCCCATCTTCCCATGGGCAATTCCTCTTAAAGATAGGCCTCCTGATTCAGAAATACTATATTTATCCACTTCTCCATTAAAAGTACGGATTTCAATTTGCTTATTATTTTGTATGAAGACTTCTAAGTCCTCCATTTTTTCTTTTCCCCTATTCAATATTTCCTGTGATAAGTGTCTGTAATCCATTATTTATCCTCCTTTCTTCCACCAACTGTTAGAGATTTTATTCTAAGAGGTGGCTGACCTACATTGGCAGGTATGGAACCACTTTCAGCACCACACATACCTTGGCCTAAGGATAATTCACTACCTACCATATCTATTAATTCTAATACCTTTAGTCCATTTCCTATTAGGGTAGCCCCCCTAACTGGCTTTAGTATCTTTCCATTTTCAACTAGATAGCCTTCCATAACTGCAAAGTTGAAGTCTCCAGTAGCTGGATTTACAGAGCCACCACCTAGTTTTTTTGCATACAAGCCTCTTTCTGTGTTGGCTATTATTTCTTCTAATGTAGAATTACCAGTCCCTATATAGGTGTTGTTCATTCTGGAAGTAGGAGCAAATTTATAGGATTGCCTTCTACCAGAACCAGTTGATTCCATTCCCATTCTTCTACCATTTAATTTATCTATTAAGTATGATTTTAAAATTCCATTTTCTATAAGTATATTTTTCTGTGTAGGAGTACCTTCATCATCTATGTTTGTACTTCCCCATCCATTTGGTATGGTCCCATCGTCTATGGCAGTTACTAAAGGTGAAGCAACTAATTGATTTAGCTTATTGGCAAATACTGATGTCCCCTTAGATACAAAGGCTGCTTCTAGACCATGTCCACAGGCTTCATGGAACAATACTCCACCGAATTCATTGTCCATGATAACAGGCATTACCCCTGAAGGACAGTGGTCAGCATCTATCATAGCCTTTGCAATTCTTGAAGCTTCCCTTGCTACTTCCTCAACATTTATCCTATCAAAGAATTCAAATCCCATGGAAGCACCAGGTGCATAATAGCCCTCTTGCATTTCTCCGTCTTTTGAAGCAACAGAAGCAACAACGAATCTAGTCCTTACTCTCCTATCTTCAGCCATAACTCCTTGTGTATTGGCAATCAATACCTTTTGGTCTTCATCCAAATAATTTACACTTACTTGTGATATGCTAGGATCGTAGTTTTTAGCAACCTCATAGGCCTTTTTCATTAGAGCTACCTTGTTCTTTTTTTCTACGCTTGAAGGCATTATTTTTATAGGATTGATATCCCTTTCATTCCCCTTCAAGAAATTTAAGCTTAAATCCTTAGTGGCAGAATTTAAAGCTGCAGCTGCTTCCTTTGCCACTTTAACTAAATTTTCTTCTGATGAATCATTGGTATAGGCATAAATACAGTTTAATCTGTCAAAAATTCTTATCCCTACACCATAATCCCTACCTGATATGTTGTTTTCTATAAGTCCGCCAACCAGCCTTATATTGGTACTTAGTTTGTCTTCAACGAAGATCTCTGCAAAATCTCCTCCCCTAGATAAGGCAGCATATAGGACATTTTCTATTACTTTTTCACTTAACAATAAAACCCCTCCTCATTTTCTACTTTCCTATATTATATACTATTAAGAGAATTGATGAAATAAAGAAAAGGTCTTATACTATAATAAAATCCTATTTTACTAATGGAGATAAAAAAAGAAAAACAGCAGACCTTTCTGCTGTTAGAAAATATCACCTAGGAAGAGGAATAAGATAAGTATCAAGATTAGATTATCGTCACCAAAGAATCCTTTTCCTCCCTTTTTATCTTTATCTCCTAATAAGAAGAATATTAGGAATAGTAATAATAACATTTCAAAGTTATCTCCGCCAAAGAACCCACTTAACATTAGAAAACCTCCCTATTTTAGATTAATACATATTATTCTACTAGGGAGGTTTTTGTTACATAAGATTCGCTTCTCTTCTTAGGTCTACAATAGACTTAGTTGAAATATTTTCTCTTGCTATACCTAATTTTTCAACTATATCTTGAAGCTCTCCTTCATTATTGACTTCAATTTCCATATAGGGGTAAGGATAGGTTTTTTCATCCCATCTATCTAAGTCAAATCTTATTCCATTAAAATCATAGGAAATTCTTTCCTTTGTCCCCTCTTCCTTAACAATATAACCTAAGGCTTTTAAGATTTCTAACATGGCTTCTTTATTTGAAATATCAGTGTTAATTTCTATATTTTCTCTTACTCCATCCCTACTAACATTCTTCTTCATGGTTAATGTTAATTTTACATTCCCAGTAAGTAGGGACTTGGTCTCTCTTATTCTCATGTAAGAGTCTAGGTTGTTTTCAATATAATTATCTACTGTGTCAATTAATGTGTTTACTTGAAGTTCTTTATCTATTAACTTTCCACCTAGTTTTATTAGCTTACCTTCCATCTCTATTAAATCAATATTTAATACTTTTACTTCAAGTTCCTTCATTTCACTTGCTCCCTTAACCATTATATGCCTCTTCATCAACTATTATTGTGACATCAGGATGTAGTAGTAAAAAGGAAACAGGGAATTTTGTAGATACCCTATCAGTATTTAATAATTCTTTAATTACAGGTGCCTTTTTCTCGCCATTGGCTAATAGTACAATCTTCTTGGCCTTTAATATGCCACCTATTCCCATGGAAATGGCAGTCTTTGGCACTTCCTCTATAGATTCAAAAAATCTTGAATTAACTTCGATGGTGTTTTCCGTTAATTTCACTATAGTTGTACCTAAGGATAGGGATTCATCTGGTTCATTAAAGGCTATATGTCCGTTTTCACCAACCCCTAGGAGTTGAATATCTATGCCTCCTGCCTTTTCTATCATTTCATCATATACTTTACAGTATTCTTCAACATTCTCTGCCTTTCCATCTGGTATATGGGTATTTCCCCTTAGTATATTTACATGGTCAAAGAGTTCTTCTTTCATATAGTATCCATAGCTACTAGGGTGTTCAGGGGATAGTCCAACATATTCATCTAGATTGAAGCTAGTAACTCTTGAAAAGTCTAAACCTTCTTCCTTATGAGCCCTTATTAGCTCCTTATACAAGCCAATAGGTGTGCTGCCTGTTGCTAAACCTAAAACAATGTTAGGTTTTTCCTTTATTGCCCCAATAAAAATCTTAGCTGCAATTTTGCTCATTTCCTCATAGTTTTTTCCAACAAAAATTTTCATCATTTCACCCCTATAATATTTTTTTTGGTACAAAATTTATGTAATCACTGGACACACAGTAAAACTCAATATCTTCAATGATGCCTTCTACTACATATTTATGTCCTTCTGCATGTAAATGACCATATATACATATATCAACATTAAATTCCTTCATTACTTCAATGAATTCATTTGGACTGGAATCCATATTGAAAGGTGGATAATGGAGCATAACTATTTTCTTATCCAAATTTTTATCTAAGGACCCTAAGGAAAGTCTCAACCTGTTTAACTCCCTATTAAATATCTTTTCATCATGGGGGTTGATTATATCTATATCAATAGATGACCATCCCCTTGTCCCTGCAATTCCAATATTTTGGTATACAAAGCTATTATTCTGCATAAAATCAATAGTTTTCAGGCCTAGATTATTTAACTTAGTCAAACTATTCCACCAATAGTCATGGTTTCCCTTAATAATTATTTTCCTTCCAGGCAGGTCATCAATCTTTAATAGGTCTTCATAGGCCTCCTCCAACCTTAAAGCCCAAGAAATATCTCCAACTAATAGTACTAAGTCATCTTCTCCAATTAATGAAAACCAATTTTCTATTACTTTTTCCTCATGGTTTAGCCAAATGTCTCCAAATACATCCATTGGTTTTTCTCCGCTGCTGTCAAAATGTAAATCTCCTATAGCAAAAATCAATTTACCACCTCGTTAATGTTGTACTTTAACATTAAGATAAAATCTAGCATTTTCAACATTTCTTAAGTTAATGTAGTACTTTACCTTAAAGATATATAATCAAAACCTAAACTTAGATTATTTTTACTCCCTTAAACTTATACCCTTTAACCAATTCCTATAAAATTGAATTCTACCTTTAATTGGTCTAAGATTTTCTTTTCCCTATTGTGGCAGGTAAATAAAATGACCTGTCTATCACCGCTAATATCTACTAAAAACTCCATAATATTTCTCAGCCTATTATCATCATATTGAATAAAGCAATCGTCTAAGATCAATGGGAAATTATTTTCCACCATAGAATTTATTAGGCTAAATCTTAAAGAAAAATATAGCTGGTCTATGGTACCACCGCTTAAGTCCTTAATCTTTATTAGCTCCTTTGTAGCAGGGTTTTCTACAGTAATATTCAAGCTCTCATCCACCCTGATTCTATTGTATTTTCCATTGGTTATTTTTTCAATTATCTTACCTACTTTATTGTTTATATCTGGTGCAAACTCATCATGTATATCCTTAGATATGCTTTCAATAGTATTGGTTGCCAATTCTATGGCCTTATACTCATTTTCAAGCTTCTCCTTATACTCTAACTTTCTTTCCAGTTCTTCTTCTATTTCTACCAATCGGGATATATCTTTACCCAAAATATTTATATTTTCTTCTACTCCCCTTAGGGCCACCCTATAATCTGAAATCATCTCATTGGATCTATCTATTTCATATCTCAATTGGTTTTTATCTAAGGCAACAATACTCTTATCTATTTGCTCATTCTCTAATTCTAAAACTAAAGCTTCCATGGTGGTTTGACCCAAGGTCTTATTTAGCAATTCTTTTTTTGATTCCAGTTCCTTAATATGCTTTTCATATAAGGATTTCTTCTCTAAGGCATGGCTAAAGTCTTCTAAGTTTTCTACCTTGTTTTTCTCTAAGCTATGTTTTAGTTTACCTAAATTGCTTTCCATATCTAATTTTAGTTGCCTAATCCTATCCAATAAGAATTTTTTACTAGTACTTAGCTCATTATATAAAAGGATATTTTCTTCTCTTCCTAAATATTCTAGATTGACCCTATCAAATATCCTTTTAAATTCCAATTTTGTGCTTACATTATATTTCATTAAAAGCTTTCTTTGAATTCCTTCAATCTCAGCTAAGCTTTTTTTTCTTTCCCCTTCTTTTTCTTCAATTTCTGC
This sequence comes from Tissierellia bacterium, assembly GCA_012519355.1. Classification (GTDB taxonomy): domain Bacteria; phylum Bacillota; class Clostridia; order Tissierellales; family Tissierellaceae; genus JAAYFT01. Next base: position 15,970 of record JAAYQJ010000155.1, on the reverse strand, counting down.
AATCTGAGTATTTAAATCCTTTATTATGACCTTAAGTTTCTTTATCTTATACCTATAAAACTGCCAAACTAACATGGAACCAATAGCCACTAATAGTATATAAAATCTAATTGAAGGTACTAAGGCCATTATTCCATAGGAAAAGATACTTATTATAAGACAAATCCACTGTAAACTTTTAAATTTGGACATCTCTTTAGTATGGTCATTATAACCCCTTTTTAAAAACTCTAGCCTATTGTCTCCCATATTGTAAATAAAAGTATTTCTTTCCTCTTCTAATTCTTCATATAGATTATAATCCTTTGTTATTTGGTCCAAATCATGGGTCTTAGTCTCCTTTATATTATCTTCCATAGATTTTAATTTATCTTCAGTTTCCTTTAATTTGAATTCGTATTCCTTTATGTTGGTCTCCATATATTCTATTGAATTAGATAGGTTTATGGCTTCTTTATACTCTTCCATTGACAGGTGGCTATAAACAGATAGTTTTTCAACCTTCTTCTCTAATTCTTCTATATCTCCTTGAATAAGCCTTGCTTCTTCAAGCTTTATGGCCTTTTCGTATGTTTCAAGCTTTTTCAAATTATCCTTTAAACAGCTCAGCTTGTTTTCCTCTTTTTTTAGCTCATTACTTAACCTATCCTTCTCTTCAAGGTAGGATTCATAGTCATCTTTTTCTAAAAGGATTCTTTCCCTTTCCTCTTGAAGTTTTTCTATGGATTTTAGGTTCCTAGCATAGGGTCTTGTAGGAGCCCTTTCAGTACCTATTTCAGCCATCCTGTCTTTTAACTCTAAAATTGCCTTATCTATGGAAATATCATCATCTAGGGACTGGGAAACATTTATAAGTCTTTCTATTACTTCCTGGCCTAACTTATCTTCTGTTTTAGAACCTAGCTGTTTTATAGATATGGTATTGGAAAAGATCCTAGTATTGAAACCAAAAAAATGAATACCTGGTTGTAGGACCCTTGCTGGTCCATTATCAATCCGATTAGTTATATCTTCTCCTGTATTTCCATCAAAAACCTTGGTCCTTTCTTGTCCCCTAGTAAAATCCCTTTCTATCCTATATAACCTACTATTATATTTAAAGCTTAAAACTCCTGCATACCTGCTTCCATCCCAGGGATTATATTTTTCATGTTCTTCCAGATATAAAGCAGATTTCACATTAGGTTTTAAAAATCCATAAAACATGCCATGGATGAAACTATGTATTGTAGATTTACCTGCTTCATTTTCTCCATATATTAGGTTAATACCTTCCTTCAGTTCTATATTTTTATTTTTGAACTTACCAAAGCCTATTAAATTCAAATCTTTAAGTATCATACCTATTCTCTCCCTTTTAGCAGGACTTCCAGTCCTAGATATAAGGCTCTTTTCACCACAGGGTCATCTAAGCCCTTTTCTTTCATGGCATTTATATAATGGTATATGATATTATCCCTGTTTTCTATTTCCAAGGCTTCTAAATCATAATCCCAGATGGTATTGTTAATTAGTTCAATATGGTAGAAAGTATCTTCCAAATCCTTTACTAAATTATCCATATCTATATTTCTATTTAGGAAGCCCTTCAAGCTTATCCTATAAAAATCCTTTTCCCTATTCCCTTGTGAAACTTCCTTTATCTTTTCTATTATTTCAAGATAGTTCATATTTTCATCTAATTCTACTTCTTTTACAATGAATTTTCTCTTACTAAAGGGAAGAAATCTTATATCCACTTTTTTATCTATTATGGTGCCTTCAATGATGCCCCTTTCACCTTCTTCTCCAAAATCTAAGGGCTCAGGACAACCACAATAAGCAATATTATCTGCTAATATTTCAGGTTTATGTATATGGCCTAAGGCAATATAGTCCATGTTTAGGCTATTTAAGTCCTGCAATGTAAGGGGCAGGTAGTTCGAACTTTGACTAATATCACCGTGGAGTACTAGTATATTGTTCTTTGTTTTATCAATTTCTCCAATATCCTTTAAAAGATTATTCTCGTAAATTTGATTGCTTTCCCAGCTATAGCCATAAATTATAGTATTTAGGTCATTAAACTCTTTTTTTTCTATAGTCTGTCCACCAAAGATGGTTACATTATTCGGCCACTGAATTTTATCATAAAGGGACCTTCTCCCCCTATAATCATGGTTTCCTGCAGATATAATTATATTAACATCTTCAATAGAAGAAAAATTATCTCTTACCCTAGTAATATCTCCAATGGTAAAGTAGGATGCTTCAAACAAATCTCCTGCAATAAATAAAAAGTCAACTTCTTTTTCCTTAGCATATTCTATTATTCTCTCAAAGCTATTCCATATTTCCCTTCTTCTTAGAATTGCTTTTTCCCTATCAAAGGAAACATTATTGAACTTCAAACCAAGGTGAATATCTCCTGTATGAATGAATTTAATCAATGATACTACCCCCTCATTAAGATAATAAAATTATACCATAGAAATATATTGTATTACAAAATAAACCAGCTTAAAGCTGGTTTAAATTTTTGATAACATCTTACCCAATGGCCCATCTTCCTCAATTATGTCTTCTAATGAATATATGGAAATTGGAAAATATGGTATGCCATATACATAGGGAGTTATCTCATATAATTGGAAGAATATGACCAAGGATAGGTCAGCTATATAATAATCCTGATCTATTCTAATCTTAGTAAATTCATCTAATACAGGAATATCTCGTTTTTTAATCTGCTTTTTAATTTTTTCAGAAATAAGATCTACATAGTCAGATTTAGGTTTAAACAGTTCATGTAATTCGTATTGCTTTCCTGTACTCAAATCAAAGGTTAAGCCTTTTACCTTAGTTAGACCATGAGCTCCACCAGAGAAAGCATAGTTTATCAAGGTTAGAGATAGTATCCCCTTACTATCGTTCTTTAACTCCCATGTGCCTGTGATTTCCGTCTCTGGATTATCGTAATATCCCTGGTCTTTTAATTGCTCATAAATAGCTTCTAAAATACTATTATTGATCTTATCTTGAACATATATATTTTTCAATCCGTAAATTTGAGGATAATAAATCTCTAGCTTGGGCATATCTAACTTATATGTTTTAATTGAAACAAACAAATCCGCACCATTCATCCTATCAACCCCTTTTTTAATTCATTACTATAAAATATGCAGAATTGAAAAGATGGTGATAATTTTAGATTTTATTCTATAAATTTTATGAAAAACCTCTCCCAGGCCCTTTAATTTTATGAGCTCTTTGGAGAGGTCTATTTTCAATATATTATTCTTTTACCTGCTTATATTAACTTCTGGTGCAATTGAGAAGTAGTTACTTCAATCTAAATAGGTACTTGCCATCAGATAATATTTTATCTACTTTACCACTATAATATAAATGGACTAAATGTGACATGGCTTCACTGCTAGCAAACCATTTTTGAGCATTGGGAAAATCATCCCAATCCTTTGCCCTTATGCTCCACTTCATTTTACTAGCCACATCCCTAGCTGTTAATTCTCCATCTTTTAATATATTAAGTATTTCATTGAGTCTTTCCTTATGATGTAGGATTAATTCATTTATTCGTCTTGTATGGTCTGTAATAATGTTCCTATGGGCTGGAAACAAAATGTCTATATCAAAAGAGTAAATTTTAGCTAAACTATTAAAATATACAGCTAAGATATTCTCTTCAGCTCCCCAATATCCTATATTTGGAGTTATCTTATCTAGGATATGGTCTCCACCAAAGAATAGCTTGTGATTTCTCTCATACAAACCTATATGACCAGGTGTATGGCCTGGTATATCAACTACTTCAAAGAAATATTTGCCTACTTGAATCCCATACCCTTCTTTTACATAAGTAAATTCTACAGGCTCCCTTAGGCAATATTTATAACCAGGATGTTCAGAAAAAGTAACCTTATCTTTTTCAAGATCAAATAATATTTTAAATTTATCAAATTCTTCCCAGTAGGCTAGTGATGTCATATTATTTATATACTTTCCATCTACTTCTCCTGCATAGATTTTTACTCCTGCATCTTTAAAGATACCAGCCATTCCAGAATGGTCAGAATGTAGATGGGTAATAAATAACTCTGTCTCCTTAATATCTATATTAAGTTCTTCTAAACCTTTAAATAAGGAGTCTATACATTCCTCTTGATTAAATCCTGTATCAATTATTAATGATTTATCTTCACCTTTTATTACATAGACATTTATTGCTTTTAATGGATTTTTAGGTAGTACTACTTCTATCTTATATATATCCTCGAATACTTTTATAGCCAAAATCTTCACCTCTTTTTTTCATAGTAACTATAATATTATTTATTAATTAGGGCTTTGTCAAATAAAAGAGGTGAATACTCCTATTATTATAGTTTTGGTATCATAGTAGTATAATCAGGCATTCCCCTTTTAATATCCCAAACTCCTACTTTCATTTTCTTAATTCTTTTCCCTTCTCCAAAATCAAGCAAATCTTCCCTTAATAATACATTGAATATTTTATTAAGGCTACCTAGGTCCTTTGAAGTTAGTAAAAAGGCTTCCTCAGGATCTATTAATTTACAATAGGCCCACAGCTGGCCAAAATCCTTTAGTGTCAAGGATGTTTTTTTGGCTTCAATAAAAAACAACTTTACATTATTCCCTTTTCTTGCAATCCCCACTACATCTATTTGTATATCTATTCCTATGGCTTCATTACATAGGACTCCATACCTTTCTAATGTCTTCTCTAATCTTTCCTTATGTGAGTCATGGGTAGTTATTATCTCATAGCCCTTATATTTATCAGTAAGGTAATCATGCAGCCATTTTCTCATAGGCTCATAAAGGTCATATTCTTTAATTCTTTTATTTAGTTCATTATTATTCATTTATCTTGGATACCCCAAGCTTTCTGCAATTTCTTTCCATGTATTGAAATTAATCCCCCTTATTTCTTCGGGAATTACTTCATCATATATACCAGGATGTTCTTCCTTTTTTACATTTTGATTCCTAGTTTCCCAGTAATACCGATGAGTGTAAGCTGAGGCTTCCTTTCCACCTGCCTTTATTCCATTAATTAGTTCATTTGAATACATCTCCAACATCTTCATTTTATGTAATACTTGAAAGCCTACGGGTAAAAACTCATTTGCCCAAATTTTAATTTGATGTTCCTTTTTCCAAAAATCAGGCTTATTCGCCCTATATTTTACTAATTTAGGGTCCCGCATATTAGGATGGGCCCAATCTATATTTTGGACAGGTATATCAATGTCATGGAGTAAATTACATATATCTATAACTAGGTGCCAATTATTTGGGACTTCCAAATATACACGATGTAAATGCTTTTCAAAAAAATAATTGCTTCTACGTATATAGCCTGTTACATCAGCAAATCCCCTCAAAAACTGAATTTTATGGTCTGTTGTAAAATTAAATATGTCACTATGTATTCTAATATTTGAATGATTTGTAGCATGACCTATGTACCTCATTATCTCCCTTATGAGATAGTCACTATTTGGCTTTTGAAATGATAGTATAGTTGAAGTAGGGTTTTGGATAAAGTCTAGTTGGGCTCCTATCAAAGGTTCTAATATGCTCCTAATATCAGAAACACTAGCCTTCACATATATTTGAACATCATCTATTAGTTCTGTTTGTAACTTTTTATGTGGAATATCTATGGAAATTATAGTATTGGTAGGTCCCCTTTTAACCTCACCATTTCCACATATTAGTCCCAGCAAGTATGCCATTTCAGAATTCAAAGAAATACCCCCTTATTTTTTTAGAAATATTAATATATATTCATGAACCTTATTAATTCTAAACCTATAGGGATAACCTAGGGGTCTCATATTGTTATAATCATTTTGTCTATCCCAAATAATAATATCATCATATATAAATCCGATTTTTTTCATTCTCTCTGCTAAATCACTATGTAATGGATAGAAGACACTCTTTTTCCTTATATCCATTACATTAACTAAGCAATAAGAATCATGCTTAAGTATCCTAAATATATCCGTAAATAGACTTTCCAAAGAATCTAAAAACTCTTCATAATCATTAATATTTCCAATGTCATCTTCCATGTCAGAATAAGCAGATATATTCCTTTTGTCGGCGCTTCTTTTCATATTTAGTATATTCCAGTATGGAGGCGATGTCAAACATAGGTCAAATGACTCATCTTCCAGTTCTTTAAGTACTTTGAAACTATCTCCATGTAGAACATTTATACCTTCACTATCAGCAATTCGCTTCCTTGATATCTCACAGTATTCTTCCGATAGATCTATACCTGTGCCATACCAACCTAAGTTCTTACATGCTACTAGGGTAGACCCTATTCCATTGAAAGGATCTATTACCTTTGAACCTTTTTTAGAAAAGGTTCTTATTAATTTCTCACATAACTCCACTGGATATGAAGCGGGATGGTTATAATCCTTCTCTTCCTTTGTCTTGGATATACCTCTCCAAATACTAAATGAATGCTGCAACCATTCCTTTCCACTTAAATCGTTCATTTTTCTATCTCCCATTGTTGTCAAACCACCTTTTTGATTGAATTTTTTTCATATAGTCCTCTATAAATCTGATTTCATCAACACTAAAACCATATATTTTATATATTAACTCATTTAAATACTCATAGGTATTTATCCATTCTTCACTTAAGTAGTCTAATTCCTCAAGTTTTCTTACTAAATTAATAACTTCCTTATAGGAATCACTGTCTATATCCATGATAATTGGAAGTTTTTTTATGTATTTTGCATCTGTGTGCATAGTAAGCTTAGAATTATTATAACAATATTTTACAAGATAATAGTTGGCTAATCTAGAATGGAGAACACCTAGTAAGTATCTACATATGTTTTCATCGCCATCTGTTATTATGGTAACTGTCTCTTTAGCTTGTAAATCTCCAGCAAATGAGCCTATGATTCCAGATTCTGAGCTATATATGTTCTGAATAAATATTTGATTCCCAGTCCTAGGTACCTTGTGGTTAGTATTCTTAAACCCAAATTTTATTAGGTTTTTACCACTTATGGCCTCCTCCGACTTTGACCTTCCACGGCCTATATAGCCAGTACATATCTGACCTAGTTTTTTATAATTTTTATTTAGTTTTTCGTATATCTTAATTTCTTCTTCTGACTCAAACAAGAGTATTTCGTTATCAAAATAACCTTGATTTATCTTAATTAAGCTAACAAATTTACCATCTATTAGTCTTTTAAATTCCATATTATGATCAGCATCTGGCTTTTCTTTCTTTATAGTTAGTACAATCTGTTCCCCTCTTACATTTTTGAAATATACCCCTATATCTACTATAGATATAATCTTATATTCCTCTAGTATTTGCTTTCTTATGGCCTTGTAAGAATTAACGTGTAAAAAATTCTTAGGTATGATATAGGATATAATGCCTGATTCCCTAACAAGCTCCAGAGCCCTTAGTAATGCTGCGATAAACAAGTTGTTACCGTTTTTCTCAACTTTTTTCGTAAACTCAAGCTCTGAGTTCAGAGTAACCTCTTCACCTATTGGAACATATGGAGGGTTGCCAATAATTATATCTACTCTTGGCAGGTCTATATGCTTTAAAGTTTTACTTCCCTTATTAGATAAGCTATCATATGTATTCATCTTGATGGGCTCTTCTCCAAATAGGTCTGTCCCTATTTTGATTGCATTATCATCTATGTCTAGTCCATAAATATTTTTATATCCTTTTACTAATGCTCCTAATAAAAAGGACCCAACTCCACAACAAGGATCCAGGATATTAGATTCTTTGTCAACATAGTCTTCAATATTATCATACATTAATGATACCATATGAAAGTCAGTGTAAAATATCCCATTATTCTTTTTTATACTTTCTTCCACTTGACCTTCATAATCAAATATCCTTTTTTCTAATTCTTTTATCTGATAAGTTTTCTTCTTATTTTCTTTTTTTCTTCTATCCTTTGGCTTTTCTGCATCTTCAGGTATGAGCCACATCCAATCTAGCTTTATTGCCCCTTTAATCCTACCTTCATTGCAATATTTATTTACCCGTCTAGGTGATATTTGCCATTTTTCTGCAATCTTTTTCGTAGATAAATAGTTCATAGTCTACCTCCCCTCCCTATACTTCTTTGATTATATTCCAAACTTGGAATAATATCAATCTTTTCCATTATTTTTATTGAATTCTGTCAAATAAAGAAATATAATATGTTTGGGGTGATAATATGTCAAGCTTTAATCAACGGACTAAAACTTCCAATGAACTGATAGGTTTATTATCTAATTATTATTGGAATACAAGTGAGATAAAGGATATGAATCAAATAGTTCATTTTGAGTATGGATACGAGACCCATATTGACTATAGTGTACAAAACAAGCTAAGATTGAGACAGTCAAGAACTGCAAAACATATACGTTTTGCCCCTGACTTCTTAGTATTTAGGACAGACAAAGAAAACTCAGACTTCTTGCTAGAATATAAGGTGACTAAGACACCTAGGTATAAGTTTGGTAATAAGCAATGGAACTATGGACAGATTGAAGCTGATGCTTTAGAAAACTATCTCAACTTATTATCAATGGGTATATGTGTAGCAGTTGTTATATATTGTCCATACCATTCTAGGCCATTGTTATGTGGAATACCAGATAGGACCTGGATTTATGGTGGAAGGCAAAGTACCTTCTCATCATCAGGAAGTGGAACTGATTATTATAATATTGACCTAAGTGTAATACCAGAATTTTCATCTTTTATGAAATCATATTTAGGTATTCCTTTAGATACTACAGATAACTTATTGAATAAGGGGTTTTTTAATCTCCTTAAGAATAACCCTTTATTAGGAACAACACATGCCAGAAGCTCAACTTACAATAATCCTCGATACAGTACTGGATTTAATTGGACTGGGAAATAAATATAATAGGGAGACGACAATAGTCGTCCCCCTATTTTGATTTAGTTACCTATCCTTCCATCCACTATTTGGATTATCCTATCTGCCTGCTTAGCTATATCCATATCATGGGTTACTAATATAATGGTTTGGTTAAACTTTTGGGCAGATTCTTTGATAAGATCGATTACCTCTTGGCCAGTTTTTTCATCTAAGTTCCCCGTAGGCTCATCTGCTAAGATTATGGCAGGGTTAGTGATTAAGGCCCTTGCTATGGCCACTCTTTGCCTTTGACCACCTGACAATTCGTCTGGATAATAGGCTAGCTTATCTTCTATATCTAAGGCAGATATTATTTCCTTTAGCCTATTTTCATCTGGTTTTTTACCATCTAGATGGGCTGGCATAAGTATATTCTCTAGGACTGTATGCTCAGGCAATAAGTTGTAGGATTGGAAGACAAAGCCAATTCTCCTTCTTCTTAATATGGTAATCTCCTTATCAGTTTTCTCAAATACAGACTCTCCTTCTAAAAACAGTTTCCCTTCTGTTGGCCTATCTAGAGCTCCAAGTATATGGAGCAAGGTGGATTTTCCTGAACCTGATTTACCTATTATGGCATAGAAGTATCCCTCTTCTATTTCAAGATTTACAGATTTTAAGGCATCTACTCTTAAATCTCCAGTAATATAGGTTTTACTTACATTCTCTAACCTTAATAAACTCATTTCTCTCCCCCTATCGTCCCAGATTTCTTATATTATCAATTGGCTGGTTTCTGATTATCTTTCTAAGTGGCATAAAATATGTCATAGTTATGACAATAAATACTACTATAGATGCAAGCACATGGAGTTTCCATGGATATAGGTATAAGGGCTGTGGCCTACCACTTATGAAGGTAATGAGTACAGCCAAGCCTAGAAGTAAATGGCTAATTATTAAGGCAAGTAGACCATATCCAATACCCGATAATAAATATAAGCCTTTAAATTGTCCTTCCGTTACTCCCAAGGCCTGCAAGATGCCTATTCTTTCCCTTTCCTGCTCAAGCTTTGATAAGGTAGTATTATATAAAATTATTAGTGTAATTATAGCTACAGATATACCCAAGAGGGTCACAATAGCAGTCATATTCAAGGACTTTCCAAATATCTTCTTGTTCTCCTCAATATAATTTGTCAGCTTTACTTCATACTCCCTTGCAACTCTCTTTATGCTAACGTCCACATCTATTTCATTGGCATCCTTATCTACATAGATGTAGGCATAGGTTTTACCATATTTATGTGGATACAAACTAGCTATTAAATAGTCTAAATCTTCTATTGTTAGATAGCCTTTCCCGAAGATAGTAGCTGGATAGGCCTTCCCGAGGAAATTATAGGAGCCTATAACTACAGGGTTTTCCACTGTGTCTCCAAAGGGCCATATGCCTTTTTCAGGAAAGTAATATATTATACCTGCAAGCTTAGTCTCAATAAACCTAACATCATTGGTTGGCAGCTCACCTGCCATATCTTCAGTAGGTATTGTTAGGTAAATGGTATCACCTACTGATAGGGTTTCATCCTTGGAATACAGGTCTCCATAGCGAAAGTCATAAGTTAGCTTATACTTATTACTATTTCTTAATAGAACTTCCATCCTATTCTTTTGATTTGTATTTACTAAAATATCCTCAGATATTTCATCTATACTGCCTTCCCCCTCACCCTTCTCATATAGAGGTAGGAGCAAGATAACTTCCTCACCAGTTTTAAATTTTTCTTTATCCATTTCTCCTAGGGATAAGGAATCTTCAAATCTCCTATATAGGGGGTCTTCCACATCAATGGTATAAATATTTGTGACTATTGCATCTCCTACCAAATGTGAATTATCATCATCTAAATTTACATACTTTGTATCATCGATGCCAAAATGTTCTTCTATCAATTTACTAGGTAGGATTTCTCTAAAACTAGCATATATTTCGTTATCATTTATGTTTTCATGCCAAAGATATGCATGTTCTCCTGCCTTATATAATTCTACCCTAGTAACTCCCTCATTCTCATATAAAGCTTCCAATAGCTTAGGTATAGATCTATTGGTCAATGCATGATTTAATTCAAAGCCATAGGAAGGTTTATCCTTCACAATTACATTGTCTATATAATCTCCAAAGAAGATGAAGGAGAGAAATATAGATCCTAAGAGTACTGCAGTAGCTATGGTATATAAACTAGCTGTAAGCAAGGTCTTTCCCTTGTTATATTTAAGGTTCCTAAGGGAAATCCTTCTAAAGGACTGGACCTTCATGTTTAGGTTAACAGGCTTAGTCTTTAGTTTGCCCTTTATAATAGGCTTTTTCCTTGGTGGTGTAGAAATAGTTCCTGTTAAGGGTACCTTCATGGACATTACCATAGGTGCTAGCATACCTAAGAATACTGATAGTATCCCAAGTCCTATACCAAAGAGGGTAAGCATATAATCTATATGAAGATTAAGGACCGTATTTCCATATTTATTTACAAATAGTATAACGGCTTTGGAAAGACCAAAACCAATTACTAAGCTAATTGGAAGGGTAAACAGCAAGAGATAGACAACTTCCCATAGGAGTACAGATCTTATCTGGCTATTGACAGCTCCTATGGATTTTAATAATGCAATTCTTCTTGTACGCCTTCTGGTTTGGGTTAGATATATCTGAAATACTGCAAAAACTGTAGCTATAAATATGGCAGCTAAAATACCATAGGTTAAGGTAGATTCTGTACTTCCACTTGTTTCTGGGTAAGCATAAGTATTTCTTCTCAGGTTTTCAAATTCTTCCCCATATTTATTATAGAAATCTTGAGATGAGATACTACTATCAATGAAGACATTATCATAGGTTTTAAAGTCTGACACATCTATTTCTTCAGTCAAGAGGAAACCATTTTCTATAAAGGATTTTCCTGCTTCTTCAGTAACAAAAGCATTAGGGAGAGGTTCATCCCCAACATCCCATAAGTTGCTGTAGTTTTGTATTATACCTGTAACCACCATATTTCGTGTAATATGCCCCTTTTGGCTTATCATGGACAACTCTTTTGGATCTATTGACCCATCAGTTAGTTCTTCAGGCGGGTCTTCAGGTAATTCTGTACCCTCTACATCGGGTATAGTATATGGAGAAAAACGATAACCACCATAACTGTCTGGTATAAACATCTGAACATAAGATGTTTTAATCACAAGCTTAGTATCACCAAATTGCTCTAAGGAGTTTACATTTCTCCTATAGGAGTTGGCGAATCCATAATATATATAGGAAAACCAATCCGTTGGATACCTATCATAGGCAGTTAGTTCACCCATCCTGTCCTTCTCATAATACTCTCTGGCCCAAATGCCAAAGTTATTCATCTGATAGAGTATGTTTTTGAATCCAAACCTTTCTTCTATTTCCGGTATAACCCTAATGACTTGTTCTCTAGCTGCTTCATACCATTCTCTCTCATATATTGGTATAACTATTTCCACTGGTATGGTATCTCCTACCTTAATATCTGATGAAAAATAACTTAACCTATTTAATTCCAAGGCAATCTCATTATCCTTTTCAGGCATTCTGCCTTCATACATGGTAAAATTGCCTAAATCCATTAAATCATCATTTATGGTCCCTATTACACCAAGGTAGGGAGAATTTCCTAGAATCCTACTAACTCCTAGCTTTTCAACTTCATCTTTTTCCCTAATTTTCTCTACAATTTCTTTATTGGTATTTAAATATGCAGCATCCCATGAACCAAACATGGCTGTTCTTTGTTCTAATTTTGTTCCTTCTGAGCTGGCATGAAAGATAGTAGCCAATATAGTGAATACAAAGGAAAGTCCCACTACAAAGGAAAGTATAAAGGTGTCTTTTTTTCTTCCCTTCATGCCAGATAGTGCAATTTTTCTTAGCATTATATCCCCCCATTCAGTAGTTGCATAAATATATCTGTCATTTATCTCTATATCGATTTATATTAATAAATTTGATTATATCAATAATTTTTTGCCAAATAAGTCCTAATTGTTTCCAAATTGTTAAATATTTTAAAACAGATAGGCTAAAGTCCTATCTGTTTATCACTTTCAATAGGCAATTCTACTATAAAACTTATTTTATCCTCATTTATACTATAAAATATTTCTCCCCTGTTCTTCTTCACCAGTTCTTTGCATATATATAGGCCTAAGCCGGAACTGGCTTGTTTTTCATCACCATAATTATACTTAACAAAGGGGTCAAATAAATTATTTTGAATTTTTTCTGGTAGTGGCAATGTCTTATTCTCCACCATTATATAAGCATTTTTATCGATATTTAAACTAAGCCATATCTTGCCATCCACACTATACTTTATTGCATTATCAAGTAGATTTAAGATGATTGCCCGAATTTCCTCTTCACATCCATAGATAACAACATTATCTTCAACAAGGTCAACTTCTATTTTCTCTTTATTGAGTATCAGTTCATATTCTTTAGATAACTGTTTCAGTAACTCATTTAAGTTAATATATTCATGATGGTCTTCTTCAATTTCCTTACCCTTGGCTATAATCAGCATATTCTGAACCATCTTATTCATCCTATTAGATTCTGTTATTATCCTCTCATAGGCCCTAGCCTTAGTCTCTTCATCTATCTTACCTTGACTTAACAATTGGGCATAGCCTCCTATTGAGGTAATTGGGGTTTTCATTTCATGGCTTGCATAGTTAAAAAAGTTTCTCGTAGACTGCTCCAATTTTTCAATCTTGACTTTTTCCTGTTGCAGGTGTTCCATTTGTGAGGCTATCTTGTCCTGCATTTTATTAAAATGCTTAATAATAATGGCAACCTCGTCATTGCTCTTAGCCTCCAGCTTATTTGAAAATTCCCCTTCTCCAATGGAACTTATTCCCTCTAATAGTGTGTTTAGGGAGTAGGTTGATTTTTTTAGCCAAATATAATTTACCATTATCATTACTATAAATAGAAGGGATTGAATAACTATTATCCTTGCCATCAAGCTTTTATGATTGTTATACTGGTCTATATAATCCTTTTGGAAGACAAAGGTTCCTATAAATCTATCATTTAAATATACGGGATATGAATAGGTGGCGAAATATTTATTATCCTTATTGTGTATATATAGCAAGGAAGATTCATTATCTCCATCATTAAGGATTTCATCCATACTGTCCTTATCAATGATTTCCCCTGCAAACTGTATATAATCATCCATGGCATATTCTATAGATAGGAAAGCATCATATTGTAGGTTGGCAGTATTCATAATGGACCATAAATTATTCCTATTATAGGCTGTTAGCACTAGTCCAGTATTAAAGGTTTGCCTTTCAAGTTCATAGTGAACTATAGATTTAATCTTTTCCATATCATTTAGTATAAAGTTTTGTAAGTTGATATCAAAGATCTTCCAAATAAATATATTGATGATTATTAGGATTGTAAAACTGATTAAAATAATTCCTGAAGTTATCTTTCCTCTAATTGTGTTAAGCATTTTTCTACCTCATTACATAGCCTGTCCCAAATACTGTTTCTATAAGACTAGGCTCATCTAATTTAGCTCTAATTCTTCTAATATGAACGTCTACTGTCCTTGAATCTCCATAATAATCATATCCCCAAACCTTATCTAATAGTTCAGCCCTAGTAAATACCCTATTCCTATTATTTAATAAAAAGAAAAATAGGGCTGCCTCTTGTCGCTTAAACTGGACTTCTTCACCATTTTTAAATACTCGCTTTCCAAGGACATCTACTTCTATCCCTTCACCTAATTCAATAAAGTCCTCTGTGGAGTTGGTCTTCTCTTTTTCGATACTTCTAAATAAGGCCTTGATCCTGACGACAACCTCTCGAATTTCAAAGGGCTTAACTATATAATCATCTGCACCCAGCTCTAACCCTAGGATTTTATCAAAAATATTGTCCCTGGCAGTGATCATAATCACCAAATAATCCTTAGATATTTCCTTGCATAATTCAAAACCATCCATATCTGGAAGCATTAAGTCTAATAGGACAAGGTCTGGTTTAAAAGTAACTAGCTTCCCCAAGGCATCTTCTCCATTAAAGACACTTTCAACTGTATATCCTTCATTTTTTAAGGTTATTGTCAATATGTCATTTATTGAATACTCGTCTTCTACAACTAAGATCTTTTTTGCCATATTAGCTCTACCCCTATTCTAATAATCTTTCTTTACCTATTCCTAGTTTAATTCTTTGATATATTACTCTTTTAGTGACGGGGATACCATCAATTATTTCCTTTATCTCCCTAGTGGAAAACATTTCATTACTAGTTCTACTTGCTATAACATTTATTTCAGGATAAAGTTGCTGGGATCTTTCCATAAATGCTTCAGAATAAATAGGATATAAGTCCTTATAATCGTAATGAAATACTTGCCTTTCTGTTATCTCAATATAATCATCTAAAACTTCAAAAGTCTCAGATATAAGGATGTTATCTCCTAAGTACTCCATATATAGGTTTTTATCAGTGGATTTTTTGAATAAGGTTTGGTATTCACTATTTCTAAACCTATAGCTCCTAACTTCTCTAGTCTCCATTAAATCCCAATTTTCCTTATTTCCAATTTTTGAATCAAACAAAAGTACTAATTCATACCCGTTGTTAATATAAGCCCTTACCCTATCTATGCCTTCATCTACTCCTAAATCCATATATTCTTCTAAAACATAATGTTTATTTATAAGATTTATTTTATATATTTTAAAATCCTCTTGGTCAATCCAGATTAAGGAGTTTAAATCCCTTACATAGACAACTTCACCGTATTTTTTTTCACTTAGTTTTATATATGTCTTATTTAAATCTAAATCATAAATATATGTCTTAATCAATTTATTGTTTGGACTATACTCATGAACCAGAATATAGTTTTCACTACCAGTTACATAGGTCATTATATATTGGTTTTCTAGCTTACTATATCAATTATTAGATCATAATAAT
>JAAYQJ010000154.1 GCA_012519355.1 Tissierellia bacterium | reverse complement strand
CACCTAAGTCTGGAGAAACTATTATAGTTTCTTCATCTACAATATCCTTAAAATACTCAGCTAAAATAGGTACTCCTGAAAGATGGTCTACTGGAATATCAAAATATCCTTGGATCTGGGCAGCATGTAAATCCATACTGATAACCCTATCTGCTCCAGCAGTAGTCAATAAATCTGCTACTAATTTAGCTGTTATTGGCTCCCTTGCCTTAGTTTTTCTATCTTGTCTTGCATAACCATAATATGGTAGAACTGCATTTATCCTACCAGCAGATGCCCTTTTCACTGCATCTATTAAAATTAAAATCTCCATTAGATTATCATTAACTGGACTATTAGTTGATTGAACTATAAATACATCCATACCTCTCACTGTTTCGGCAATATTTACATTTATTTCTCCATCGCTAAAAGTATTTACATCACATACTCCGAGAGGTCTGCCTAATTCTTCACATATTTTTTCTGCTAGTTTTCTATTTGCATTTCCTGAAAAAACTTTCATTCCGCCCATGCATAAATTCATTATTATTTCCTCCTAAGTAATCTTATTTTTTTAAACCCTTTCTTTCAACCCAACCAGGAATATTTGCCTGAGGAGCCCTAGCAATACATAACTCTCCTTCTTTTACACCTTTTGTAACAGTAGAACCTGCTGCTATATAGCCCCAAGCCTCTACCTCCAATGGAGCAACCAAGTTAGAATTGCTACCTATAAATGCATTGTCACCTACTATGGTCCTGAATTTTTCCTTGCCATTATAATTAACAAATATAACTCCACATCCTATATTAACATTATGTCCAATATCTGCATCTCCTATATATGCTAAATGGCTTGCCTTTGAATTATCCTTTATAGTTGAATTTTTTACTTCTACAAAATTTCCAATTTTAACATTCTTCCCAAGATGGCTATTTGGTCTCAAGTGGGCATATGGTCCAATTTTGGTATCCTCTCCTACAAAACTATCTTCAATAGTGGAAGATTCAATGGATACTCCTGATGAAATAGTACTATTAACTATTCTAGTGTCTCCTTTAATAATGCAATCTTCCCCAATTTCAGTATTGCCTTCTAATACTACGCCAGGATATATGATACTGTCTTTTCCAATTTTTACTCCGGCTTCAATATAAGTATTGTCAGGGTCAATAATAGTTACACCATTTCCCATATGATATTGATTAATTCTATCTCTCATAATTTTTTCACAAAAAGCCAATTGGACTCTTGAGTTTACACCATGAATTTCATTTGCATCTTCTATTATATATGCTCCTACATTGTAACCTTCATTCTTTAGTATTTCTATAACGTCGGTAATATAGTATTCATTTTGAGCATTATTATTGTCAATTTTCGATAAGGCATATTTCAGAAGCTTTCCATTGAAGCAATATATTCCAGAATTAATTTCTTTAATCTTTTTAATTTCTTCTGATGCATCTTTTTCTTCTACTATTTTTAAGATGTTTCCATTTTCTCCTCTAACAATTCTACCATAATCTTTTGGATTGTCTAGTACTGCAGTAAGAACTGTTGCATCCAGATTATTCTCCTTATGGTATTTAAAAAGGTTTTCAATTGTGCTTTCCCTAATAAGTGGGGTATCTCCATAGAGTATAACAACTGTACTATCATCCTCTATATATTCTGTAGCCTGCATTACAGCAAATCCTGTACCGTATGGAATCCCTTCACCAATTGGCTGGGTCTTGAAAATAATAGGTTCATCTTTAAAGTGTTCCTTTACCTTTTGTCCATGATGGCCTATTATTACTATATTCTTATTCACATTAGCACCCTTGCTGGCCTCTATTATATATTCTAATATTGGTTTTCCAGAAACTCTATGTAATACTTTAGAAAGTTTAGATTTCATCCTGGTACTTTCTCCAGCAGCTAATATAATAGAAATATTCATAATTTCACCTCGTCTTGATTTTGTCTATCAAATATATTTTAACCTATTTAGATTATAAGTCCACAGGGAAAATTATTTTTTTCAATTTTATTCTGTAGAAGTAAAAAAAGGCCCATAATCTGGCCCTTTTTCACTTACTCAGCAGCTTCAGTAGCTAATACTTTTTCATATTCTTCAAATATAGCCTCTTGAACCTTTTGTCTCGTTTCAGCATTGATAGGATGAGCTATATCCCTAAACTCACCATCAGCCATCTTTCTACTTGGCATGGCAACGAATAATCCATTTTGCCCTTCGATTATTTTGATATCATGAACAACAAATTCATCATCAAAAGTAACCGAAACAATTGCTTTCATCTTCCCCTCTTCTGAAATCTTCCTTAGTCTCACATCAGTAATTTTCATTACTAAATTCACCATCCTTTTTTAAGTCCAAAACTATTGAATATTCTATATATTCGATATAAGTTCAAAAACTCCTTCTTTTTTTTGAAAGTTTTTTTATTTTTTTCCTTTTTATTCTACAAAGAACTCTTTAACTTAACATAATATTGAAATTAGTTTTATTTATTATTTTAATATGATATAATCTATCAGTGACAAATTAATAATAATGGAATACAATAATATTAAATTACCAAGTCAATATCTTGCAAATTTTTATCATCATGTCCTATGTATATTTTGGCACCAAGTTTTCTTAATCTTTCAATGATTAAACTATCCTTTGAATCGGATCCAGAAATATTATATCCTT
>JAAYQJ010000153.1 GCA_012519355.1 Tissierellia bacterium | reverse complement strand
TCAGAAATAAAACTAGACTTTGCCAATATTTCCTGCCTTGCCATTTCTAATATTTCATAGTCTTCCTTAGAGGAAATAATGGTTAGTTTATCGGTTAAGTCTAGATTTTTTATACCATTTAATACTAAGGATACAATTAATTCATTGTCTTCTTCTGTCCTTTTATTAATTACCTTCTCATAAATTGATACTACTAGTTCAATAATATCTTCTTCTAATTCTTTTAATAAAGAATTCCTTTTTTCTAAATAATGGGTTTTAATTTCTAAAGCTTCGTTAATTAAGATGTTGGATTTTTCTTTCCCTTCTTTGTATCCTTTATCATAGCCTTCAGAAAATCCATTTTCATATCCTTCTTTATAGCCTTCTTCTTTAGATTGGTCCATTATTTCTTTTGCCCTAGTATAAGCAGCATTTATCATCTCTTCATATTTTACTTCAGCATTTTCAATGATTTTTTTTGATTCAGCCTTTGCATCATGGATTATAGATTCATATTCCTCCTTAGCCTTTAGTAAAGTATCTTCTAGTATTTTTTCTAGCTCCTTATTATCTACGGAAGTATCAGTAATTATAGGATCTACTGATTCTACTTCAACTACTCTAAAGGATTTTATAACATTAGACAATAATCTCATCTCCTCCTCTTGGAGTGATAATCTCGCCATCTTCTTCTAGTTTTCTAATAACATTGACGATATTTTGTTGAGCATCTTCAATATCACGTATTCGTACAGGTCCCATAAATTCTATATCCTCTTTTATCATTTCAGCTAGACGCTTAGACATATTTGAGAAAACGACTTCCTTAACTTCTTCACTAGCTCCTTTAAGGGCAATTGCCCATTGTGAATTATCGATTTCTCTAATAATCCTTTGAATACTTCTATTGTCCAAAATAATTATGTCTTCGAATACGAACATCCTTCTTCTGATTTCTTCACTTAATTCAGCATCTTTTGCATCTAACTCTTCCATAATGTGTTTCTCTGTTCCTCTATCTACAGAGTTTAATATATCTACTACAGCCTGTATTCCACCTGTACTTGTATAGTCTTGGGTTAAGATGTTTGAGAACTTACTCTCCAATATAGCTTCAATTTCCCTGATTACATCAGGTGAAGTTCTATCCATAATAGCTATTCTTCTAGTTACATCAGATTGTTTTTCTATGGGTAAGCTAGAAAGAATTTGAGCTGCCTGCGAAGGAGATAGATATGATAATATTAAGGCTATTGTTTGAGGGTGCTCATTTTGTATATAGTTTAAAAGCTGATTAGGATCAGCTTTTCTTATAAATTCAAATGGTCTAACATGTAAGGAAGATGTTAGCTTACTAATTATGTCCATGGCCTTATCAGAGCCTAATGCCCTCTCTAAAACTTCCTTAGCATAGTTGATTCCTCCCTCAGATATGTATTCTTGGGCCAGGCATAGCTGGTAGAATTCCTCTATAACCATCTTTTTTTCTTCAGGAGAAACCATTCTCATATTAGCAATTTGTAAAGTCAGCTCTTCAATTTCATCTTCATTAAGGTGCTTGAAAATTTCTGCAGATTTCTGCGGCCCTAGGGCTATAAGTAAAATCGCAACTTTTTCTTTTCCGGTAAATTGCCTTCTTTGCATAAAAATCGCTCCTATTCATTCAACCAGTTCCTAAGAAGTTGAGCAACTGATTCTGGTTTTCTTTCAACAAATTTATCAATTTGAGCTTTCATCTTTGACTCTTCAAATTCGAAGTCTAGGTCTGCCACTTCTAATTCTATTGCGCTCTTTTGCTCCATTAATTTTTCCAGTTCTGCTTCGGCTGCTTTTTTAGCTCTTATTCTTAAGTAAACAATAAGAATAATTAGTCCTAAGAGTAATACAAATGCAACTATACCAATTAATTGCCAATTCAAAGAACTTTCTTCAACTATTCTTTCAATAGCTTGACTACTAAATCTTTCTGCTTTAACTTGAACATTTTTTGTATCTAATCCAGTAGCTGCGTATATTAAATCGATGAATTCCTTTTCCTTATCTGGGGTCATTTCCCCATCTATTAATGCATCACTATTGATAAGAACTGCTACAGTAACGCTCTCTACTTGACCTGGAGCCCTATTGATTTCTTTGTTTATTTCATTTAATTCATTATTTATTATCCTGCTTACCCTATCATAGCGACTTGAAGTATCATCTAGCATTTGATAATCTTCAGTATTTGGGTCAACACCTGGTACACCTCCAGCTGTACCACCAATCATATGCTCTTCTATTTCTTCAATAGATCGGATCAGTCCCTCTTCATTTCCCTCTATAGGTGGAGCAAATTCTAAAATTGTTGTTTTTTCACTATCCATATTAATCTTTACACTGGACATTACATCTACATTTCCATAGCCTACTATGTTTTCTAGGAACCTCTTAATTCCCTCATTTATCCTGTTTTCCAAACTATGCTTTACTAAAAATAAGTCCTGACTAAATATACTTTCTTGGTTATCTTCTCCTAATAATTTACCTTCATCATCTATTACACGTACATCTTCTGGTCTCATATTTGTGGATCCTGCTACAAGATGTGTAATAGCACTGACTTTATCAGTTGAAATTTGCCTACTGTCAGACTTTACTATGAAGACTGAAGCTGTAGTTTTATTTTCTTCACTATTAAGTATAAAATTTGTTGTATCCTTTTCATCTATAAAAACTTCTGCACTATGTATACCTTCGATTTCGGAAATAACTGAAGCTAGTTCACTTTCCTTTGCTTTTTTTAGTCTCTGTCTTTTATCAAAATCTGTCATGGTCCAACTCATATCGTTGAATGCATCCATATATGTATATCCTTCTTTTGGTAAACCATAGGTGGCTAATTCGATTTTTACACGGTTTTTTAAATCAGCTGGTACTAAAATACTCTTTTGATCATCACTGCTTTTCCATGAAATACCCATTTCATCAAGTTTAGATGTTATTTGGCCCATATCCTTTAAACTTAAATTATTATACAAGACTTCATACTTTGTTCTGGTTAATGTAATAATAAGTGCAGTTATAACCAAAAAAGAAAAAATACTGGTCATAATAATACCTATCTTTTTCTTTTTTTCTAGGGATTTCCAATATTCAGTTATTTTAGAAGTATATTTATTAATTGATTCCTGCACTATTACACCTCTTCTCTATCTATTTCTATATTTGTATCCTCATAATTTCCTTATAGGCTTCTACAACTTTATTTCTAATGCTCATTGTAATTTGTAGAGCAATATTAGCTTTCTCACTAGCTATTGTAACATCATGGAGGTTGTCCACTTCACCAAAAGCCAACATTTTTTTATACTCTTCACTTTCTATCTGCATATTATTTACATTGTTTAAAGCATTTTTTAATATTTCAGTGAAATTAACACTATCATCCTTGCTCGTAATGGTATTATTTAAGCTTAAAAGTTTATTATAATCATTAATTTTATTGATGTACAATTAAACTACCTCCTTCCTATTTCTAAGGCTTTCATCAACATTGATTTAGAAGTATTAATTGCAGTAATATTTGCATCATAAGACCTTTGAGCACTTATTAAGTCTACCATTTCCTTCATTATATCTACATTTGGCATTCTTACATAACCATTTTCATCAGCATCTGGATGACCTGGCTCGTATACAAGTTTGAAAGGAGATTCGTCCTCAACTATTTTACTGATCTTTACCCCTTGTCCATTTATTTTATTTATATGCTTATCTAGATACTTACTAAAAGGGTCTGATTTGCTTTCTTCAAATACTACCATTTGCCTTCTATAGGGAGTACCACCTGTAGTCCTAGTAGTATTGGCATTAGCCATATTCTTAGCTATAATATCTATTCTTGTTTTTTCTGCTGTTAAAGCAGTAGATGAAATATTAATTGAACTAAAAATAGCCATTATTATTTACTCCCTTCAGTAATAACATTTTTTATCTTTTCAAACTCACCTATAACCTGGTTTATCATAGCGTTGTACATTATCTGATTTTTTGCTAGCTCAGCCGCTTCTGTATCAATATTAACATTGTTGCCGTCAATCCTATAGGAAACAGATTTATCTTCTAAAACTTTTGGTTGAAAGTTAGTTTTTCCCTTATCCATATGTTTTTCATGGGTAGTTCTCATATATACTCTTTTTTTCTCGATAGCTGCTTTCAATTGGTCCTCAAAAACTACAATTTTCCTCTTATAGTTTGGGGTGTTAACGTTAGCTAAATTTTGAGTAATAGCAGTATTCCTTAAACTTAATCCATCTAGTGCTTTCTTATAAAAATTAACATTGTTGAATACTTCCCTCATAATTATCACCCTTCTCAAAAAAAATCCTATTTTTCTATATCTTACACCAATTTATACCCTTTTTCCACAAAAATCTCAAAATTGTCAAAAAAAATAATTACTATCCCTTGTTTTATATAATATTTTATCTATTTAAGTAAAAAAAAGGAAGAAAATAATATGATAAAAAATCATTTCCCACCAAAGTCCTATAAAATCAAAAGAATAGTCAGATACTATTCTTTTGATTTTAAAAGTTCATCTATTAGTTTGTCATTTAATACTTTTATATGGGTACCTTTCATACCTAAAGACCTAGTCTCAATAACCCCTGCACTTTCAAATTTTCTTAGTGCATTTACTATAACAGAACGTGTAATTCCTACCCTATCAGCTATTTTACTTGCTACTAATAGGCCCTCATTTCCATCTAGTTCCCTAAATATATGCTCCATAGCCTCTAATTCAGAATATGATAAAGTGCCAATAGCCATCTGAACAACTGATTTTTTCCTTGCTTCTTCCTCTATTTCTTCTGATTTAGCCTTTAATATTTCCATACCTACTATAGTTGCACTATATTCAGCTAGAACTAAGTCATCCTCAGTAAATTCACTACCAAAGCGTGCTAAGACTAAAGTACCTAGTCTTTTCCCACCACTGTTAATAGGTATAATAGTAGACACTTTATCTGGGTAGTCACATTGAGACACTTGATCAAATACACATTCTGTAATTTCTTTTACATTTTCATTTGTTTCTGAATATCTTAACAATTCATCATTATACTTCTTTGGGAATCTCTTTTCTTTTACTATTTCTGATTGAATTATATCACATTCAAAACCTTCAGATAACTCATAGCCCAGTACTTTGCCATTTGTATTAGCAATATAAACATTAGCATTAAGTATACGGCTTAAAATTCCACTTAGTTCAGTAAAAGATACAGGTTCAGAACCATAACTTTGTAAAGTTTTGTTTAATCTTCTCGTTTTTTGTAATAAAGTTTCCATTAATAATTCCTCCTTAAGTTAATCTATCTAATTATCTGATATTTTCATTGTCTTATATTAATTTTACTACAAATATTTACAAATGTACAGAATATTTTAATTATTTATATTTTTTCGATATGTGAATATCCACATTCATTATTTGTACAAGTTACATGATTTTCCTTCTTATTTCTTTTTATTGTCATTAAACTGCCGCAATTTGGACACTTTTCTTTAACTGGTTCATTCCAGGAGACAAAATTACACTCAGGATAATTACTACATCCATAAAAGACTCTTCTATTTTTTGATCTTCTTTTTACTAAATTTCCGCCACAGTCCGGACATTTAATGTCTAACTCATCAAGGATTGGTTTAGTATTCTTACATTCAGGATATCCAGGACAAGCTAAAAATTTTCCATATCTTCCGTATTTTACAACCATGTTTCTTCCACATTTTTCACAGATTATATCTGTCACTTCATCTTCTATCACTATTTCTTCAATTTCCTCTTCTGCCTTCTCTAAGATTGTCGAAAAATTGTCATAAAACCCCTTGACCACCTCTACCCATGATAATTGTCCTTCTGCAATTTCATCTAGTTCTTCTTCTAACTCTGCAGTAAATTCTTCATTTATTACATCTTTAAAATATTCCTTTAATAAATCATTTACTAAGATACCCAATTCAGTGGGAAGAAAATTTTTCTTTTCGAGGGTGACATACTCTCTTGATAGGATGGTAGCAATTGTAGGAGAAAAGGTACTAGGCCTACCTATACCTAATTCTTCTAGTGTCTTTATTAAAGATGCTTCAGTATACCTAGGAGGAGGTTGAGTAAAATGTTGATTAGGTATAATCTCTTTTACATTTAATTTATCCTTAACTAATAGATTTGGCATTTTACTGTCCTTTTCATCATCATCTCCATTATTATATATTTTTAAGAATCCATCGAAAACTAATTTTGAGCCTGTAGATTTAAATATGAAATCATTACTTCTAATACTTACGGTTAATGTATCATAAATAGCTTGAGCCATCTGAGAGCTTATAAATCTCTCCCAGACCAACTTGTAGAGCTTATACTGGTCAGTTGTGAGAGAGTCTTTTATCAAAATAGGTTCTCTAGATATCCCAGTTGGTCTAATCCCCTCATGGGCGTCTTGTGAATCTTTTTTTGATTTGTTTAAATATTGCTTCCCACCATTGAAATATTTTTTCCCAAATTTGCCAGTGATGAACTTTTCAGCATTTTTAATTGCTTCTGGAGAAACTCTTGTTGAATCAGTTCTTATATATGTTATTAGACCAACTGAACCTTCACCTTTTATGTTTATTCCTTCATATAGTTGTTGTGCAATCATCATGGTTTTTTTAGTACTAAATCCTAATTTTCTAGAAGCATCTTGTTGTAAAGTACTTGTAGTATAAGGGGGATAAGGGTTCCTTCTTTTTGTGCCTTTTTTGACACTTTCTACAATGAAATTATTTGAATCCAGGTTATTTAATACCCTATCTACATCTTTTTTATTTTTTAATTCTACTTTTGTTTCTTTCCCCTTTATATATTCTCCATAAAAATTAGCAGTAAAGGTTTCCTTGTTTTTATCTAATTCTGCCTTTATACTCCAGTACTCCTCAGGCATAAAGTTATTTATTTCCTCTTCCCTATCACATATTAACTTTACTGCAACTGATTGTACCCTACCAGCGCTTAATCCTTTTCTTATTTTTCTCCATAGTAGTGGACTAATTTTGTATCCAACTAATCTATCTAATACTCTTCTTGCCTGTTGAGCATCAACTAGGTTTTGATCAATAGTTCTTGGTTTTTTTATTGCATTTAAAACTGCGTCTTTTGTGATTTCATTAAATTCAACTCTAACCTTGTCTTTATCATTTATTCCCAATATATTGGCTAAATGCCATGAAATAGCTTCTCCTTCCCTATCAGGGTCAGTTGCAAGATAGACCTTTTTTGACTTTTTTGCCTCTTTCTTTAGCTCTTGAATTACAGGTCCCTTTCCCCTTATGGTAATATACTTAGGCTCAAATTCATTTTCTATATCTATACCGAGGCTACTTTTTGGCAAATCCCTTACATGCCCTATTGTAGCAGCAACTTTATAATTTTTGCCTAAGAACCTTTCTATTGTATTAGCTTTAGCTGGGGACTCAACTATTACTAAATTTTTTTGCAAAATACACACCTCCAAATTGAATTAGCAGATAGTAAATAATTTACCTGGTAATTCATTAATTAT
>JAAYQJ010000022.1 GCA_012519355.1 Tissierellia bacterium | reverse complement strand
TTTTCTGTTGGTATGATAACTCCTAGCATTGGAATACATTGAAGTAAAGTGATGATGGCACCTAAATTTCCTATTGTATCCGTATCCTTCCCTAACAAGGCTATCATTGCGAGAATTGTAATAAATAATACAATCCATCCCATTATAAACCATAATCTCCCAAAGTAACGGTGAGCAAAGTCCCATGTATCCTTATTTTTCATTGACATAGGTGTTCTATATCCGTATAGGTAATTTATTTTTTTCGGTACTTTCTTCCTAAAATATGTCCCAAAACCAATCATGCTTAAAGGTATTAACAAACTCATAACCATCATAAAAATCCAAAATCCCATTTTTTCACCCTCTCTGTACTATTATATATGATAATTATTCTACAAAAGTTAAGAAATCCCTTCTTTAGTCTGAAAATATTTTCTTAACATAAAAAGGTAGATGGTTTTCCCCATCTACCCTAATCTATTATTCTATTCTTTCTAATCTAATACCAGTCATTTGACCGTTTAAATCTTGTTTTTCAAGATCCTCTTCACTTACTCTCACTATTGATTTTGCTAGAGTTTCTGATTTGATAAAGTCTTCATATTCATCTATTGCAGCCTTTATCTCCTCCGAACCGTCGTAGTAAATATTGATATTATCTAGAACTTCGTAACCGTTATTCTTTCTCATTTGTTGTACCTTGGATACAAATTCCCTAGCATATCCTTCATTTATTAAGTCTGGTGTAAGAGTAGTATCTAGGATAACAAATAAATTGCTTTCCATAGCTACATCAAAACCTTCTTTAGCTGATATGGTGACTAGTACATAATCCTTCACTATTTCTGTATCCTCACCATCAAGGTTTAGAATTAGTTTTTCTCCAGCTTCTAATTTTTCTACTGTTTCGTGGGCATTAAGTTCATTTAGAACTTTGCCAAAGGACTTGATCTTCTTACCTAGTATTGAACCTGCTACTTTAAAGTTAGGTTTTAATGAATAGTTCATAAACTGTGACAAGTCTTTTTCAAATACAACATTCTTTACATTTAGTTCTTCTTTTATTAGAGGGACTAAATCTTTTATCAGTTCTTCATATTTTCCATCTATTACGACTTCATTAAGTGGTTGCCTTACTTTTATCTTAACTGCTTCCCTTGATGCACGACCTAGGCCTACTAAATCCCTTACTAAATCCATTTTTTCTTCTAAGTCTTTGTCTATAAGGCTTATATTTGGTTCTGGATAATATGCTAGGTGGACTGATTCTTCCTCTGTCAAGCTTTGGAATATTTCCTCGGAAATAAATGGTACAAAAGGTGCTACTAACTTACATACTCCAACAAGGATTTCATAAGTTGTATTATATACTGCCTTTTTGTCATCATCTAATTCAGTTGACCAGAATCTTCTCCTATTTCTTCTTATATACCAGTTTGATAAGTCCTCTATGACAAATTCTTGTATGTCTCTAACTACTTTTGTTAATTCAAATATATCCATGTTTTCATTTACTGTTTTTACTAAGCTATTGTATTTTGATAAGATCCACCTATCTATCTCTGGCCTATCCTTATATTCGATAAAGAAGTCTCTTGGGTCTACTCCATCTGTATTAGCATATAGGGAGAAGAAGTTGTATACATTTCTAAAAGACCTAAAGAATTTACTATCTACCTCTCTAAGACCATCTTCGTCAAACCTAGTAGGTGTCCATGGTGGTGATACATAAATTAGATACCATCTTACAACATCGGCACCGTATCTATCAAACAAGTCAAATGGGTCTACGGTATTGCCCCTAGACTTAGACATCTTCTTCCCATCCTTGTCTAAGATCAAATCATTTACTAATACATTTTTATAAGGTGATTTGCCAGTAACAAAGGTTGATATGGCTATAAGTGAATAGAACCATCCCCTAGTTTGGTCAATACCTTCATTTATAAAGTCTGCAGGGAATAATTCGTCAAAGAAGTTTTCCTTATTTTCAAATGGATAATGGTGTTGGGCAAAGGGCATAGCACCACTATCAAACCAAACGTCTATTACGTCTTTTTCCCTAGTCATAGTCCCATTACATTTATCACATTTTAGGTGGACTTCATCTACAAATGGTCTGTGTAGTTCTATATCTATACCTATATCTTCAATGGCTCTTTCGATTAATTCCTTTCTTGAGCCTACGCTGTCAACATGGCCACAGTCATCACATCTCCATATTGGTAGAGGTGTACCCCAATATCTAGACCTTGAGATTGCCCAGTCATTTAAGTTTTCTAACCAGTTTCCAAATCTCTTTTCTCCAACGAAGTCCGGATACCAATTAACCTCATTATTGTTTTTAATAAGTTGGTCTTTTAATTTTGTCATTTCTATATACCAAGATGGTTTTGCATAATATAATAATGGAGTTTTACATCTCCAGCAATGAGGATAATTATGGGCCATTCTTTCCTTTTTATATAGCTTACCTTCTTGTCTTAGCCATTGAATTATTTCAGGGTCTGCATCCATAACAAATATATCTTTCCATATGGTGTCAGTAAATTTACCTTCTTCTGATACAGGTTGAATAACTGGTAAATTATATCTCATACCAGTATTATAGTCATCTTCACCAAAGGCAGGTGCAGTATGGACTATTCCTGTACCATCTTCAGTTGTTACATAGTCTGCAAGAGTAACGAAAAATGCCTTGTTATCTACTTTTACAAAAGGAATTAGCTGGTCGTACTCAATATATTCTAGATCCTTGCCCTTCATTGTTTCTAAGACTTCATAATCTTCCCCTAAAACTTTATCTGCTAAATCTTTAGCTATATAGTAGATTTCATCATTTTGCCTTACCCTTATATAGTCTACTTCTGGATTAACAGTTAAGCTCACATTTGATGGTAGGGTCCAAGGAGTAGTAGTCCAAGCCAAGAGATATTCATCCTTATCCTTTAGTTTAAACTTAGCTACTGCTGTTTCAGATTTGATCTCTTCATAGCCTTGGGCCACTTCATGGGATGCTAATCCTGTACCACATCATGAGCAATATGGTAGTATCTTATGACCTTCATATATAAAACCTTCTTTGAAGAATTTATCTAATATCCACCAAACGGATTCAATATAGTCATTATCTAAAGTAATATAT
This sequence comes from Tissierellia bacterium, assembly GCA_012519355.1. Lineage (GTDB taxonomy): Bacteria > Bacillota > Clostridia > Tissierellales > Tissierellaceae > JAAYFT01. Next base: position 2,484 of record JAAYQJ010000022.1, on the reverse strand, counting down.
GGATTATCTAAATCTATTAGATAAGCCATTCTCTCAGTCATTTCTCTCCAAAGTTTTTCATATTGAAATACAGATTCCCTACATTCTTTGTTAAAAGCCTCTATCCCATATTTCTCAATATCCTGTTTATTATTTAAGTTTAGTTTTTTCTCAACTTCAATTTCTACTGGAAGGCCATGAGTATCCCAACCTGCTTTTCTTTTTACTTGATAACCCTTCATGGTTTTGTATCTACAGGTTAAATCCTTAAGTGTCCTAGCCATTACATGGTGAATTCCAGGTTTTCCGTTAGCTGTTGGAGGACCTTCATAAAAGATATAGGGCTCTTTGCTTTCTCTTGAAGTTACTGATCTGTGTAGTAAATCAATTTCCTTCCAATATTCACTTATTCTCTGTTCCCTTGTTTTCACTGGTTCATTTGATAATTCATTAAACCTTTTCACGTTCTCATCCTTCCTTTTTAATATAATCAATTTTGGGCTTATTATCTCTGTATTATGTCATTTAATTTAAATATGCTTATCAGGTTAGGTCAACTTTAGGTCATAACACGCAGTTTCGCAACACAAATTCTTCTGCTCCCTCTGGCCACAAAAATTTGGTGCTCATTGCGTTTGACCTACCAACGATTTATTACTCCTTTCAGTCGTATAAATCGGGTTAGGTCATAAAATAAATCCCTAAGTCAAAGACTTAGGGACGAAAAATTCCGCGGTACCACCCAAATTACAAGAATACACTTCTTGTCACTCAAAAGTTTTAACGGTTCTAACCGTAATACCCTACTAAATTTCAGGTATTATGCTCCAGGGTGATCTTCACAAAGAAATTTATGATAATCTTTCACCAAATGATTACCTCTCTGTAATAAATTGGCTTTGTTACTGTCCCTATCACTGCACATATTTTCACTTGTATAATAATATACCTTAAATTCCAATATATTGTCAAGCAATAATTCAGTAAAAATCAATAACCCTTCTAGAGAAGTCAAACATATGTGACACGCGACCTCTGAAAATTTTCTCTTAATAATGCTGTGAGTTTTTAAAATTACTAGTTGGTTATTTTGTCAAGGAGGAAAGCGATAGCGATCCTTGACTAAATAATCATTTGTAATATCATTTTAAGTAGCATTTTTAGAGAAATACTCCTCTACTATTTCGTTTGGAGTTCTAAAGTTAAGAATTTTTCTTGCTATATTATTATACCTTCTACTGTATCTTATAAATGCCTTTTCCATCTGTTTATAACTACTGAATCGTCTTCTACTGTAGAATAATTCATTGTCTATCCTATGACTACGCTCTACTATACCATTTTGCCATGGCGAGTATGGACGAATACGCTTGTGGTTTATATCTAATTTCTCCAAATACTTTTCAAATCTAGTTTTCTTATTTGTAATATCTTGGTCATTAACAAATTCAATCCCATTGTCCGTTTGAACTAATTCAACCTTAAATCCCAATTTATCTTCTAATCGCTTTAGAAAGTTAGATGTACTATATGTGCTAAGTTCATTAACTAATTCTAAATATCTCTTTCTTGAATATTCATCAATAGCTGTTATTTGGTAGTATCTACTATGGTGACTAGCAAAGCCAATACATTCGTTTGGAACATATTTCACATCTATTTGCACTCTTTCTCCTGGATAAGTGGCTGGATTTTTATGATAATTAGATTTAGAATAACTAGCTCTTTCCTTTGCTACATTTAATTCCATTTTTCTTATCTGTCTACACATGGAGTCATAGGTTCTTTTATACCCTGCATCCCTTAACTTTCGATACACTTGTGCATATCCTTCATGCTGATGATATCTATATTTATGCCTTATTAAGTTCAACTCTTCTTGTGTATGTTGGTTAGGATGAGATTGTGGCCTTCTACTTCTATTTGCCAAAGATCTTACATCCCCATCATATCTTTTTCTCCAGCGTTGAACTTGCTGACGACTATTGTGGTATCTCCTAGCTGCCTTAGCATTATTATCATATTTAATTGCATATTCAACTACCCTTTGACGAAATCTCATCTCTTCTGTTATAATTGTTTTCATAGGAAAGATCCCTCCGATACTTGTTTGTTGTGGTAAACATCATTATATCAGAGGCCTTTCCTTTTTTCATGTTTTCTTGTCACAAATGTATTATCTCATATCAAGGTAAAGTAAAGGAGAGATGATTGTATGAAAAAGACTGTAGGAATAATTGCTTTGTTACTTATGGTGTCTTTTATGATTACTTCTAGTTTGGGGCAATATGTTGAGTATATAGTAGAAGATGATGATGAAATAATTGAATGGCAAAGTATTAAGTATACTGTAAAAGAAGAAGATGATGAAATAATTGAGTGGCAGAGTTTCAAACATCTAGCAGAAGATGATGATGACGAGATAATAGAATGGCAGAGTTGTGGAAAAGTATTTGTATAATCTCCATTAATGTAAATTTGTAACGGATCTATAACCACGCCGTG
>JAAYQJ010000152.1 GCA_012519355.1 Tissierellia bacterium | reverse complement strand
GTGAATTTAGGAATGCATGGAGAATTTATCATAGAAATTATTATATAAGTTCAAGGAGGAGAGTAGGAAACTCTCCTCTTACTCTAATATGGTTTTTTCCTTATGATATACTTTATAGAAGTCCACATTTAATAATTCTACCAGTAAGACACGACCCACAATAATTAGACCATGCAATACCCTTTTTGGCAATAAATGTGGACCCCTTGGCCATTCCAGCTCTATACTACCCTAATTCTTTATTCGAAATCTCTAAATTTAAATAATAATAATATTAGTAGTAATAATAAAAAAAATTTAGTGACGAATGTGCTGGATCGGGCACAATAATAGAAAGTGAGGAACTAAAAATGCTAAAGAAAGTTTTATTACTTTTTGTAGTGGCTATTTTAATAGTTACAATAGTTTCAGGTTGTTCTGAAAAATCAGTAGTTGAACCTGATAATAGTAGTATAAATCAGCAAGACGAGCAAACTAATATTACAGAAATACCTACAAAAGCACCGACACCAACACCAAAGGCAACTCCTACACCTGAACCCACTAAGATAGCAACACCTACTCCCGAACCGAAGCAAGAAACTACTCCAACTCCAGAGCTTACACCTATGCCTACTTCAAGTCCAGCTACTGAATTATTTAATGAGAATAATACTATTAAACCTAATGAAACGAACTTGCCAGAGCCCTCACCTGATCCTATATCTGATAACGAAATTGTAACTAAAGAAGAGACGAAATTAAAAGAACCTGAATTTAATAGTTTAGTTAATAAAGATATGATATTGGATGAAAATTATGAAGAGATGTCAAAGCTCTGGAATTCAATAGAAAAAAGCGAAAAGAGTCATATTTATCCAGAATTGCAGATAGATTATAATTATGATGACTCAATATATGTTTACGTTCGGAAACCAGGTGTTTATTATTATCAGGTGTCAACATGGGTAAATAAGAATAGAAAATTAAATGATACAGAGAAATACTTTATCCATGAAATATTGAAAATAACCTCTAAGTGCGGTGATGATTTATTTGATAAATATATGGAAGCCTATAATACAATATTTGGATCAAATACTAAGAATAAATGGATAGAAGAAAGTGAAAATAAATGGTTTAATATAGGAGAATTACAATATAAATTTGTTTATGATAGTAATCAGAATGAATTAAGTATCTGTTATAAACACGAGCCAAAGGGAATTCCTGTAAAGGGAGTATTGTTATACTATGATTTAAGAGATTTATGGAGTCAGTATCCTGAAGAACATATCAGAACGAAAGGCAATAGCTATTTTCGTTACCAAAGTTTAAATAATTTTGTTAATATCACTGTGACAAGAAGTTACCAAGATGCTTATTTGATTACAGCAAGCATGACAAATGGTGCAGAGGACATGAATGATTCACAGTGGAAAATCATTAGGGAAGTTATTAAAGCCACTGTTGATAAAAAATATGCTGATCAATTATATCAAATATTTGTTAAAGGTTATAATGGATGGTTCCAACATGGAGACGATAGTAATGAAGCTTCTATTTTAAGTGGTCAATGGAAAAATAACAATACAAGTTATACTGATGGTGTTGAAAAGTGGAAAACACTTGGCAACATAGAGTATAAATTTGAACTCGATAGAGGAGTAGCAATATTTTATAGACTTAAAAAATAAGGTGACAAGTAAAAAATATAAACGATATGTGTAGGAGGGAAAGAAAATTTTCTACCTTTTGCATACAAATAATTATTATTTCGAGAGCTCAGGTAGCTCTCTTTTTTTATATTTCAAATAACATAATTTAGCATTC
>JAAYQJ010000151.1 GCA_012519355.1 Tissierellia bacterium | reverse complement strand
TGCAGCCATCCTTCTGGTTGTCCTTACTCAAAAGCATGAAGGTGAAGTAGAATTAGCTTCAAAATTTGCAGTGGTTTCCCATATAGTATCCATATTTACCATACCATTAATATCATTACTTTTTTAAGATGAATAATTTAGTTTTCCATAGGCAGGTCAAAATATTAAGTTAAGGGTGGTTTAATTGAAATTAAAATATCAAATCTTCTTGAGTCAGGGTTTATTAGTATTTCTTTCTGTGCTGATAATAGTCTTAAATATAGGGACCCTGTCTTCCATGGAAAACGATGCAAACTTTATTAATCTTTCTGGAAAACTTAGGGCTTTAAGCTACAAGATGGCTTACTTATCAACTATTATCACTGGGCAGGATGAAGGAGTATTTAATGAAAGAAATGAATTAATACAAAGTATTGAAAGCTTTGATAGAATTATAGAAGGTCTAATCCATGGGAGTTCAGACTTAGGAACAATAAAACTAGTTTATCAACCAACCTTGGAAAAGATTCAATCCATTAAGAGTATATGGACAGAAAAATACAAAACTGCATATTTGGCTGTCTATTCTAGTGGAAGGGCTGAACCAGCTACTATTATATCCCAAGACATATTAGACTATGTTAAATCAATTGATAGTATGGTAACTACTTATTCTAAATACTCTATGGATAAGGTAGTAAAAGCTATTTATATGAATGGAATACTCATATTAGCTATTGTACTTATCTCATCCTATTCTTTCCTTACAGCAGAAAGTAAAATTAAGAAACCAGTATATGCCCTCCTAGAAGAGCTAAAGGAAATGGATTTAATTGATAAAGATTTTGCCAAAGAGATAAATCTATCTAAAAAAAATGAACTAACTGCCATGTCATCCTATATAGACGAACTATTATACGATGGTTTAACAAAGGTATACAATAGGAGATCAGGCCTTCCAAAGCTTAGTAGAATGATAAATAGCGATGATGAGGCAAAGATTTATAGCTTATGTTATATTGATATTAATGGATTAAAGCAAGTTAATGACCAGTTGGGACACAAATATGGAGATGATTTGATTAAAACAGTAGTAGACGTTGTAAAGAAACAAATTCGAGGAGATGATTTTGTAATCCGCCTTGGTGGAGATGAATTTTTACTAGTACTTCAGAATGTTGATGTGAAAGTAGCGGAAAATATATGGAAAAGGATTTCTAAAGTTTATGATGAAATCAATGAATCTTTGGTAAAACCATATATAATAAGTGTAAGCCATGGTATAGTCAGTTGTTATAATAAGGATAAATGTGATGTAGATACATTGATTAAAATCGCTGATGAAAAGATGTATGAAGAGAAAAGGGAAATGAAGGAAGATGTAGAATTTAGTGTTGTGAGGAAAGGTGGCATATAGTTGTCCTGTCATAATAAATTCAAAAAAGGGTTGAAATTTTCAGTCTTTTTTTATTTGTATACTATTATTCTAGTCAATGGTTAGATAATTGGAATTATTTGAAAATATAGTATAATAGAAGAAAAGTACAGATAAATCAGAGGTGGAGTATGAAGATAATAGAATATAATAAATTAGTAAGAG
>JAAYQJ010000021.1 GCA_012519355.1 Tissierellia bacterium | reverse complement strand
CATATTCATCAATGCTTACCTTTATTATCTTAATATACCCACCGCCACCCCTTCTACTCTCTATATAGTATCCTTTGTAAGGGGTAAACCTAGTGGATAGCACATAATTTATTTGGGAAGGGGCGCAGTTGAATTTTTCTGCTAATTCATTTCTTTGAATTTCTATAATACCATCTTCTTGGGCATCTATTAAAGACTTTAGAAACCTTTCTATTATATTAGTAAGTCCTGGCATGATATACCTCCCTTGACTTTGACTTTCTTTGTCCTTTGATATTATTATACCACTTTTTTCTTATTCTAAAAATTTTTTAACAAAAAAATTAACCATAGTTTTAAAAACTATGGTTAATTTAATATCATATTTTATTATTCTTTTTCAGCCTTAGCTTCTTCTATGATTTTCTCTGCTATATTTGATGGAACTTCTTCATATCTAATGAATTCCATTGTGAAGCTTCCTCTAGCTTGAGTCATAGCTCTTAAGTCTATTGCATATTCGAATAACTCAGCATGAGGAGCTTCTGCAGTGATCTTTTGAGATCCATCTTCTTGTTGTTCCATCCCAAGAATTCTTCCCCTACGTTTGTTCATATCTCCCATTACATCACCCATGTAATCTTCTGGGATAGAAATTTCTACTTTCATAATAGGTTCTAATAATATTGGTTTTGCTTGTTCCATACCTTTTTTGAATGCAAGGGAGGCTGCAATTTTAAAAGCCATTTCATTTGAGTCTACAGGGTGGTATGAACCGTCAAACAATGTAGCTTTTATATTAACAACTGGGTATCCTGCCAATACTCCATGTTCTAAGGATTCAATTAATCCCTTTTCAACAGCTGGGAAGAAGTTTCTAGGTACTGCACCACCAAATACTTCTTCAGCAAATACAAAGTTCTCTTCACATGGTTCAAATCTTATATGAACATCTCCATATTGACCTGCTCCACCAGATTGTTTCTTATGTTTACCCTGTACAGATGAAGTTCCTTTAATAGTTTCTCTATAAGCAATTTTTGGATTAGTTAAGTTAACATCTACACCAAAAGCATTTTTTAACTTATCTACTATAACTGTCAGCTGCATATTTCCTTGGCCACCGATTAATAACTGTTTAGTTTCAGTATTTCTTTGAACTACAAAGGTTGGGTCTTCTTCTGTCAATCTTTGTAATGCGGTTCCTATTTTCTCTTCGTCTCCCTTTGCCTTTGGTTCTACAGCTAAGAATAATGTTGGTTGAGGATATTTTATCTCTTCATATACAATTTGGTTGTTTTTAACACATAGGGTGTCTCCTGTTTGAGTATAATTTAATTTAGCTGTAGCTCCAATATCTCCTGCTTGGATCTCTGCTACTTCCATTTGGTTTTTACCCCTAAGTACAAATAAGCCTCCTAATTTTTCTGCTTTGTCCTTAGTTGAGTTGTATAGTTCCATATCCTTAGTAATCTTACCTGATACTACCTTAAATAAGGTTAACTTACCAACAAATGGGTCAATTATTGTTTTAAATACTACAGCTGAGAATGGTTCTTTTGGATCAACTTTTCTTTCTACTTCTTTTCCGTTTTGTAATCCTTTAGCTGGACCAACTTCTACAGGAGAAGGAATGTATTTTTGAATAGTTTCTAGTAGGAAGTCCATTCCTATGGCTTTTTCTGCACATCCTACTACTAGAGGTACTAAGTCACCACTTGATACAGCTAACTTCAATCCTTTAGATATTTCCTCAGGAGTGAATTCTTCACCTTCAAAATATTTTTCCATTAATTCTTCATCGGTTTCAGCTATGGTCTCCATTAAGCCTTCTTTAATTGATTCAATTTCTACTTTAAAGTCATCTGCTAATTCTACTTCTTTTCTTTGAATCCCGTTATACTCATAAGCTTTTTCGTCTATCACAGTTACAATACCTTTAAAGTCGCTTGATACTCCTATAGGTAATGCGAAGGGCACAATCTTTTCTCCGAATTCTTCCTTCAATTGAGCTAGTAAATTCTCAAAATTAATTTCTTCCTTATCCATTTTGTTAATAAAGATAATTCTTGGAGTTTTGTATTTTTCCAAGTTCTTCCATGCCTTTTCTGTACCTACTTCAATACCTGATGAAGCATCTATTAGTAGTATTGAACCTTCAGATGCTCTTTTGGCACCATACATCTCACCAATAAAGTCAAAATATCCTGGTGTGTCAAGTAAGTTAAATTTGATGTTATTCCACTCTACTGGGATAACAGTAGTATTGATGGAAACCTTTCTAGCAATTTCTTCCTTATCAAAGTCTGATACAGTATTCCCATCATCTACCCTACCTTGTCTTTTTGTTATGCCTGTCGCAAATAGTACTGCCTCAGTTAAAGTTGTTTTACCGCTACTACTATGTCCTAGTAAAGCTACACTTCTGATTTTATCAGCTGAATATGTTTTCATTATTCATTTCCCCCTTAACCAGCATATTTATTTGAAAGATTTTTTAAATCTTCATACCTATTTTTAACATTTCACAAATTTTTAGTCAATTTATTTAAAATTTTTTATACAGTCACCTTTTGATTATATCATAAGACGTGATAATATCATAGCTTTTTTTATTGGCTTACATCTATAATATTTGATATACTGATATTAGTCAAAGGAAAAGGAGGTCATATATTTTGTCAATAAGGTATAGAGAAGAAATAAAAAATATCCAACCCTATAAGCCAGGTAAACCAATAGAAGATGTAAAAAGGGAGTATAATATTGAAAAAGTAGTAAAGCTTGCATCAAATGAAAATCCTTTAGGTTGTTCTCCTAAGGTAAAAGAAGCTATTATCAATGCCGTAGATAAGCTTGCAATTTATCCTGATGGCAATCATACTGAATTAAAAAACATTTTGGCTAAGAAGCATAAGGTAAAAGCAGATAATATTCTACCCAGCAGTGGCCTAGATGAAATGATAGATATGATTGCTAAAACCTTTATAGGCAAGAATGATGAGGCTATAATGGCTGATATTACTTTTCCTAGGTATGCTCAGACTACTGAGATAATGGGTGGTAGGCCAGTTATTGTCCCTTTAAAGGAATTTAGTTTTGATTTGAATGGGATTCTAGAAAAAATAAGTCCTAGGACAAAAGTTATTTGGATCTGTAATCCAAATAATCCAACAGGGACCATGATAACTGAAAGGGAGTTTGTAGAGTTTTTAGATAAGGTACCTTCTAATATTTTGGTTATTTCAGATGAGGCTTATAGAGAATATGTAACAAAAGATGATTACCCTTTTAATTCAATAGACTTGACTAAGAAATACGAAAATCTCCTTATTATGCGAACATTTTCAAAGGCATATGGCCTAGCAGGGATTAGGGTTGCTTATACCATCGGTAATAAAGAGATTTTACAATACATTAATAGAGTAAGGGGACCTTTTAATGTTAACTCCTTAGCTCAAGTAGCTGCCATAGCTGCCATAGAAGACGAGGAGTTCTTGAAAAAGTCCTATGAGATTAATCTCCAAGGAAAGAACTTTCTATATGAAGAATTTGACAAACTAAAGCTTCACTATGTTCCATCAGAAACTAACCATATCCTAGTAAATGTAGGCAGAGATGGACAGGAAGTATTCATTGAAATGCAAAAAAGAGGGGTTATAATAAGGCCTGTAATGGGAAACTATATTAGGGTCTCCATAGGCACCATGGATGAAAATAAAATGTTTATTGAAAACTTAATAGAAGTACTTAAAGAATAATAAGGGCGATTAATCGCCCTTATTCCATATATTCCTTTGTCTCCCTAGGTAAACCCTTTTTCTCTAACCTGTTTTCTATAATATCCTTAGCAATAGAGTATACAAATACGAATAAAGGGACCCCTATTACTAGGCCTATAAAACCAAATATCTTTCCTGCAACTAAGAGGGAGAATAATATCCAAAAAGCTGAAATCCCGAGGGAATCTCCTAAAATCTTTGGCCCAATAATGTTTCCATCAATTTGTTGGATGATAAATATTATGATTAGGAACCATAAAGACTTTATTGGGGATACAAAGAAAATAATGATTGCAGAAGGTATTGCCCCTATAAATGGTCCAAAGAAAGGGATTATATTTGTTATACCAACTATAAAGGATACTAAAAGTGTATATGGCATTTTAACTATGGACAATATAATAAAGGTCAATATTCCAATTATAGTGGAATCTAATATTTTTCCAGATAGGAAGTTACCAAATATTTTATTGCTCCTATGACTTAACTCTATTATTCTATTTGCCCTTTCTTCAGAGAACAAAGCCCTGGTTATCTTCTTCCCTAAACTAAAGAACCTTTCCTTATCAATCAATAGGTAGATAGATACTATTAGTCCAAGGACTATATTCCATATGCTTGATAAAACAGTCTTTGTTATATTACCTAGTACTGGAATTAAGTTGGTTACAAATCTTATTATACTATCCTTATATTTTTCCCATTGGTCTACCAATAAATTATAGTATTCTTCTTGTATTTCATATTTACTGTTGAATTCGTTCACTATCTTTGTAATATTGGATATATATGTAGGTATATCATTGGCTAATCCTACAATACTAGAAACTAGTTGAGGGAAAACAAAAATTAAGAATAAATAGATGAATAATGCTACAGTGCAATATGTAAGTACTAGTCCAATACCCCTTTTTACCTTTCTTTTACTTGTCTTTAGAGCTGATAAGTTTAAAAGTCTCCCCTCATAAAACTTTAGGATAAAGTTAAATAGATAGGCCATTACAAAACCTATGATAAAAGGCATTAGGGTAGAGGTAATTTGACTTATCTTTAGTTGAAAAGCCCTAATCTCAGATGCTACTAGGTAAAATGTAATACTAGCACAGGCTACAATAAAGGAATATACAGCTATAGTCGTATATTTTGAATTCCAATTTATCTTCATTATTACCTCCTGTAAATAAATTATTAATTAGATTAACTATTACTTCCTAATTTCCCAGTTGAAAATATTTATGGAGAGCATTTACTGCCCTATTTGTATGTTTCCCTTCTATTAAACAGGAAATAGTCGTATGGGAGTCTGAAGTTTGAAGTATATCAATGTTTTCCTTAGTGAGAGCAGATACTGCTTTTGCCATTACTCCAGGTATACCCCTCATCCTATTTCCAATAAGGGTAACCTTGGTACATTGATGAAGTAAACTATACTGGCAGTTTAACTCCTGCAAAACCCTTTCTAATGACTCTGATTGTTTTTCTTCTATTATAAAATAGATTTGGTCCGGATATATGTTTATCATGTCAATACTTATTCCTGCCTTTGCAATATTGTCAAATAAGATTTCATGATTTTCAAATTCCGATGGAGAAGGTAGGATTTTTACCTGGGTCCTATTATCAATATAGGCAACAGAAGTAACTAGCTTTTCAATATCTTCCCTATATGACCTAGATCTATCATAGTTTGTTATTAATGTCCCCTTATAGTCTGAGGTTGTGCTCCTAATTACTAAGGGGATATTTGACCTCATGACAATTTCTACTGCCCTAGGGTGGAGGACTTTAGCACCATATTCTGCCATTTGAAAGACTTCATTATAAAAAACCGTGTCCATCACTTTTGCATCAGGAACAATTTTAGGGTCAGCAGTCATAACTCCCTCTACATCTGTGTATATTTCTACTAACTCTGCTCCCAAGGCTTCACCTAATATAGAAGCAGTTACATCGGACCCGCCCCTACCTAGAGTAGTAATCTCACCATATTCGGTAATTCCCTGAAAGCCACAAATTACTGGTATTTTCCCCCTCTTTATGCTGTTTAAAACATTAATTGGGTCCACGTGCAGAATTTTTGCATCTGTAAAATTATCATCAGTTATAATACCAGATTGGCCTCCTGTAAAGGCTATTGAATCAAAACCCTTTAATTTCAAACTATTAGCCATAATAACGGCTGAAACTATTTCTCCACATGCCATTAACATATCAAGTTCCCTAAGATTAGGATCTACTCCTACAGATTTCACCATGTTTATTAAAGTATCAGTGGCGTATGGATCTCCTTTTCTCCCTATAGCTGAAACTACTATTACTGGTTTAAGGTCATTTTTTATGGCATT
>JAAYQJ010000150.1 GCA_012519355.1 Tissierellia bacterium | reverse complement strand
TTCCACATAAGTGGATTGAGGCACAACCTAATTTACCTTCAAGTTTTCTCAATATATTATAAGTAATTCTTCCCGTTACCATCTTGTACACCTTTGGACCTACAATATCCATAGTTCCAGCAGGATCTGCAAAGGAAAATACGTCTACTCCTTTTTTTACTCCTTCTATAATATAAGCAACTGTACCATCCTCTATTAATTCTAATAGCTGGTTTAGCTTATCTATATTTTTTCTTGCAGTTCTAAAGAATAATTGACTACTCATAATAGAAGTCCCTATTGTAGTAGGACCTGTTACATCAAGTATGACATATTGTCCATCGTCCTCTAATATGCTTACTGCTTTAAGAACTTCAGATATTCTTCCTTTACTTAAATCCATTTCTGCTAATTCTTCAATGGAATCTATATCATTAATTGAATATTCTGAGATTCTATTACCTAATCTATGGTCTAGGATTACAGTAGAGCCGAAAGACTCTGCTTCTACAGTATGACAAAAAGGCAATCTGCAATAGGATAAATCCTTATATTCTTGTAAAACTTTTGATAAATTAGCTATGTTTGATCCATTACTATTTATTTCCTCATAGGACATACCAAGTCCTTCTATAATATTATCTGGTATTGATTCTACTTCATTTCCTGTACATTTAAATATGTTTGAAACTGCCATTGTTTCACTCCTTTAAAAATCTAGTTGTGAAATAAAAACATCTTGAAAATTCTCCTTTAGGGATAATTCTAAGACTTCCATATTTTCTTTGATTTCATTTTCTTTTTCAAGACAATCCTTATTTATTAATGCTAGTCTTGAACCTTCCAATGAAGTATTTCCTAAAAATTTAATTTCTCCACTAAATCCATTAGGTATTAGACCTATAATCTTAATATTATTTGGGTTGATATGATAGCCAAATGCACCAGCTATATATACTACTGGTATTTCCTCTATAGTCAATCCTATCTCTTCAAGCATCATAATCAAACCAGCAGCTATTGCTCCCTTTGCTAGCTGAATTTGTCGTATGTCCTTTTGAGAAATATATATATCTTCAGTAATATAGAATTTTTTATCTCTTAATCTACTAGCTATTTTAGGATTAAGATTTTTATTCCATCTTCCTGATTCCATTAAAATATTCCTCTTAACTAATGCTCCAGCTATATCAATTAGTCCGCTACCGCAAATTCCAATTGCCTTAGCACCACCTATGGTATTGCAAGCAATATTATAGTTCTCGTCTATATCAAAGCTATCTATCGCTCCTTCTTCAGAGCGACAACCACAATCTATATTCATTCCTTCAAGAGCTGGACCAGCAGCTGTAGATGTACATATTATCTTTCCATCTTTTAATGCAGCTAGCTCACCATTTGTACCAATATCAATGAATATAGCTTGTTTTTCATTTTGAAAGCCTGATGCCATGATTCCAGCTACTATATCTCCCCCAACATATGATGAAGCAGATGGCGTTATAGTCAACACTGCTTCCTTATTTACCTTTAAATTTACATCTGT
>JAAYQJ010000149.1 GCA_012519355.1 Tissierellia bacterium | reverse complement strand
GATAAGGATGCAGCCCAGCTTATGGGAGTAGATATAAATAAAACTATATCCTTTACCTTTGCAATAGGATCTGCCTTAGCAGGAGCAGCAGGTGTCTTAGTAGGAGTATACTATAATACCATAAATCCACTAATGGGAACTGTGCCAGGATTAAAAGCTTTCGTTGCAGCGGTATTAGGTGGAATTGGGCTTATACCTGGAGCAGTATTTGGGGGTTTCTTCCTAGGAATGATTGAAACTTTAGTTTCTGCCTATGGAGGGTCTATATTTAAGGATGCAGTTGCCTTTAGTATATTGATTATAGTCCTACTGATTAGACCTAGTGGATTATTAGGTAAGACCATTAAGGAAAAGGTATAGGAGGTGTATCGATGAAGAGTAAAGTGAACAAAAATATATTAAAAGGTATTTTTCTTATTGGATTATACATTTTGGTTCAAATAATGATAAATATTGGAGTAATTGATTCATATTATGAGTTAAATATAGTTATTATAGGAATTAATATTATTTTAGCAGTTAGTTTAAACTTGATTACAGGCTTTACAGGTCAGTTTTCATTAGGTCATGCAGCCTTTATGTCAATTGGCGCCTATACGTCTGCTATAATAACTGCCAAACTTAATCAACCCTTTATTTTAGCCTTATTATTATCAGGGATTACGGCATCAATAGCTGGGATATTAATAGGTATTCCTACTTTGAGATTAAAGGGAGATTACTTAGCTATAGCGACTTTAGGTTTTGGTGAAATTGTAAGGGTTTTAGCAATAAATAATGATTATATTGGTGGAGCTATAGGCTTTAATGATATACCTAAGTATACCAATTGGACATGGATATTTATTTCTGTTATTGCAACAATTCTATTAATTAATAGGTTTTTAAACTCCTATCATGGTAGGGCATGCATAGCCATTAGGGAAGATGAAATAGCAGCTGAATCCATGGGGGTCAATACTACCTATTACAAAGTATTAGCCTTTGCCATAGGTGCTTTCTTTGCAGGCCTTGCAGGATCCTTATATGCTAACTATTTCTATTTTATAAAGCCTGATTCCTTTGGTTTTATGAAATCTATAGATATATTAGTAATAGTTGTTTTTGGAGGAATAGGTAGTACTTATGGGTCTATTTTTGGAGCAATCTCACTATCCATTATTTCATTATTCCTTCAGGGGATACCTGAACTGAGAATGGTTATTTACTCAATTATTTTATTTGTAATAATGGTTTATAGAAGTAAGGGTTTGTTAGGAAAAAAAGAATTCAAAATATTTAAGAGCAGAAAGAAGGTAGAATTAAATGTGGGCACTATCAGTAAATAATCTAACCAAGAACTTTGGTGGAATTAAGGCTATTAGAGATATAAATGTAAATATAGAAAAGGGAAAGATTATTGGTATAATTGGCCCCAATGGAGCAGGAAAAACTACTTTTTTTAATCTCCTAACAGGTATATATAGTCCAACTACTGGTGAAATAGTTTATAATCTAGACTCACAAGTTAGGACAAAGGACTTAAAACCTCATAAAATTGTTCATTATGGAATTGCTAGGACTTTTCAAAATATAAGGCTATTTAAAGAAATGACTGTCCTTGATAATATCCTCATTGGATTTCACAATAGATTAAAATACGGAGTAGGTTCGACTCTACTTAGATTACCATCATACTATAAAGCTGAAAAGTCTACCCATGAGGAGGCATTGGAGTTATTAGATAAATTTGATTTATTGAACAAAAAAGATGAATTAGCTAAAAATCTACCCTACGGTGATCAAAGAAAATTAGAAATTGCCAGAGCCTTAGCTGCAAAACCAAAGCTCCTTCTATTAGACGAACCAGCAGCTGGGATGAATCCTATCGAGACAAAAGAATTGAGGGACCTAATTAATTGGATAAGGGAAGCCTTCGAGCTAACCATAATATTAATTGAACACGATATGTCCTTAGTAATGAATATCTGTGAAGAAATATTGGTATTCGACTATGGAAACTTAGTTGCACAAGGGAGTCCGGAAGAGATACAAAACAACGAAAGGGTAATAAAAGCATATTTAGGAGAGGAGGTTGAGGAATGCTAGAACTTTCCAATGTAAATGTATATTATGGACCAATCCATGCAGTAAAAAACATAAGCTTAAGCATTAGAGAAGGGGAAATTGTTACCTTAGTTGGTGCAAATGGAGCAGGTAAAAGCACTACCTTGAAATCCATAACAGGATTAGAAAAATGTGAAAGTGGAGAGATTAAATTCAAGGATAATAAGATCCATTCCTTAACTCCAACTAATATTGTTAAATTAGGTATATCCTATGTACCTGAGGGTAGGAGGATATTTTCTAAGATGACAGTAATGGAAAATCTCGAAATGGGAGCCTATACGAGAAAGGATAAAAAAGGAGTAAAAGAGGACTTTGAGAAGATATTTGCATTATTTCCTAGACTAGAGGAACGAAAAGAACAAATAGCTGGTACCTTATCAGGTGGAGAGCAACAAATGTTAGCCATAGGCAGAGGATTGATGTCTAGACCAAAATTATTATTACTAGACGAACCTTCCATGGGGCTTGCACCTATTATTGTTAAGGAGATATTTTCCATTATTGAAAATATAAATAGGGATGGTATATCCATATTATTAGTAGAGCAAAATGCCAACATGGCCCTTAAGGTATCAGATAGGGCATATATTATTAGAAATGGTGAAATTGAAATAGATGGTAATAGTAGAGAATTGTTAGAAGATGAAAGAGTAAAAAAAGCATATCTAGAAGGGTAAAATGGCTACCTAGCAATGGTAGCCATTAATTAAAAATCTTCCTTAAATAATTTTACTATTGTATTAATATCTTCAGTATTATTAAGAGTTTTTACAGCAGGACCTTCTAGTATTTCTCCCTTATGGGAGAATCTAGAACCATGACATGGACAATCCCATGATTTTTATGCATTATTCCAATTTAATTCACATCCCATGTGGGTGCAGGTTATATTAACAAAATAAAGCTTTCCACTATCATCTCTATATGCTCCTACTCTGTTGCCATCAATATCTATAACTTGGGCTTCTCCATTCAATATATCAAGGTTCTCATCTGGGGACTCTATTTTTCCTTTTATTAGATGTTTAGCTACATCTGCATTTACTGTAATAAACTTTTTTGTAGAAGCTGTAATAGTCTTTCTAGAAGGACTATAGACTTCTTCCCAAGGGCTATGGCCTTTAAGTATTAAGTCCCTAAGGAGAATAGAAGCAACAGTACTATTGGTCATACCCCATTTTTGAAAGCCTGTAGCTATATAAAGATTTGGTGTATTGGAAGTATAGTATCCAATATAGGGTAAACCATCTAAGGTCATACAATCTTGGGTAGACCACCTGTAAGGAATATCTTCTATGGTGTAGATTCTCATTGCAAAATCTATCAAAGCATTATAATGCTTATTCATATCCTCTCCCTGTCCCGTCTTATGATTATCACCTACCACAAGTATCAATTCCCCTTCACTAGTGTTTACACACCTTAAAGACCGTGAAGGATCTTCTGCATTAATATACATTCCTCCTGGGTACTTTTCCTGGGCTTTAATCCCTATTATATAAGTCCTAAAGGCATAAATTCTTGAAAAATACATTCCATGTTTATTAAAAAAAGGGTAGTGAGAAGCAATAATAACTTTTTCAGCCTGAATTTTTTTACCTTGACATGTTGTGAGTATATAATTATTATTTTCTTCCTTAATCTCAACAACTCTTGTATTTTCGTATATCTTAACCCCCCTTTTATCAATTACTTTAACTAAAGGGTACAAATATTTTAGTGGGTGAAACTGGGCCTGATTGTCAAATTTTACTGCCCCTTTATTAATTATTATTGTCTTGACATATTACCACTAGACTTTTACATAAATACTTCTATTTTTTGCCAGTATAAGATAAAATATACAAGTTAAAAAATAAATATAGAAAGGAACAAAGACTAACTTTGTTCCTTTCTATAGGAGACTAAATAATCTTATTAAGTTTACCACAAGAAAGCAAAGAGAAAATCCAGCTACAGCAGGAATAATAAAAGATACAAGGGTCCATTTTAGACTTTGAGTTTCTTTTCTAATAGTTAGGCAAGTGGTAGCACAGGGCCAATGCATTAGGGAAAATAGCATTACAGATAATCCAGTAACCCAGGTCCAGCCATTGGCTATTAAGACCCCCTTTAATTCTGCTAGACTATTTAGTTCAATAAGGGAACCTGTAGCCATGTAACTCATTAAAAGGATTGGAATTACAATTTCATTTGCTGGAAAACCTAATAGAAATGCCAGCAAAATATAGCCATCTAATCCGATTAGTTTGGCAAGTGGGTTTAGAAAATTAGCAGTATATGTTAATATATTTGAATCTCCCAAATATATGTTTGCCATTAACCAGATAATGAGTCCTGCTGGGATGGCTACAACAACAGCCCGGCCTAGTACAAACAGAGTCCTATCTAATATGGATCTTACGATTATTCTACCAAGCTGAGGTTTTCTATAAGGTGGTAATTCTAAGGTAAAACTTGAAGCCAGTCCCTTTAAAATAGTCATAGATAAAATTTTAGATACTAATAAGGTCATGAAAACACCTAAGACTATAACACTTGTTAAAATTAGGGCTAATACTAATGATTGAAAGGTACCCTTAATAAAATTAACAAAAAACGTGGAAATAACAGCTATAAATATAGGAAACCTTCCATTGCATGGTACGAAACTATTAGTTATTATGGCTATTATCCTTTCTCTAGGTGAATCTATAATTCTACAGCCTATGACACCAGCTGCATTACATCCAAAACCCATACACATGGTAAGGGCTTGCTTGCCACAGGCATAGGATTTTTTGAAGAAATTATCTAGATTAAAAGCAACCCTTGGGAGATAACCTAAATCTTCTAATAAAGTAAACATAGGGAAGAATATTGCCATAGGTGGCAGCATTACAGAAACAACCCAGCTAAGGGTTCTAAATATGCCTAGTACCAATACATCATGAATCCAGGCTGGAGCTTTTAACCATTGAAAGAATAAAGACAAGTTCCTTTCTATAAAGGAAAAGCCCCTAGCCAAGATTTCAGATGGAATATTGGCACCCCTAATGGTTATCCAAAACACTATCATTAGAAGAAGAACCATAATGGGTATGCCAAACTTTTTAGAAGTAAGTAGATTATCAATTTTTCTATCTAAACTCTTATAGCCATTATTTTCAATGGTTACGACTTTTTTACTAATCCGTTCAGAGATACTAATTAGATTTGTGACGATAATATCTCTTATACTATCCCTATCAATTCCCATTGATTTTAAATAATTTTTTGCTCTTTCCACTTCTTTAACTATGTTTTTTTCTTTACTTAGGTCAAAGTCAAGATACTTATCTATGGAATTTATTAAATTCAAATCTCCATCTAGGAGTTTTAAGGAAATCCATCGTGAACTTAGTTTGCTTTGGTTTATAGCTCTGACTTTATTTTCTATCATAGAGATAGCCTTTTCTATTTCCTCAGAATACCTAATACTCATTGGGGATAATTTAAATCTCCCATAGGATATATTATAGATTTCTTCCATCAAGTTAGATAGACCAATAGCTTTTACTGCACTAGTTCCTACCACTGGAATCCCCAGTTCATGAGAAAGTTTTTTTAAATTTATATGGATATTCTTCCTTTTGGCTTCATCCATAAGGTTAACACAGAGGATTACATTAGAGGTGATTTCCAAGGTTTGTAATACTAAATTCAAGTTTCTTTCAAGGCAAGTAGCATCTACTACAATTACTGTGGTATGAGGTTCACCGAAGCAAATAAAATCTCTAGCCACTTCTTCATCAACAGAATTAGCCATTAAAGAATAAGTTCCAGGTATATCTACTAAGATAAAGTTCCTTCCCTTATACTTATATGAACCATAGGCATTTGTAACGGTTTTTCCAGGCCAATTTCCTGTATGTTGATTTAATCCTGTTAGGCTATTAAAGACTGTAGATTTACCAACATTTGGGTTTCCACCTAAGGCAACTATCCTATCTTCAGCTGTAGTCTTTTCTATTTTTAATTCCTCCTGTAATATGTTTATTCCAGAAGAAGCATTAGACAAACCCATTATTCCTCCTCCACATTAATCTTTTCTATTAGAATCATAGATGCAACTTCAGACCGTAGGGCAATTACAGCCCCTCTAATTAGAAAGGCTACAGGGTCGCCAAAAGGACTTTTGTGCAAGGCTTCCACAATGGTATTATTGATTAGTCCTAAATCTAATAATCTTCTACGCATTAGATCATTAGAAGTAAGTTTTTTTACTATTCCTTTTTCACCTATTGCAAGAGAACTTAAAGGATAATACTTATCTTCCATATATTTACCTCCTCAAAAAGTTTAGCCTAGGGAAACATCTATACATTAAAATATGATAAATAGTTTTTAATGGTTACACATATATATAAACAAAAGCTGAGGTGGTGAATATATGAACAGTTCCTTTAGGACAGTTAGAGGATATGAACTTAAAAGATATAGTGAAAACCCACTTACTCCTGCATTGGAAGATTATTTGGAAATGATATATAGATATTGTGAAGACAAACCCTATATTAGAGTAAAGACTTTAGCTAATCTCTTGGATGTAAAAGCTTCTTCTGCCTCTAAAATGATAAAAAAACTTAAACAGTTGGACTTAGTGGATTATGAAAAGTATGGAATAATAAAACTTACTGAAAAAGGGGTAAAGGCGGGAAAATTATTATTAAATAGGCATAATATTATTGAAAATTTCTTGCTTTTTATTGGTTGTAAAGAAAATACTTTGATACAAACAGAATTAATAGAACATTACATTACTCCAAGTACAGTGAAAAAAATTGATACACTATGCAATTTTTTTAATGATAATAAGGATGTCTTAGAAAAATATTTACAGTATAGAGATAAGCATTAATACTATCCAAAATAATTAGGCTCTTTTACATAATCAGATGGGATGGCCTTTTGTAATATAGTGAAATGAACTTTAGTATCTTTACTATATAAATCACAAGGAAACTGGGCCCCACATTCCTTACATTCAAGGTATTCTTTGCTGCTTATTAATTCCCTATTATCAAATAAAAAGGGTAAGGGTTCATTTTCTTTGCTCCATTCTTCAGTTAGGGGAGTGTTTAATTTATAGGTATATAGGTAAGTAGCCATTCTTTTAATTTCAAAATGTACGCCTTCGCATTTAGGGCATGATAAAGATTTATTAATTTCCATATTCATGTTCCTTTCCTTTAATTTCAATTACATTAGTATTTATTATTTCCGATTTTGAGTAAATATATAAATGTAAATTATTTTCCAAGCAAATTGTTACAAAAATGTAAAAAAGTCAACTTAATCTATTGATTAAAAAAGGTGTATAGTAGTAATATAGGAATTAAGTCATTATTAAAATATATATAAGAGTTGAAAGGAGCATAATATGTCAAAATGCAACAGTTGTCCATCTAAAAATAATTGTTCAAAACCCCAGGAAGGATGCGGAATTGAAAATAACCCTTTGAACAATGTCAATAGAGTTATTGGGGTAATGAGTGGTAAGGGTGGAGTAGGAAAATCAACTATATCAACCCTTATAGCAGAAGGATTAAGGAGTCAAGGATATAAGGTTGGAATAATGGACTCAGATATTACAGGTCCAAGCATCCCTAGATTACTTGGTTTAAAGGATGCACATGCAGTATCTAAAGATGGTCTTATACAACCTGTATTAACAGAAAGCGGAATTAAAGTAATGTCCTTTAACCTTTTAATGGAAGACGAAAACCAACCAGTTATATGGAGAGGACCAATAGTTTCATCAGCAGTTAAACAGTTTTGGACAGATGTTTATTGGGGAGATTTAGATTATCTTGTCATAGACATGCCACCAGGAACTGGTGATGTAGCCTTAACTGTAATGGATTCCATACCTATAAATGGTCTAGTAATGGTATCTGTACCTCAGGATATGGTTTCTATGATAGTAGCTAAAGCTGTGAATATGGCTAAAAAAATGGATGTAGACATAGTAGGAGTAGTGCAAAATATGAGCTATATTCAATGCCCAAATTGCGATGAAAAGATTAGAATGTATGATGGAGAAAATATAGAGGAATTTTTAAAAGACTTAGACCTTGAATTGCTAGGTGAATTACCTATGACAAAGGAAATAAGCAATATTTCATTTAAGGGTTATGATGATTCAAAAGAATCAATAGAAAAACTCTTTGACACTATATTGAAAAAAATAATAGCATCCATAGATTAGTTATAAAAGACCTTTAGGAAATCCTAAAGGTTTTTTCTTTAGTATAAAAATATCTTGAAAAAGAGAAGATAATATTAATTATGTTATAAGGAGGGTTCCAATGTTATTCAATAATATTAGGGAAAAAAGAATGGTGGTTAAGGGAATTCATCGAACTGTACTGGAAATGACTACTGATGATTTTTGCAAGGTCTATGAGAACCAATTTACAAATGAAGTAGCTACAGAAATAATTAAAACCATTTAGAAAGAAGAGGAGATGATGGTAGACCTACGGATATTGAGATTAAACCTAATGAAGATCAAGGAATAGTTAGAATATATGCCAATATTAATTACCTGGGAAATGACCATACCAATTATGGAAGACACTAGTCAAACAAATGATTATAATGCCCTTATGGGGCATTTTTGTTTGAGAAAATAATTTTCTTATATGTGGTGCAAATTCTCAAAGTAATATTTTATTATTGTGATTTAAAATTTAATACTTATGTTATATAATATTAAAATGGACTAATATCAATAATGGAGGCAACTAATGAAGAGAATCTTAGTCAATAAAGTATTCTTAAAAAATATGCTAGTAATCGCAATTCCAATTGCATTGCAAAACTTAATAATTACATCATTAAATATGTTAGATACTTTAATGATATCAGAGTTAGGGAAATCAAGTATAGCAGCAGTAGGACTTGCAAATCAGCTATTCTTTTTTTATTCCTTAATCTTATTTGGTATTAATAGTGGTGCATCAATATTTATATCCCAATACTGGGGCAAGAAGGATAAAGAAAATATTAAAAGTATACTAGGATTAGCTGTAATTTTGACTACTTTAACAGGCCTAATATTTACAATAATAGCTTTATTTTTTCCAGAACTTGTAATGAGGTTTTTTATTAAAGAGGATATAGTAATTAAGCTAGGCTGTGATTATTTAAGGATAGTTTCTATTTCCTACATAATAACTGGTGTTAGTTTTTCCTATAGTATAGCTTCACGCAGCGTAGGATATGCCAAAATGCCTATGGTTGTATCCTTTATTTCATTTATCACTAATGCTGTTTTTAATTATTTGCTTATCTTTGGTAAATTAGGTTTTCCAAAGTTAGGGGTAAAGGGTGCTGCTTATGGGACATTAATAGCCAGAATAGTTGAGATATTATTTATCTTATACTTTGTCTATAAAGATATTGAACCCCTTGCAGGAAACATAAAAGAATTAACATCTTGGCCAAAGGGATTTATAAAAAGATATTTTAAAACTGCTTATCCTGTAGTTATAAACGAAGCCCTATGGGCTTTAGGACAAGTCATGTATTCTGCTGCATATGCCCGTATAGGAGAAGAGGCTACAGCAGCAGTACAAATTGCTGCTACTATCCAAAACGTTTTCTTTGTATTAGTAAGGGGATTAGCCAATGCATGTACAGTTATGGTAGGAAACAAAATTGGTGAAGGCAATGAAGATGAGTCTTATGAATATGCAATTCAATTTTTAACCATGTCAACTATATCGGGTTTAGTACTTGGGCTTTTATTATTTTTAACACCAGACCTAACTCTAAAACTCTTTAGAAGTTTAGATTTTGATGTTTATAATTTATCAAGGAATTTGATTATGGTAATGGGCCTATTCTATTTTATTAGAACCTTCAATGCCACTTTAATTGTAGGAGTCCTTAGAGGTGGTGGAGATACCTCATTCTCAATGTATTTGGAAATGGGGGCTGTCTGGTTAGTAGGAGTACCCTTAGCTTTTTTAGGGGCCTTATTATTTAAATTACCGGTATACTTAGTTTTTGTATTAGTTTCATTAGAAGAAATAGTTAAAGCAGCCATTGGCTTACCAAGGGTTTTATCAAAAAAATGGATCAAAAATGTGACATAATTATAAGAAGGGGGTAGTTATATTTGTCTAAGTTTAAGAAATCCTTTGAAATATCATATTACGAAACTGATAAAAACAAAAAATTACGACCTGTTTCCCTTTTAAATCTTTTGGGTGAAACATCTGGTGAACATAGTAATTCGGTTGTAAAAATTAGAGAATTGGAAGACTTAAACTATGCTTGGATGCTAAATAGGTGGAAGGTAAGGATTGACAAATATCCAAAGGCTAAGGAAAAAATTATAATTGAAACCTGGACATCTAGCATAGATAGGTTTTATGCCAATAGGGAGTTTTTAGTCTATGATGAAAAGGAAAAAGTAATAGGCAAAGCTTCAACACTTTGGATTTTTGTTGATATAAATAAGAAAAGACCTATTAGAATACCTAAAGAATTGCAAATTGCTTATAAAGTAGTTGATGAAAAAGCTTTTGATGATTTTTATGATTTTAGAGAAAAAATCAATATTGATGATTATCTGGATTTTCATGTTAGGAGGTCAGACATAGACTATAATAATCATGTAAATAACACAATCTATTTAGATTGGATGATAGAAGCAGTTCCAGAGGCAACATACAATAGCCATTTGTTAAAAGAATTTGAAATTACTTATAAAAAAGAGATAAAATATGGGAATACTATAAAATCTGGACTTAGTGAGATTAATATTAATAATAAGAAAGTTTTTTACCATAGTGTAGTCAATAAGGATTCAGAGGAAAACCATGCCATGGGCATAACTATATGGGAATAATAATACCGCTTATGGTTAAAGCCCATAAGCGGTATTATTATTCTTGAAAGTCTTCTTTAACAACTCTGCCTTTTTCGTTTAAAGCCATTCTTGTGATCTTAGTTAGCTTAGGTACATCATCAATTTTTGAGCATTCTAATACTTGATAGACCTTTGAAGTATCTCCAGTTTCCTTGTAAACATCTCTCAATAACTTTAGGATAGAATATGGATGTTCTGGTTCTTTCAAAGTAACAAAGGAAGTATTAGGTTTTTTCATTGCTTCAAAGATAAGCTTTTCAAAATCCAAATTGTCAATACCTGGAATAAGGAAATATTCTGTATCCTTGTCTAAATCTTCAAATCCTTTAACTTGAACTGCATTATAACCACCCTTTGCTACCGCCATCAGTGCAGCCATTAATGGCCTAATACCTGCAGATCTATGGCCTGAAACTACAACTGATTCTTTTCTTTCAATTGCTTCATGAATGTATTTTCCTTCAGCTTCAGTCATAAAGCCTTGATCTACATATTTTTTAATCATAGTATGCATAAAATCCCTCCAAATATATAATAATAGTATATTGATATAAACAATATAACTTGTAACCATATCTATTATATCAAATATAGTATAATTTTACCCAATTAATTATAAAATAAATATAAATAGTGCAAAATAATACTACTTTTAAAATTTTGAAAATTAAACAATAATACCATGTAATAGTAGAAAAAAGTTAGAAAATTTTGTTGCATTATATATAATAGTATGATAATATTATGATGAAGCTTTAATTCGGAAGTAAATAATCAGCGCACAATAGTTTCTAGAAGTACAGATTTATATCTGCATATGTCAAGAAATTTTATTGTCAGTATTATTTCAGAGAATTAAAGCAATAAAATTTCGGAGGTATATGCAATGAAAGGTACAGTAAAATGGTTTAATGCAGAAAAAGGATTTGGATTTATTACTACAGAAGAAGGAAACGATGTATTCGCTCACTTCTCCCAAATCAACAAAGAAGGATTCAAAACTTTAGAAGAAGGTCAAGAAGTAGAATTTAATGTTGTAGAAGGCGCTAAAGGTCTACAAGCAGAAAATATCAATATTCTATAGTATTGGAAACCAACTACCCCTTAAAGTCATCTTTAAGGGGTTTTAATATTTTTCGAAAGGATAAATATCCTTTCTTTTTTTTTGTAAATTTTAGACATAAGTACCTATATATGATTATAACTTATTAATAAATGTTATTTTAAAGGATTATTGGGAATATATCATACTAACATATTAATAATTCAATATATTAAACGGAGGTGTTATTTTGTTAGGGGATAACTATAAAAAGAATTTTATGAAGCAAAAGATGATGCGTTCAGTGATATTATCTTTAATACCAATAATAATAGCTTCAATCTATTTTTTTGGTTGGAGGGCATTAGTCTTGCTAGTGGTCGTAACCATTGCAGGTTTGACTACTGAATGGATGTTTGAAAAAAAATACAATAGAAAAGTTTCAGAGGCAGTTTTTGTTTCTTGCATTCTTTATACAATGACTCTACCACCATCTACACCACTTTGGATTGCAGCCATAGGGATTATATTTGGCATTTTTTTCGGGAAGGAAGTATTTGGTGGATTTGGGAAAAATGTATTCAACCCTGCCTTAGTTGCTAGGGCATTTGTATATGTATGCTTTCCTGCGCCACTTACTATTGAATGGTCAAAGTCAGCTGTAGGGTTTCCAGGAGGATTTGCAGCCTACATTACCGAAGGTATCGATGCAGTATCTCAAGCAACTCCAATGCTTATATTTAGGGATACTGGAAATCTAACTTCTATGATGGATTTAGTTTTAGGAAATGTTACAGGTTCCTTAGGTGAAACATCAGCCATATTAATAATCCTTGCAGGAATTTACTTAATCTATAAGAAGGTTGCCTCATGGCAGATTATGGCTGGTGTTATTATTGGATTTACAGCTTTAAGTGGTAGCTTATATGCCTTAGGTGTTAGCCAAATACCAAATCCGATTTTTGGTATTTTTGCAGGCGGTTTATTATTTGGTGCTGTCTTCATGGCAACAGATCCAATAACAGCGCCTAAGACTAAGGAGGCCAAGTGGATTTATGGAATATTAATTGGTATTGTTACAGTCATAATCCGAGGGTACGCATTATTTGCAGGTGGAATGATGTTTGCCATTCTTATAGCTAATACCTTTGTTCCAATTATGGATGAAGGAGTCAATGCCTATAAGAGGTATAAAAAGGAGCTAAAAGCGAAAAAAGAAGAGGTGGCAATATGAAAAAATCTTTTATTTTTCCAATAATCTTTATGATTGTAGTAACTGCCATATTCACCTTTGTACTAGCATTTCTAAATCATAGTACTGCGGAGAGGATAGCCTTAAACAAGGAATTAGAGTTGAGTAGGAAAATATTGTATATATTCAATATAGAACCTCAATCAGAGGAACCAGCAGATGTTTTAAGAGCTTTTGAAGAGAGTATTGGTACCATGGCCTATGAAGATAATTTTATATATGTATATTATGGAGATGATGGTGAAATCTTAGGCTATGCAGTACCTGTTGGTGGACCAGGTCTTTGGGGAAGTGTAGAAGCTTATATAGGAGTTTCCCATGATTATTCAATCATTCTTGGGTTGGACTTCATATCCCACAGTGAGACCCCAGGACTAGGTGGGAGAATTTCTGAAGATGATTTTAAAGAACAGTTTAGGGGTTTAGATTTAACTAAGGCAAGAGATGGAAATTAC
Organism: Tissierellia bacterium; assembly: GCA_012519355.1. Lineage (GTDB taxonomy): Bacteria > Bacillota > Clostridia > Tissierellales > Tissierellaceae > JAAYFT01. The sequence goes on along the minus strand of JAAYQJ010000149.1, from coordinate 32,115 downwards.
ATCATATACAGGCCAGCCCCTGGTGGTAATGTAGATGCTATAGCTGGAGCTACATTAACTTCTAAATCAGTTAGTAATTTCATCAACGAAGATTTAGATAAGTTCTTGAAAGGAAGGGGGAATAATTAATGGATAGCCCAAAAAAGATTTTTGAGATGGGTGTATGGAAGGATAACCCTGTACTAGTTCAAATAATAGGTATTTGTTCAGCTTTGGCTGTTACTAATGTAATGATGAATTCATTAATTATGGGAGTAGGCTTGATGTTTGTAACAGGTTTATCTTCATTTACAGTGTCATTAATTAGAAACTTTACACCTAAACATATTAGAATGATGGTTCAAGTACTTATAATAGCAGCCTATGTAATTATAGTTGATATATTTTTGCAAGCTTACATGCCTGAGATGAGCAAAGCTCTTGGACCTTATGTAGGCTTAATAATTACCAATTGTATAATAATGGGTAGGGCAGAAGCCTATGCCCAGCAAAATCCACCAATCCCAGCTTTTTTAGATGGAGTGGCTTCGGGTTTAGGCTATACAATAGTCCTATTATTGATTGCCTTTGTTAGGGAGCTTTTTGGATTTGGAACTATTTTTGGTATCAGGGTTCTAGGTGACTGGTGGACATCTTGGACCATAATGATAATGCCACCAGCTGCTTTTTTCATATTAGCAGTTATTATTTGGATAACGAAGAGTATCCAAGAAAAGGATAAAGAAGAAAAGAAAGGTGAGGTGGCTAAATCATGATTGAACTTAATCCAATGGTTATTTTCTTTGCAGCCATATTTACTAACAATATGATATTTAGCAATTTCTTGGGTATGTGCTCTTATATTGCTGTATCAAAAGAAATTCCTACTTCATTAGGTTTAGGTCAGGCAGTTACTTTTGTACTAGCCTGTACTACAATTATTAATTACTTAATATATCATTATGTATTGGTACCTTTGAATCTAGAATATCTGAGATTTATAGTATTTATAATTAGTATTGCAGCCTTTGTACAATTATTGGAGATGATAGTAGAGAGATACTTACCAAATTTATACTATGCTTTAGGAATATTTTTACCCCTAATAACTGTTAACTGTGCTATTCTAGGAGTTTCCTTATTTATGATTATTCGTAAATATAATTTCCTTCAATCAATAGGATTTAGTATAGGTTCAGGAATAGGATGGACTTTAGCCATAGTAGCCTTGGCTGGAATCCGCCAAAAATTAAAGAAAGCATCAATACCTAAGGGGTTAGAAGGGGCAGGTATTAGTTTAATTATAACTGGACTTATGGCCTTAGCTTTTGTAGGCTTTTCTGGCATAGTTCAGATACAATAAGGGGGGGCCAATATGAACGAAATAATTATTACTACAGTTGCTATATCTGGGATTTCTGCTATATTTGCCTTTTTGCTTACCTTGGCTGATAGAACAATAGGTAATTATGGAGAAGTAAGCATAATAATTAATGAGGATAAGGAGTATACTGTTCAAGGAGGGTCGTCCCTCTTATCTACTTTAATAGATGAAAAGATATTCATTCCCTCTGCATGTGGTGGGAAGGGTACATGTGGATATTGTAAGGTTAGAGTTTTAGAAGGAGGAGGACCAATTCTATCCACAGAAACTCCCTTTATGTCAGATGAGGAAATAGAAAAAGGGGTTAGACTTTCATGTCAGTGTAAGGTAAAAGAAAATATAAAAATAGAAATACCTGAGGAGCTATTTAATGTAAAGGAATTTGCTGCAGTTGTTGAAGAAATGGAAGATGTCACATCAGTAATTAAGAGATTGAAGCTTAAACTACCGGAAGGAGAGGATATAAGCTTTAAGCCGGGGCAGTTTATACAATTAAAGGCTCCTATTTATGAAGGCAACGACGAGGAGGTTTATAGAGCTTATTCAATAGCTTCATCACCCTATGATAAAGATCATATAGAATTATTTATTGGATATGTACCTAATGGTATTTGTACTACCTATGTACACAAACACTTAAAAGTTGGAGATACAGTACAGATAAATGGTCCTTATGGTGACTTTTATTTCCAAGAAGATAGTGATAGGGAGATAGTATTAGTAGCTGCAGGTACAGGTATAGCTCCAATTCTTTCAATACTAAGATATATGAAGGAAAAGAATATCAATAGGAAGGCAACTTTTTACTTCGGGGCCAGAACTCCTGATGATCTAATGATGACGGATTTCTTTAAGGAATTGGAAGAAACCATGTTTGATTTTAAATATATTCCTACCCTTACTAGGGCTACAGAAGAACATAATTGGCAAGGAGAAAGAGGTAGGGTAAATGTTGTTATAGATAAATATTTAGAAAACGGTGAATATAAGGAAGCCTATCTCTGCGGCAATAAGGCCATGATAGATACAATGGTTACAGCTTTAACTGCAAAAGGTTTATCAGAAGAACTAATTTACTTCGATAAATTTGATTAGAGAAATCTATATGATTTCTCTTTTCTTTTTAATATTCCTCCTATATTTATGATATAATTTAGGGTGGGAGTATTATTATATTGTCTAGGGGGATGAATAATGAAGCTGGAACTGTTTGACTTTATTGATGAGACATTAGACCTCATTGAAGAAAGAAAAGAAAGTATAGATAATGTGGCTTCTGCATTAGAGAAGTTTTTTACTGATAGTTTTTTTATTAATGATCATTTTTTAAATGTTAGTTATAGAATTAAATCGCCTGAGAGTTTAAGAGAGAAGATACTTCGACACAACTTTTACATAAAATATATGACCCCGGAGAACTTAATAAATAATCTATCAGACTTAATAGGTTTTAGGATTGAATGTAGATTTATTGAAGATGAAAAGAAAATATATAATGATATAGTAAAATTATTCAAAATAGAATTAGAAGATGGCTATTATACAAATCCTCTCAATTCAAATATTATGCTAGATTTGAAGACTAAGCAACCTCAAAAACAAAAAAACGGTTTTGAAATATATAAAATTGATGGAAAATATGTAAAGGATCATATATCAGTTAATTTTGAACTTCAGATTAAATCCTTAGTAAACGTGTTTTGGGGTGAAATAGACCATAGAATCCTTTATAAGAACTATAATTATATGTTAACTGAAGATTTTTTTAGAGATATAATGTCCTCTATTAAAGACAATTTATCCATGATAGATAGACAATTAATGCTTGTATACAACCATTTAAAGGGTATGGATTCCAGCAATTCAATGACTAAAAAAGCCCAATTGCAGGCCTTATTATCTAAAATCATTCATGATATTTATATTGTTAAATTAAAACGTGAATTGGGGTTTGTAATCGATTTCAAAAAATCTACGGATGTTATAGTAGATTATATATTTATGAAGGATGGATTAGAGAAAACTGATAACTACAGTGTAAACTTTATTAGGATATTAAATAGATTAAATGAAATTGGTAAAAGTGATATATCTTTTAACAAATATATTGATTTTGAAAGACCACTTTCCTTTAATGATTGTTTTACAAGGAAGGTAGGTAATAGTATTCTAGAAATAATAAATAAGGATTTCAGATGGAATTTATTCTTTAAGATAATATTTGAAATAGAAGGAGGAAATAAGGCAGAAGATTTTGAAGGCTTTATCATTTTTATTAGGTATAGGTTTTATGAATCCATCAAACTGGTATTAGAAGAGAAAGACCTAAAGGAAGTAGAAAAGGATGAGATATTAGAAAATATTATGGATGCTATAGCTTATAACTTCATGGATCATGTAGATGTTGACTTCCTATGTGAATGTAGCATCAACACATTAAATAATAACATCAATATAATTTTTAATGAGATAAATTCCTACGAAGAATGGTTAAAAAATAAGGAAAAGGTATATAATGTTATAGCAAACCATGTTTTTTAAAAATAAAATTAAAGAAGGGAAAAGTTTATGGGCATATTAGAAAGAGTCAAGTCAACGGTATTGAGCATTAGGAAGAGCCTAAAAAGATTTCCATTAACTATACTAATATCTTCACTATTGGCATTCTTGTTAATTTATTTGATTGAAAGTCAATTAAGTGGAGATATAAAGGAGACTGTAGAGAAGATAGCCTTAGTTCTAGGATTAGGAATCCCCTTATCCTTATGTATTTCATTACTAATAGAAAAATTTAATAGAAAGAATAGTTCATACTCACTACTCCTTTTTGTAGCAGGGGGATTATTTTTAATAGTATATTATAATTTTTTCTTGGATAATAAAAGTCTTGTAGCAGCTTATAGGTATTTGGCTACTTTGATATTTCTAATCTTAGCATTTATATATATTCCAAGAATTGGTAAAAACAAAGATTATGAATATTATATATTAGATGTCCTACAAAGTTTTGCTATAACCTTCATATATTCTGCAGTTTTATATATTGGAATATCTATAATACTAGTAACTATTGATCAGCTTTTCGATATCAATATTAAAAGTGAATTATACCTTTATACATTTTTTATTATTGTCTTTGTATTTGCAGCATCCCTCTTTCTATCAAAGTTACCTTCAATTGAGAGGGAGTATAAAGACATTCGGTATAATAAGTCTTTGACAGTCTTATTAACCTATATAGTGATACCTTTAATCACAATATATACCTTAATACTTTATCTGTATTTTGCAAAAATACTCCTTACTCGCCAGTGGCCTAGAGGTTTGGTATCCCATTTAGTATTATGGTATTCAACTGTATCTGTAGGAGTAATCTTCTTATTAACTCCTATACTTGAAGAGAATAAAATAGCAAAACTGTTTAAACAGGTATTTCCAAAGATAATATTGCCTGTTCTACTGATGATGTTTTTATCTATTTACAAGAGAGTGGCCCAATATGGAATTACTGAAAATAGGTATTTTGTGATAGTTTTAGGGCTTTGGGTATTAGCAACTATGTTGTATTTTTCTATAAAAAAGCCATTAAAAAATATATTGATACCAATTAGTTTGTCCATAATAGTACTGGTTTCTGTTTATGGTCCATTGAGTAGTTTTTCCGTATCTAAATATAGCCAAAACAAAAGATTTGAGAAAATATTACTTGAAAATAGTATGATTGTTGATGGAAGTATTGTTCCTAATGAGAACTTATCAAAGGAGGACCAAAGGGAGATTAGCAATATAATTAGTTATTTCGATAGAAATCACAATATAAATGAGATAAAATCCTTACCTGGTGGTTTTAGTTTAGATGATATGGAAAGAGTAATTGGGTTTGAATATAGGCCGCATTTTATGGCTGATTTTGAAGAATATAGACATTTTTATTATAGTATTAATCTGGAGGAGCCCATTAACATAGAGGAATTTCAATATTTTGTTAACATCAATTCTTGGCAAGAGAATGAATTACAAGTAGGGGACCTAATACTACAGTATAATAGGCAAGAGAATATATTAACTATATCAAAAGGAGATTCGGTTTTACTTCAACAGGATATAATTGTATTTGTAAAGGATATATATGGAAGACTTGAATCTGATGCAGAAAATAGAAAAAACCTACTTCATCCAATGGATATGACCTATGATATTTCATTTCTTGGCATTGAAGATAATATTGAGTTTAGGTTTATATTCAAAAATATTAGTGGAAGAGTAGATGAAGATGACAATATAAATTTAGATAGTACTGAGTTTATTCTCTTAATAGGTTATAGATAATCAATAAATTAGTAGAATTATACTATTTCCTTGAAATAAATTTTCTTTTAAAATAGTAGGGAGGTTAAGAGATGAAAGAAATATATTTAGCAGGCGGATGTTTTTGGGGTGTAGAAGAATATATGTCCCGAATAGATGGGGTTGTAGATACTGAAGTTGGTTATGCCAATGGTACCAAGGCAAACCCAACTTATGAAGAAGTATGTACTGGCACTACAGGCCATGCAGAAACAACATATATTAAATATGACGAAAAGATAATATCCTTAGAAGAATTACTAACTAGGTTTTGGAATATTATAGACCCTACTTTGTTAAATAGGCAGGGGCCAGATATAGGAAACCAATATAGAACTGGTATATATTATGTGGATGAAGAGGACTTATATCTTATTAATAAAACCCTGGAAGAGCAGAAAACAAAGTATACGAAACCTATAGTAACTGAAATTTTGCCATTGAAATCATTCTATAAAGCTGAAGAATATCATCAAGATTATTTAAAGAAAAATCCTGGTGGTTATTGCCATATAGATTTGAGTAAATAGTGAATCCCTAAGGGGATTCTTTATTTTGCTATGAATATTAAAAAAAATTAATTATTATATAATGAATTGACACAATATATAGAGGTTTGCTACAATATAATCACTACATATTGTGCAATAAAGGGGGACAAAAATGATAACGAAGATAAGAAAAAGGGACGGAAGGGAGGTTCCTTTTAATATTGAAAAAATTTCTAACGCCATATTTAAGGCAGCTCAGGCAGTAGGGGGTCAAGATTATAGTACTAGCATAGAACTAGCTGAGAAGGTTGCTATTATTGTCAGTGAAAAATTTAAAGGAACTACACCAGGAGTGGAAGATATCCAAGACATAGTTGAAAAAGTCCTAATAGAATCAGGTCACGCAAGAACTGCCAAGGAATACATATTGTATAGGGCAGAGAGAAGTAGAGTTAGAGAAATGAATACTAGGCTTATGAAGGTCTTTGAAGATTTGACCTTTAAAGAAGCCAAGGAAGTGGATTTAAAAAGGGAAAATGCCAATATTGATGGAGATACTCCCATGGGAACCATGCTTAAATACGGTTCTGAATCTGCTAAGCAATTTTATGATTTATTTGTATTAAATCCTGCCCACTCAAAAGCCCACAAGGCTGGAGACATTCATATTCATGATTTGGATTTTCTAACCTTAACTACTACTTGTTGTCAAATAGACATAGTAGAACTATTTAAAGGTGGGTTTAGTACAGGCCACGGTTTTCTAAGGGAACCTAATGATATAATGTCTTATTCAGCTTTAGCATGTATTGCTATCCAATCAAATCAAAACGATCAACATGGTGGACAATCTATACCAAACTTTGATTATGGAATGGCATTTGGTGTAAAAAAGACTTATATAAAGCTTTATAGGACAAACCTCAAGAAATCAGTAGAATTAATATTAGATGACATAGGTTTAGAGGAAAACTTGGATAATGTATTTAATATCCTTGAAGAAGAGTATGGTTTAGTTCCAACATTAGATAATAACCAAGAATATAGGGCTAAGGAAAAGGAATACTTGAAAGAACTAATAAATGACGAAAAGTTGATAGAAAAAATCCAAAGATTTACAGAGAAGAACACCTTTAAAGATACTGAGAAAAGAACCTATCAAGCAATGGAGGCCTTAATACATAATCTAAACACTATGCATTCTAGGGCAGGGGCACAAATACCTTTTAGCTCAATCAATTATGGGACGGATACATCTATTGAAGGAAGGATGGTAATAAAAAACTTATTACTAGCAACAGAAAGAGGATTAGGGAATGGAGAAACTCCAATATTTCCAATACAGATATTTAAGGTAAAGGAAGGTATAAACTATAATAAGGATGATATAAATTATGATTTATTTAAATTGGCCTGTAGAGTAAGTGCAAAAAGATTATTCCCGAATTTTTCCTTCATTGATGCGCCTTTTAATCTAAAATATTATAAGGAAGGACAACCAGAAACAGAAATTGCCTATATGGGCTGTAGGACTAGGGTAATAGGTAATGTCCATGATCCTTCTAGAGAAATAGTTTATGGAAGAGGAAATCTAAGCTTTACCACCATAAATTTACCTAGATTAGGTATTGAGAATAAGGGGAATGTTGAAGGCTTTTTCCAAGGATTAGATGAAACAATGAACCTAGTAATAGAACAATTAATAGAGAGATTTGAAATTCAAGCAAGTAAAAAGGTAAGTAATTTTCCTTTCCTTATGGGTCAAGGTGTTTGGATTGATTCTGACAGATTATCTAAGGATGATGAAATTAGAGAAGTATTAAAACATGGAACCTTGTCCATAGGATTTATAGGATTGGCAGAATGCCTAAAGGCTTTATTAGGTAGCCATCATGGAGAAAGTGAAGAAGCTCAAGCCCTTGGACTTAAAATAGTTAAATTTATGAGGGAGAAAGTAGATGATATAAGCAGGCAATACAAAATGAATGTTACCTTATTGGCTACGCCAGCAGAGGGAACAGCAGGAAGGTTTGTTAAGCTTGACAGGGAGATTTATGGAAATATTGAAGGCATAACTGATAGGGAATATTATACAAATAGTTTCCATGTTCCAGTATATCATAAGCTTAGGGCTATAGATAAGATAAAGTTAGAAGCACCCTATCATGAATTAACCAATGCTGGACATATAACCTATATTGAGTTGGATGGTGACCCATCTCAAAACCTTGAAGCCTTTGAAAAAATTGTAAGGGCTATGAAAGAATCTGGTATTGGCTATGGCTCAGTAAATCACCCTGTAGATAGGGACCCTGTGTGTGGGTTTACAGGAATAATTGGAGATATATGTCCTAAATGTGGAAGGGAAGAAGGGGACATTAAGTTTGAAAGGATTCGTCGTATTACAGGATATTTAGTTGGTACCTTAGACAGGTTTAATGATGCTAAAAAGGCAGAGGAAAGAGATAGGGTTAAACACATTTAATGTTTTTTAAGTAAGGAGTAGTCTAAAATGAAGTTAAGAGTTGCAGGAATTGTTGATGAGTCTATAGTAGATGGCCCTGGAATAAGATTGGTAGTATTTACTCAAGGATGTAAGCATAATTGTATTGGATGTCAAAATCCTGAGACCCATTCATTTAAGGGTGGAGAGTTAATAAATATTAATTCTATCATTCAGATGATAAAATCTAATCCCTTGTTAGATGGGATCACTTTAAGTGGTGGGGAGCCCTTTGAACAAGTAAGAGAATGTGCTATTTTGGCTAAAAAAGTAAGAGAATTAGGTTTAAATGTGGTAACCTACACAGGATATACTTTTGAAGAGATTTTGAAAGATGAAAACTCCAGGGAGTTACTCCTATATACAGATATTTTAATAGATGGTAAATTTGATATAACAAAGAAATCATTAATGTTAAAGTTTAGAGGTTCAACAAACCAAAGAATAATAGATGTAAGAAAATATTTAGGTATATAATATAGCTTTCGCTTTGGCGAAAGTTATATTATTTTAATTAACTTTATAATAGAAAATTACATCTTGGATTCAATGATTACCTTGTATAAAATTTATTAATTTGATACTATAAGGTAAACAAAACATTAGGGGTGATAAAATGTTTAAGCTAGATAAGATTAAGGATATGAATGATGAAGAAAGATTAAAATATATGCTTATCCTTGTAAAGGGACAGTTAAGTTCTGAAAAGGATGAACTAGCAAATATCTCCAATGTAACTGGAATAATAATGGCATGTATTGATAAACTAAATTGGGCAGGATTTTATTTCCTAAGAGATAATGAATTAGTTTTGGGACCATTTCAAGGCTTGCCAGCATGTAATAGAATTTCCATTGGGAAAGGAGTATGCGGTACAGCAGTAGATACAAGAGAAGTCCAATTAGTACCAGATGTCCATCAATTCCCTGGCCATATAGCCTGTGATTCAGCCTCTAATTCAGAATTAGTTATCCCTATTATTAAGGCTGGAAGAGTTTATGGAGTCTTAGATTTAGATAGTCCAATAAAAAATAGGTTCACTGAATTGGAGAAAGATTATTTTATACAACTTGTAGATATACTAAATAATATAAGCTGGGAGAATATATAAAGCTTAGCTATTATTTTTGTGGTTATAATTATATTATGACTAGTTTAATCAAGAGGTGATAAACTTGGCAATTTTACATGGTATTAAACCTGAGAGGGTAATGTATTATTTTGAAGAAATAACTAAAATACCTCGTTGTTCACATCATGAGGAAAAAATCAGTAACTATTTAGCAGGCGTAGGAAGGAGCCTAGGTCTAGAAGTTATACAAGATGAAGCCTTGAATATAATAATCAAAAAACCAGGGTCTAAGGGATATGAAAACAGCCCGACAGTAATATTACAGGGCCACATGGATATGGTATGTGAAAAAACTCAGGATTCCAATCATGACTTTTCAAAGGATCCAATTAAATTTCATATTGATGGTGACTATATAATAGCAGAGAAAACAACCCTAGGGGCTGACAACGGTATAGCCCTAGCCATGATATTAGCTATATTGGAGTCTAAAGATATTCTCCATCCTCCTTTAGAGGCTTTAATAACATCAGATGAGGAATCAGGAATGACTGGTGCATCAGCATTAAGTCCTGAAAATCTAAAGGGAAGAATTTTGATTAACCTAGATTCAGAAGAGGAAGGTACTATTTTAGTTAGCTGTGCAGGGGGGGAAAGAAATATTATAGCCATACCCATTGAATGGAAGGATACTATTAAAGAGAGAGAAAGTTATGAATTAATTGTTTCCGGCTTACAAGGGGGACATTCTGGCATAGATATCAATAGGGGAAGAGGGAATTCAAACAAAATAATGGGTAGGGTTCTAAATAGGCTTAATAAAGAATTAGATTATGATTTATTCCATATAGAAGGTGGCTCTAAACCCAATGCTATACCAAGGTATACAAGAGCAAAAGTTGCCATAGCAAAGGGTGAATTTGAAAAAGCAAAATCCATTATATTTGATTTGGATAAGGAATTAAAAAATGAATTCCTACATTCAGATAAAGATATAGAAATAAAGTTAAATAAGTTAAAAGAAGAGGAAGATAAGGCCTTCTCTGAAAATACAAAGAGCAAACTAATAACTGCCCTAAATCTCTTACCAAATGGTGTTCAAAGTATGAGTATGGCCATAGAAGGACTAGTAGAAAGTTCAAATAATCTTGGAGTTATTAAGACCTTAGATAATCAAATAACTTTAGAATCTGCCATCAGATCATCAGTTGGGACATTAAAGCAATTTATATCTGAACAGATAGAGTTGCTAGCAAAGGTTATAGGAGGAAGTTATGAAAGGACATCTTCCTATCCAGCTTGGCAATATAAGGATAATTCATATATAAGGGAGATTATTAAGGAAAGCTATAGGGAACTTTATAATAAGGAGATAAATATTTCTGCCATACATGCAGGCCTAGAATGTGGAATATTTGATGAAAAGTTTGAAAATATTGACATGGTCTCCTTAGGGCCAACTATGTATGGGGTCCATGCACCTGGTGAAAGACTAAGCATTTCATCAACAGAAAGAACCTATCAATTACTATTGCAAGTATTAGAAAAAATTAAATAAAATTGAAAAATATGTATACTTCCTTAGCTAAATGGTGTATTATATAGCATATAATAAATATTTTATAAAGGAGAATTAAGATGGATAAAAACAATAAGGAAACTTTCCAATACAATGACGAACACTGTGGTGGATGCGGTTGTGGAGTAGACTGTGATCACGACCATGAATATGAGGAATTAGACTTTGGTGATTTAAACGAGGATATTATTGTTTTAACTTTAGAAGATGATACAGAATTAGAGTGCTTTATTTTAGGCGTATTTGAAGTTGAAGAGGATGAATATATTGCATTACAACCAATAGGAGAAGAAGAAGTTCTACTATATAAATACAATGAATTAAACGATGATGACTTTGAATTACTTCCAATTGTTAACCCAGATGAGTTTGATATAGTAGCTCAAGCTTTTGATGCATTGTTTTTAGATGATGAAGATTTTGTTGAATATGAAAACTATGATGAAGTAGAGGATTAGCTTCAATAAAGCACTTTGCATTTGGCAGGGTGCTTTTAAAATAATTGGGGGGAGATAGTTGTATAAATTAATAGCAATAGACTTAGACGGGACCTTACTTGATGATAATAAAAATATAACTAAGGAAAATTTAGAGACAATAAATAAGCTAATTAAAGAAGGTTATGAAGTAGTTATTACAACTGGGAGAAGATACTGGTCTGCAAAGGAATTGACTAAGGAAATAGAAGGTCATATCACAATAATTGCAAACAATGGTAATATAGTTAGGAATTCTTTAAATGATGAGGTTATAATAGCAAAATATTTAAATTTTCAAGACTATAAACTAATAATAGAAGAAGGAATGAAAAGAGGTCTTCATCCAGTTGTTCATATAGATGATTATGAGAAGGGTGTTGATATATTAGTTGAACCAAATAGGGATTATGGTGATTATATTAAAAAAGCCAATAGATTTAGGGAAGTAAAGAGTTATTTAGAAATTGATAATCATAATATACTAGTAATAGTATATGCGGATACTAAAGCAAATCTTTATCCCTTTTATGAATTTATTAAGCAAAAATATCCCAATAATTATAATATACATATGATGGAAAACCTTCAGCTAGTTGAATCCATGGTAGAAATTATGAATCCCTTAGGTAGTAAATGGATAACCCTAATGGAGTATGCTGATACTTTAAATATAAAAGCAGAGGAGATAATTGCCATAGGTGATGACAACAATGATATAGAAATGATTCAGAACTCTGGTCTTGGTATAGCCATGAAAAATGGTATTGAGAAGGTTAAATCAGTTGCCAAGATAATAACAAAAAATGACAATAATAATTCTGGCGTTGCCTTTGCATTAAAAAGGGTATTAAATATATAATGAAAGGAGGACAAGTTTGAATAAAATAACAGTATATAATACCTATTCCAATTATTTAATGAAAGAATTTAAGGAGAAAGTTTATAAATTGCCAATAAGCTTACCCCTTACATGCCCAAATAGGGATGGAACCTTAGCTTATGGTGGCTGTATATTTTGTGGTGAGGAAGGAGGGTCTTTTGAAAACTTATCATCTTCCCTATCCATAAAAGAACAGCTAAGGATAAATAAAGAGTATATTGGGGATAAGTATAAAGCAAAAAAGTTTATAGCTTATTTTCAAAATTTCACAAATACTTATTTACCCATTAAAGATTTTAAATCCACCATAGAGGATACTATAGGAGAAGATATTGTAGGTATCTCAATATCAACTAGACCTGATTGCATAAATGATGAGCATTTAGAATACCTATCCTATATTAAGGAAAAACATAAGCTGCATGTTACTATAGAATTAGGACTGCAATCGGTTAATTATCATTCTTTGATGAAGATTAATAGGGGACACAGCCTAGGAGAATATATAGATACGGCTATTAAATTGAAAAAATACGGTATAAGAAATTGTACCCATTTGATCTTAAACCTACCCTGGGATGATGATGTTGATGTAATAGAAAACGCAAAAATTGTCTCTGCCCTAGGAGTTGAAGAAATTAAACTCCATGCCTTATACATAGTTGAGGGAACTGTATTAGGAGACATGTATAAAAGGGGAGAAATTTCTTTAATTTCCAAGGAAGAATATATGGAGAGGGTAATTAGATTTCTAGAATACCTAGATCCCAATATTATTATCCAAAGGATAATAGGAAGGGCTCCTGAGGAAAACCTGTTATTTGTGAACTGGAATGAATCTTGGTGGAAAATTAGGGATGAAATAGTATCTCTAATGGAAGAAAGAAACACTAGGCAAGGAATTAAGTTTAATTACTTAAACGGAAAGGCCTTAAAAAAATTTAAATAAACCTTGTAAAAGGCAAAATAATTTAATTATTTTGTCGATATATATAAAAATAATAAGAAAGGTAGAGGTGGTTATCCATGGTTAAGTTTATTTTAGGCGAGAAGGGTTCTGGTAAAACTAAATGGCTAATTGATAATGCCAACAAAGATATGATGGAAGGAAACGGTAATATCGCTTTTATTGACGTAGACCATAATCATATTTTTACTTTGAGTCATAGTGTTAGATTAATTAATGCCATGGAGTTCAATATACTGAATATTGAATCGTTCTATGGCTTTTTGTGTGGAATTATTGGAATGGACTATGATTTGGAGAAAATATATGTTGATAGTATATATAAGGTAATAGACTTAAGCATTGATAATTTAGAAAAATTACTTAAGGCTTTAACAGAGATTAGTGAAAAATTTGAAACTGATTTTTACATTAACGTAGATTATACTATGGATGATATACCTGAAAATTTGAAAGACTATTGTTTAGAGATTGAAGCTGGATATGCAGTATAGGGAAAGGCAGGTTTAACCTGCCTTTTCAAAATTATCTTAAACTATTTGGTTCAAAGGTAGCACAGTCTGTTTCGTCAGAAGATTTAGCATTTCTTGGTCTTATTTCGATTTTTCCAGCACTACAATAATCTCCTTCTTTGTAATAAGAACAAGTATTTACTACACATTTGACGCCTTCAGTTATTTTTTCGTGAGTCATAATTATCTCCTTTCTAAAAAATATTTACAATAATAGTTTTACAAAATAGAATAGAATTATTCGAAAGAAATGGACAAAAATTTGGAATATGAAAATATTAGTAATTAATAGGTGATTAAATGAGCAAAAAAGAACGATTAGATAAGATACTTGCCAATATGGGATATGGGAGTAGAAAAGATGTAAAAAGGTTAATAAAAGATGGAAGAGTTAAGGTTAATGATAATATAGTTTTTAATAGTGATTTTAAAGTCAATCCTTATGATGACCATATTTTATTAGATAATGATAAAATAAACTATAGAAAGTATATTTATTTAATGATGAATAAGCCTAAAGGTGTAGTATCATCCACAGATGATCCTAATTCTAACACCGTAATAGATATGCTGGATGATAAATACTTGGTTTACAAGCCTTTTCCTGTGGGAAGGTTAGATAAGGATACGGAGGGTTTACTCTTAATTAGCAATGATGGTAAACTTGCCCATGAGCTTTTGTCTCCTAAGAAGAGGGTCAACAAAAAATATTATGCTGAAGTAGATGGATATGTAGAGGAAGACCATATCGAATTATTCAAAAAAGGCATTACATTAGATGATGGGTACAAGACTTTACCTTCCCAATTGAAAATTATTAGTTCAGGTGTAGTGTCAAAAGTATATTTAACTATCCAGGAAGGAAAATTTCATCAAGTTAAGAGAATGTTTCAGTCCATTGGAATGAAAGTATTATATCTAAAAAGAATTTCCATGGGAAGTTTGGTTTTAGATAATGATTTGGCTTTAGGTCAAGTTAGGGAATTGACTGAAGAAGAAATTTCCCTCTTAAAAAACATATAGGTTTGTGATATAATGTACTAAAATAATATTAGATTGGGTGTATATTTTTGGAGTCTTATAAAACAGGAAGGGGACAATTTAAAGGTTTCTTTGATAAAAGATCTTCCTTAATAGTAGAGTTTGAGAATGGCAGCATAACAAAAAGAGAATTCCTTGAATCCAATTATAATCTAGTAATGAAAATGAATTTAAAGCCTTTTTTGAGAATCGATAATTACGAAATGGGGATGTATAATTACCAATATTATAATGTATTAGCCAAGTATTTTACTATGATGGCTAAGGATATTAGATGTACAAAAAAACGTCAAAGATATTATAAATATTACTTAAACAAGGGTAATAATTATTACCATGAAAAGGATAAGGCAGTTCTAGATTTGCTTGAGTACTTAAATTTTGAAAGAGTAGAAGCTTATTATGTAGATGTTAACTCGAAAAGCCTAAATAATAAGCTTTATGAAATAGTATTACTTGATTATAAAGAGGCCATATTTCATTCTAAATCCCTATGGTTATTAAATATACTTAAGGAAAAAGGTATATTTAGAGAAGAAAAGAAAAAGTCCCTTATAGATGATTATATCAATGAAACATATTAAGAGTCTTCCATGTGGAAGACTCTTATTTTGCTATTATTTTAATTATTTCCTCAAGGGAGCTATTAGTTCTAATCTTGAAGGTTCCAGATTTTAACTTTGTATCAAGTTTCATCTCCTGAGTTTTTTGCACAAACTCAGCCCTACTAGATATTAAGTTATGGTCTTCTAATATACTGGCTATTTTTGATGGTAGTGAGCCAGCAGGTATAACCACTGTAATTTCTACAACTTCTGGCTGATTGTCAACTACATCTTCATCTATTATTGGGTTATCTTCTTCTATACCAACATCTATATCATCATCAGGATTTGAGACATCTTGGTTATCATCTTCTTCGGGTAGGATATTATTATCCCTATTATCATTTCTTGGATTTTCTACTACAATATCATTATTAGGTGGTAGTTCAGCAGCTTCCTTAGCAAATAGAAGGTCTAATCTCCAACCTATTATTAGTGCAACTGCTCCTATAATCCCGATCATAATTATGTAATCAATTGAATCGTATAAAAGGTCTTTTACCCATTCTATAATTTTTCGCATATTTCCACCTCTTTATAAAGAAAAATAGGTTTTAATGAATTAATTGTATATAATATAATTATAGCATAAACTTTTGAAAAGGTGTGAAGAGATTGAAAGAAATATTAATCAATAAAAATGAAAGTGACCAAAGACTTGATAGGTTTTTAAAAAAATATTTATCTAAAGCGCCACAAAGCTTTATTTATAAAATGATAAGAAAGAAAAACATAAAGGTGAATGGAAAGAGGGCAAATCCAGAAACTACCATTTACGAAGGCGACAAGATACAATTATTCCTATCTGATGAAACTATAGAAAAGTTTATGGAAGAAAAAGAGATTAAATCTAGTTTAATTCCAAAAATAATCTATCAGGACGAGAATATTATTCTTATTAATAAACCGGTAGGAGTATTATCCCACAGTACAGGTGAAAAGTTTGAAGAAAACATAGTAGATAGCATGATAAATTATTTAATTGAAAAAGGAGAATATATTCCTAGAATTGAAAGGACCTTTACTCCATCCATATGTAATAGACTTGATAGGAATACTTCAGGGATAATAATTGGAGCTAAAAACTATGAAGCATTGAAGGCTATCAACGAAGCCATAAGAAAAGGGGAAATAGCTAGAATATATAAAACCATAGTAAAGGGAAGGATAAATAAGGAATTCAAAGCAGAGGCCTACTTATTAAAAGACGAGGATAAAAATAAGGTGAAGGTTAAAGGGGGGGATTTTGAAGGTTCCAAAAAAATTACTACAAATTTCAAACCTATTATATCAAAAAATGGGTATACATTACTAGAAGTCAATTTAATCACTGGTAGAACTCATCAAATAAGGGCTCACCTATCTTCTTTAGGCTACCCAATAATAGGAGATAGGAAATATGGTAATGAAGGGACTAATAAAATCTTTCGGGAGAAATATGGGCTGAACAACCAATGGCTCCATGCATATAAAATTGAATTTAATGGACTTGGAGCTGGACTTAAATACTTAAATGGAAAAGTATTTACCAGTGATATGGAAGGAATAAGTGGAGAAATTGAGAGAGATCTATTTGAATAATGGAGAGGTGATAAGCATTGGATATAAAAGTTTTTGTAGAAGGTGCGGGAGAAGTTTTAATTGAGAAAGATTCACAACTTAAGGATGTGGCTAAAAAAGCCTTTGGCAACAATTACAGGAAATACCTTGGAGCCAAAATAAGAAATGAAGTCTATAATTTGAATAAGCAAGTTGATAACCATATGTATATAAAGTTTTTGGATATTACAGATATTGATGGCTACAGAATTTATACTAGAACTATATCTGCAGTATTCATAATGGCTTGTAAAGAGTTATTTCCCGAAAGAGTGGTTCGGATTGAACATTTTCTTGGGGAAGGGTTATATGTGGAATTTGAAGGCGATTATTCAGTAAGCTTTAATGACATAGAAAAGATTGAAGAAAAGATGAAGGAAATAGTAGCTAAGGACTATCCCATTACCCGAGAAAAAGTACCTAGAGCCGAAGCTCTAGACCTATTTAAAAGACATAATTATATAGACAAGATTAGACTATTTAATACTTTAGACAGAGAACTAGTCCATATTTACACAATTGGAGAACATATTGATACATACCATGGGTACTTAGCACCATCAACTGGGTATGTGGATATATTTAAATTGAATTACTATTATCCTGGAGTATTGATACTATTTCCAAGTATGAAATCTAACAATAAGCTGCCTCAATTTAAGGAACTAAAGAAATTATCAAAGGTTTTCAAAGAGGCAAGTGATTGGGCGGATATATTGGATTTAGCATATGTAGGGTCCTTAAATGAAAAGATATTGAATGGGGAGATAGGAGAAGTTATTAGGATTTCAGAAGCCTTACATGAGAAGAAGATTGCTAAGATTGCAGATAGTATTTGTGAAGACGATGATATTCACCTTATTTTAATTGCAGGACCTTCATCTTCTGGTAAAACTACCTTCTCAAAGCGATTAGGAGTCCAACTCAAAGTCAATGGAAAAAGGCCAGTATCTATTTCAGTAGATGATTATTTTGTGGATAGGGAAAAAACTCCACTAAATGAAGATGGTAGCTATGATTTCGAAAGCATTGATGCTATTGATTTAGATAAATTAAATGAAGATTTAATTGCATTACTAGAAGGTGAAGAAGTTGAATTACCTAGATTTAACTTTATAACTGGAAAAAGAGAAAGGTCTGGAAAGGTCATAAAGGTAGACAAGGACCATCCAATTATACTAGAAGGCATCCATAGTCTAAACCCTAAAATGACTAGCCTTATACCTGAAAAAAATAAATATAAGATCTATATATCAGCATTAACCCAACTAAACATTGATGCTCATAATCGAATTCCAACTACAGACACTAGGCTTATTCGCCGAATTGTAAGGGATATTAAATATAGAGGAAATGACGCCTTGAGAACCCTAGATATGTGGTCGGGGGTTAGAAGGGGAGAAGAAAAATATATATTTCCCTTCC
The DNA here is from genome assembly GCA_012519355.1 of Tissierellia bacterium. GTDB lineage: Bacteria > Bacillota > Clostridia > Tissierellales > Tissierellaceae > JAAYFT01. The sequence continues at coordinate 13,252 of JAAYQJ010000149.1, read as the reverse complement.
AGGAAGAAGCAGATATAATGTTTGATTCTGCCTTAGTCTATGAGCTGGCAGTTTTGAAAAAACATATAAAGCCATTATTAGAGGAAATAGATAGTAATAGTGTACATTATGGAGAGGCTAAGAAATTATTGAAGTTTTTGCAATACTTTAGGGATATAGAAAAGGAAGAGATAATCCCACCTAATTCAATTTTAAGGGAATTTATTGGAAAAACCTATTTTGATATTCATTAGTTAGGATGTGAGACTGTGGAAAAAATACTAGAGAAGATTATCCATGATAATAGAGATTTAATTAATAAAGGTCATGTTGCAGATTATATACCAGCCTTATCTAAAGTTAACCCAAACTATATAGGTCTATCTATTGCTGATATAGATGGAAATATATACAATGTAGGAGACTGTAATGTAAAATTTACTATCCAAAGTATATCCAAGATAATAGCACTAATGTTAGCATTAATAGACAATGGTGAGGATTTCCTTTTTACAAAGGTTGGTTATGAACCAACTGACGAACCCTTTAATACCTTATACAAGTTGGATTTTAATAAGAATAAACCAGCTAATCCAATGATAAATTCAGGTGCAATAGTAACCACTTCCTTAATTAAAGGGAGTAAGGAGGAAAAATTTAGTAGATTAATTGAATTAATCAGATTTATAACGGAAAATCCAGACATTAACTATAATGAAGAAGTATATCTATCTGAAAAATCAACAGGACACAAAAATAGGGCTATGGCATATTTAATGAAATCAAAGGGCTTGTTAAATGGAGACGTAGAAGATATTTTAGACACTTATTTTAAACAATGCTCCATAGAGGTAACAGCTGCAGACCTTGCTAAAATAGGCCTATTTGTAGCAAGAAGATGTCCCATGAATATAGATAGTAAAATAGGCAATGAGAGAATGGCTTCCATTATAACAGCTATTATGACCACCTGTGGAATGTATGATTTCAGTGGCCAATATGCTGCTACAGTAGGTATCCCATCTAAAAGTGGTGTGGGCGGCGGTATACTTGGTCTTATACCAAGTAAACTAGGTATTGGTGTATTTAGTCCAGCCTTAGATAAGTTTGGGAATTCCATAGCAGGTTATGGAATAATGAAGGATTTATCTAGGGAATTAAATTTAAATATATTTTAAATGGAGAGTTTACTCTCCATTTATTATATTAAAAATGGGGAAACTATTACTAACTATAAATTTTGAAAAGGATGATTTTATGACTTACAAGAGAAAAGTGCTAGTTCTATTCCTTTCCCTAATAATTCTACTTATTGGATGCAATAGGAATGACAATATACCAAAGGATAATGAAGTGATTGATAAAAATCCAAAGGAGAATGAAATGGAAGAGCCAAATAATGATTTAACTGAAGAGGAGCAAATTGATCCAATAGAGGAGAAAATAAGAAACTTATCCTTAGATGAAAAAATAGGTCAATTGATAATTGCTGGATTTGAAGGTACTATTTTAAATGAGGAAGTAATAGATTTAATTGAAGAATACAAAGTTGGTGGATTTATTTTATTTTCTAGAAATATTATTGATGAAAATCAAGCCTTAGAATTATTAAATGATATCAAGAAAACAAATTCCACAAATCAAATACCTTTATTTTTATCCATAGATGAAGAAGGTGGGAAGGTTAGTAGACTTCCTAAATCCTATCCAAGGCTACCAGAAGCCATTGTATTTGGAGAAATGAATGATATAGAACTTTCCTATGAGCTTGGTAGAATCCTAGGGGAACGGGTAAAATCCTTAGGTTTTAATATGAATTATAGTCCTATTTTAGATATTAATTCAAATCCTAATAATCCAGTAATAGGGAAGAGGGCTTTTGGCTCTGATATTGAAACTGTTGTAAGTAATGGAATACAAGCTATGCTAGGAATAATGGAAAGAGATATAATTTCCGTAGTAAAACATTTTCCAGGCCATGGGGATACAGCCTTAGATTCCCACATTAATTTGCCTGTAGTTTATAAAAGCAAGGAAGAGTTAAAATCCTTTGAATTAATCCCATTTATAGAAGCTATAGAAAATCATGTAGATGCCATAATGCTTGCCCATATTTTGTATCCTGAAATTGAAAATTATCCTGCCACCATGTCTCCTAAGATAATCAATGAATTATTAAGGGAAGAATTGGGATTTACTGGAGTAATTATATCCGATGATATGACCATGGGGGCTATAATGGAGAACTACGCAATAGAAGAGTGTGTTTTATCCTTTCTTAAGGCTGGGGGAGACTTGGCTTTAATCTGCCATGGGAAGGAAAACGTAATTAAGGTTATAGAAGAAATTACAGATGCAGTAAATAGGGGAGAATTAGCTGAAGAGGAAATAGATGAAAAACTTTATAGGATATTAGTATTAAAAGATAAGTACAAAATAGATGATATTCAAATAGATAGTATTGATTTAAGAGAGTTAAATAATAGGACTTTAGAGTTAATTAACAAAATTCAAAATTAGGGGGAAAAACATGGCTAATAGAACTATATATTTTGGGCCTTTTAATAACTATCAAAAAACAAAGCTTTTTAATATGGCCCTGGACTACTTAAAGAAAGGTTTGGGGAATAGGTTTTATTATCTGCTGCCTCATGGAGGACTATTAAAGGACTATAGGAAAAAACTTATTAATGAAGCTGAGAAGGTATTTGAAATAAATATATTTACCTTTGATGATATAGTTGCCAGTATTATTAAGGATGAAACCTATTTTACCGTCAATGAATCTATGAAGGATTTGATTATCAAGAAGTCAATCAGAAATTTAAGGGAAGAAGGAAAACTTAATTATTATAAAAATATTGCCTCAAGAGAAGGATTTTTAGAAGGACTGAATTATATTATTGGGGAAATAAAAAGGTCTATAATATACCCAGATGATTATTTATTGAAATGTCCTAATAGGCCATACTTTAAAGAGATTGGCCTTATCTATGGAGAATATGAAAGGCATTTAGAATCTTTAGGCTTAATAGATAGGGAGGGGGCATATTTTAAGGCTATAGGTACTTTGAAGGATAATTTACATAAATTTCAAGATTTAGATTTTATTATCATAGATGAATTTTATGATTTCAGGCCAGTAGAGTTGGAAATAATTAAGGAGCTTTCTAAAACAAATGTAGATATTTATATAAACATTCCCTTTGAAATGAAATCTAAAATCCCTAATGTAGAGGAGACCCTATCTAAATTAATGGAGTTAGGATTTCAATTGGAATATGTTAATGGAAAGGATAAGAATACCTTCGAAACCATAGGATATAATTTCTTCCATGAAGAGTTTGAAGAGGTTGGGAAAACGGATAATATTAGATTAATCAAATCACCGAGTATTTACTTGGAACTTAAAAAGATATTTGAGGAAATAAGAAGGCATCATAAAAATGGATATAGACTGGAAGACATGGCCATAGTTCTTTTAAATGAAGAATATAAGGAAATTCTATATAAAGTAGCAAGTGAGGAGAAGCTACCTATAAATGCCAGGAAGGAAATTCCTCTGATTCAAGTCCCCTTAGTTAAAGAGTTTTTAAATTTAATTGAGACTAGAATAAATAGGGGAGACAAACAATTCTTAATTCCTAGACTTAAAGCCCATTATTTTAAGCTAGTAGATAAAGAACATATGGATGCAATTGAATTCATCTTGAGAAAGGTGAATTTTACCAATATAGATGATTTTATAAGATTATTAAAGGAATAGAAATCCCTAAATATTACTATGGACTATATTGAGTTGATCACAAAATTAGTAGAGGATTTATATCTTGAGTTAGACCCTATATTAGATAGGGATTTTGTTGAAAATTATAGTCGAATTTTTATCCAAATGATTAATAATTATAATCTTCAAGATACTATTAATAATAGATACAAAAAAGACAAGAATTACCAACTTCTTCATAGGGATTTTCAAGCTCTAGAAAAACTATTAAAAATAATTGAAGATATGAAGGGTCTTGCCTTAATAGAGGACCAGATAGACATTGAAGATTACTTTGATGCCCTATTAAAAACTATTAGAGATGAGAGCATTCTTGAAGAGGACAATAATATAGGAGGAGTTAATATACTTAATCCCATAAGCAGTAGAGGCTTTACCCATGAAATCCTATTTATTGCAGGCCTATCTTCAAATTATTACCCAATTTTAAAAGAAAACAATTTCTTTATCAATGATATAAATTATAAGTATTTTAGAGATATCGGCCTAGATTATAAAACCTATCATAATAGATTGTACAACGAAGTAATTAAATTTGCTTCCTTAATAGCTTCATGCAAAGATATACTTTATCTATCCTTAAGTGAGGGTAAAGAAGAAGATAGTATCTTTTCAATTTTTTTAGATGAGTTGTTAAATATGTTCAAAGGGGAAAGGCTAGAGGATAAAATGCCAACGATAAACTTAGGTTTAGATTATCAAATAAAAAATAATATAGAAAATATAACTACATTAGATGAATTATCAAATTATTTAATCTTGAATCTTAGCAATTCAGATGAAGACTTAAGCCCATATTATTCATATCATAATAGTAAGCTTAAGAATAAATTTAGATCAATCAATGAGAAGAATTATTGTGAATATAAAAGATACTCCTCAGGTTTTAATGAGTATAAGGGACTTATTTCAGATGATGAAATTATAAAGGATTTAGAAGAGATACACCTGGACAAAGTATATTCAAATACCTACTTAGAGGCCTATAGTAAATGTCCATATTATTTTTTATTAAGTAGAATACTTAACATAGATGAAATGGAAAGATATTTCCAAGAATATAAACCTATAGATGTAGGGATTATATATCACGAGGTCTTGAAAGAATACTATTATAACTATAAAAGGGATTTTGAAGACCATATTTTAGATAAAAATGCCTTTGATGTTGAGGCATCTTTAGATTATCTTAGAGACTTAGTCAAAAAATATGCTAAGCAAATTGGCTTTGATTTGGATAACAAAATGAATCAACTGATAATTGAAAATATATATATCAGATTAGCTAAATTTATCGAAATGGATATAGAGAGAATTTCCAATCCTAAGGAAAAATTAGTACCCTATGCCTTTGAAGTAGAATTTGGTAAATACAAGGATTTTTCCATAGAAATTGATGGAGTAGAAGTGAAATTTAGAGGAAAAATCGATAGAATTGACAAAATAGCCGGTGAAGATAAATATATAATCATGGATTATAAAAGTAGTTCCTATGGAGTTTATGATATAGATAAAATAATACAAGGACTATCATTACAATTGCCAATTTATATCCTATCTCAAGAAGATAAAAATATTGTGGCTGGAGTGTACGGAGTGGTTTCCCAACAAAAATTCGAGGTTAAGTTAGGCATCAGAGAAGAAACAAAGCAAATAACTAATAGGCATAAGGGAGCCATAAGTAAAGAAGAATGGGACAAGCTTATGGATGAGACGAAGGCAAATATAAAAGAGATAATAGAAAGAATTTTAACCGGCAACTTCTCAGTAAACCCTTTAGAATGTTCACCATACTGCATATATAAAGACATCTGTAGATATGAAAAAGTATTGGAGGTCATATAATGGTTCTAAAAAATACTCAAAATAGAGAAAAAATAGTTGCTAAAAATCAAGATCAGACCAGAGGGAGAATAATGACCTTAAATGAAGCCCAAAAAAATGCTGTTGAAACCATAGATAGTAATTTAGCTGTAAATGCTGGGGCAGGTACTGGAAAAACTAAGGTTTTAACTGAAAGATATATTCATATATTAGAACATGGAAAGCTGGAAAAGGGAAAGGAAATTGAATCCATAGTAGCTATAACCTTTACTAAAAAAGCTACCCAAGAGATGATTCATAGAATTAGGACCGAAATACGTAAGAATTTCAAAAAAGGTTTTAAATGGAGAAAATACTATAGGGATTTGGAAAAGGCAAATATTTCTACTATTCATAGTTTCTGCGCAAAAATTCTTAGGGAATGTCCTGTGGAAGCCAATATAGATCCTTACTTTGAAGTTCTAGAGGATTACCAGTCAGCAAAAATATTGAGAGAATCCATTAAAGAAGTCTTGATTAAAGGAATAAACGAAGATGAAAAAGTATATAGATTGCTTCTGGCTTTTGGAAGGGATAATGTTGATTCATTAGTAAAGGACCTTCTATATATTTACAATAAAGTACGTACTGTAGGTATTAGTTTTATCCAACTAAAGGAAAGGTCAATAAAGCAGTTAAAGGACTTAGAAGTATCAAATGATGACTTAAGAGATATAAAAGGAATTTTTCAATATTTAATGGAGAGACTTCCTAAAAATAGTAAGATTTACAAGCTACAGAATAATGAAAACTGGCTTAGGTTTAAAAATGATGAATATGATGAAAATGAATTACCAAAATTGATGACTTTCCTATATGATAATATTGGAAATAGCACTAAGGAACCAGAAAAAATAGATCAATTAAAGGAAATCATAGAAAGAGTTTTGTTAAGCTTTGAGAAAGATAATATTGAAATTTATACTACAGTTTTAGACCTACTAATAGGTATAGATGAGGTCTATGATTCTAAAAAGGAAGACTTAAGAGCCTTAGATTATGATGATTTACAAATTAAGCTTTTAAAATTACTTGATGATGTAGATATAAGGAAAAGATATCAAGATAAATTTAGGTATATAATGGTAGACGAGTTCCAAGATATTAACGAATTACAGAAGAATATCTTCTATAAACTGGCCAGTGTAGATAAGAAAATAGACAAGGCTAACTTATTTGTAGTTGGAGACCCAAAACAATCCATCTATGGTTTTAGGGGTGCAGATTTAGAGGTATTCTATAATGTAATTGGGGATATTGAAGAAGTGGCAAAGCCCATTAGTTTGGATATAAATTATAGAACTGTTAATACTGTTTTAGAATTTATCAATGATATATTTCAAAAATTGATGGGTAGCCGTTACAATAGCTTATCACATTTCAGAGTTTCTACTAATCCTATAGATATAGAAATATTAGAAAATGTGGATTTAACTATACCAGAGGGGGTTAGTCCTAGGGAATATCATAGGTTTTATGAAAGTGTGCTAATAGCAAAGAGAATTAAGGAATTAGTCTTATCAGGTAAATATAAATATGGAGATTTTGCAATTTTGTTTAGAGCTAGCACTAGAAATTATATCTATGAAGAGGCTTTAAAAAGGTTTGGGATACCTTTTTATAATTTTAGTGGGAAGGGTTTTTTTGACCAAAGAGAAATATTAGACTTAATAAATGCCCTAAAAGCTATAAGTAATCCCTTTGACACTATAGCTAGCCTTGGTTTATTAAGATCTCCCTTGATTGGACTTTCAGATAAGATCTTATATTGGATTTTAAGATATAGAGAGACTACAGTATATGAATCAATGAAAAACATAATAAATAGGGAAATACTAGGTGATGAAGATAAGAAAAAAGTATTGGAAGCCGTAGAATTAATGGAATATTTGTATGAAATAAAACACCTTTATGGACTGGAATTTTTAGTAAATGAATTGATAAGAAAAACTTATTTTATTGAATCCCTCCTGTTAAAACAAGGGGGAAAACAGGCAGTGGCTAATATCAATAAATTTATAGATATGGTAAAAGAATATGAAAAAGATAATGTACAAAGCCTTGAGGATTTAATAGATTATTTAGATGAAATAAAGGATATGGATGAATCCCAAGAAAAAATCTATTCAGAAGACTCAAATGTAGTTAAAATACTTACAATTCACAAATCTAAAGGTCTACAATTTCCTGTAGTAATTATACCAGAGATGTCTAGTACTCCAAATATGGGATTTCCAAATATAGTTTTTTCAAAGAATATAGGTATAGGTATAGAGGTTAATAATAGTAAAATCCTATATAATAAAATTAAGAAGGAACTAGCTGATAAAGAAAAAGAAGAGATGGAGAGAATTCTCTATGTAGCAATGACAAGGACAGAAGACTTACTTATTTTAGGATTTCAAGGGAAAGATACTGGATATAAGAAATTAATTAAGGACTTAATCGATTATTCTAAGTGTAACAAAATATCTAATATTGATATGGAAGGAGAAGAATATAAACCTATCAAATTAATAGATGATGAATTAATAGTAGAAGATATAGTAGATATAGAAATACCTTTATTATATGATATACCTGAATTTAGTAAAAAAAGAGTTGAAAGATATAGTATTTCTCAATACTTAGTCTTTAGAGAATGCCAAAGAAGATTTTTCTTAGACTATTACAAGAAATTGGCTACTTTTGACAATGATGAATATGCAAGCCCTGATGAAGAAAAATACTTAGATGGGATAGAGAAGGGAAACATTGTTCATGAATTCTGTGAACGCTATGTACCAGGAACTGATATAAAAAGGCTTATTGAAAAGATTTCAAGATCCTATGGAATACCATATACAGATGAATTATATGAAGAAGTAAAAGTATATATAGACAATTATATAAAACTTTATAGAGATGACTATGAAAGAGTATATGTGGAAAGACCTTTCTATTTGAAGATAAAAGACTATTATATAACTGGTATAATTGACAGGATAAATATACATAATGGTAAAGCAGAAATACTAGATTATAAGACTAATAGAATTGATAATTTGGGCTATCTAATTTACAAATATACCCCCCAATTGCAGCTTTATGCCTATGTAGTTAAGGAAATAATGAATATAGAGATTGAAAGTGCAAGAATTGTATTTCTAGAAAATGGTGAAAATGCAAGTATTCCAATAGATGATAAGAGTTTAGTTAAAAATCTTAATAGATTAGAAGAATTTATGGACTTTGTATCTAATAACTCTAGTATCTTAAATTATGTTAAAAGTAGAAACTGCAGTCATTATTGCAAGCATAAATCTTTTTGTGATTTAGAATAGGAGGAGTTATTTTGTTAATTGGCCTAAGTTTTATAATTTTGAGTGTACTTATTTATGGTTTTGAAAATTATGATTTAATAGATGAGGATGGTTTAAGAGTCCTTAGAAAAAAGGATAAGCTTGAAAAGGATAAGGTCTACAGGTATAAGATTTTAGTTGCCATTTTAGCATTGGTTCTAGGCGTTTTTAGATTGCTAAGTTGGATTATTTATTAGGGTGATGAAATGAAAAGAAGAATAATTGGCTTATTATTAATAATGATTATATTTTTTGTGCCTAATACCATTAGGGCATCTAGTAATGATTCCATCCTGATCCTAGTTGATGAGTTGTCATTTGATCTAATTAAAGATTTGGCTTTAGAAAAATATAGCATAGGACTTGTAAACTATAAAACTAGGCCACCTTATTATAAGGAAAACCTATTATTGTCCATAAATACTGGAAGGAAACTATCATTGAAGGAGTTTAAAAATAAAAACGCCAAAATCGAATATTTAGGTGATGTTTTAAAAAAAGAAAAGGTCTCCTACATAGGTGGTAGGACAGAAAAAATTCTAGTTGCCAATAGTAAGGGTGAAGTGGATTATGAGCTAGATGAGATAAATTACGATTTAGATTGGCTCATTGAAAATACTGACTACCTATTAAAAAAATCTAATATTTTGCTTGTATCCTACGACTTCAAAGGGGAGGATAAAAGAGTAGATATATTAAAAAAATACTTAGAAAACTATTCCGATAGAAATATAATTATCTTGCCTGAGGGAGTAGCTAAAGTGGATAGAAATTTGCTAAATAAGTTTTTAGTACCCATAATTTACATTAATGGAAAAGATTCAGGGATATTGACTAGTCAGTCTACTAGAAGAGAGGGCTTAATTACTTTAGAAGATATTTCAGTCCACATAAAAAGTATATATGGAATAGATTATAAAAATACTGTGGGAAAACCTTTTGAGTTCATCAAAGCAGAAAATCCTATGGAAAGAATAAGAGATATTTTTACTGATACAATGAATCTGTTAATCCTTGCAACTGTATTCCATGGGTTAATATATTTTACACAGTTTATTTTTAGTATAAGGCTTTTAAAATATAGGAAGATTGATAATTGGGTCTATGGACTATATAGCTCCATGGCAGCAAGTATTCCTATTTCGATAGTATTGGGAGTGTTCAATCTTCAGAAAAATATACTCTTATACCTTTTAATATGTATACTCTTATCTTACGGAACAGTTAAATTTTTCATAATAAAGAAATTAGACCTAATTAAGGCTCTAAGTTTTTTGATTTATGGTTTGATAAGTTTAGGGGTATTGTTTTACCCTAAGATAATATATAACTCATTTATTGGATTTAATAATTTGGTCTATGGAGCTAGATTTTATGGATTAAACAATGGAATAATGGGAGTGTTTTTAATATCATCAATCCTCATATATTTTTCTTCAATTGAGGGTATAAACAGAAATGGATATAAAAAAATACTTGGCCTATTTATATTCACATTAAATATGTTAGTCTTATCTGCAAGATTTGGTGCAAACACAGGGGGGTTCATAACCTCTATAGTCTTATTTGGCCTAATGGTTTATTATATCTTTTCCCTTGGCAAAAATATTATTAACAAATATATTATATTATTTCTTTTAGTAATTGGAATTTTTACTGTTAACATGTTATTTGATTATAGCAATACTTCTAATTCCCATGCAATAGAGTTTCTTTATAGAATTAAGAAAAATGGATTGTGGGAGTTTATGACTATAGTTTCATTCAAGGCAAAAGAATTATTTAAGTTAACTATTGTTCCACCTTTTTCCATAATTTTAGCCTCTCAAGTATTAATATTAAGAAAGATGAAGGATTATATTTTAGAAAATATTAAATTAAAAAGTAAGACTTTCATAGTATTGATAACTGCCATTGTAGGACTATTGTTAAATGATACGGGCCCCATAACCTTCATATATATGATGTTTTTCTTTATCTTTGACTTAACCAATGAAAGAAAATATATTAATATGATTGATTAAATAATTGAAAACCTATATCAAATATTATATAATATTCGTGACTCGAAATAATATGTAAGGAGGTATTACTAATTGCTTAAGAGATTTATTTCATACTATAAGCCTCATAAAACTTTATTCTTCATAGATATGTTTTTCGCTTTACTTATTGCTGCTTCAGATTTGGTCTTCCCAATATTTACTAGGAGGATAATAAATGATATTATACCTGCAGGCAGGATGGACTTACTATTAAAATGGACTATTATAATGTGTATACTATTCGTTATAAGATATATAAGTAACTATATAGTTTCTTATTGGGGCCATCTATTAGGTGTTAGGATAGAGCACGATATGAGAAGGGATATATTTTCTCATTTACAAACCCTACCCTTTAGTTATTATGACAATAACAAAACTGGACATATTATGTCTAGAATAGTTAATGATTTAAGGGATATTACAGAGCTGGCACACCATGGACCGGAAGACTTATTCATATCATCAATTTTATTAGTTGGGTCATTTATCGTATTGTTTAATATTGAATGGAGATTGACTTTAATCCTATTTACCTTCATCCCAATTATGATTTGGTTTGTAATTAGTAAGAGACAAAGGATGTCAAACTCCTTTAGAGAAGTAAGGAAGAAAATAGCCAATGTAAATGCACAATTAGAAAATAGCATTTCAGGAATCAGGGTAGCTAAATCTTTTACTAATGAAGATTATGAAATAGAAAAATTTAATGAGGGGAACTATGAATTTAGCAATGCAAGGAAGGGAGCCTATAAGGTAATGGCAGAGTTTGCCTCTGGGATTGGTATTTTATCCAGTGTGTTAAACCTTTTAGTCATTAGCCTTGGTGGATATTTTGTCTATAAGGAAATTATTAATTTAGGTGATTTATTTTCCTTCAACCTATATGTTAACTTTTTCATGCAACCAATTAGAAGGTTGGCAGAGTTTTCTCAGCAATTACAAGACGGTATGACTGGATTCGAAAGATTTGTGGAGATAATGAATATTAAACCTGATATTGTTGATAAGGAAAATGCCATTGAATTAAAAGATATAAGAGGAAAAATTGAGTTTAAGGATGTATCCTTTAGTTATAATAATGGTAAAAATACAGTTCTTTCCAATCTAGATTTAACAATTGAGCCTGGAAAGACAGTGGCATTAGTTGGTCCCTCTGGAGCTGGTAAGACTACCTTATGTCATTTAATCCCAAGGTTCTATGAAACAAATGAAGGGAAAATCCTACTAGATGGAAAGGATATAAGGGACATTAAGATAAAATCCTTAAGAAAGAAAATTGGACTAGTTCAGCAGGACGTTTTCCTATTTACAGGAACAATATATGAAAATATAGTTTACGGAAATCCAGAGGCAAGTGAAGACGAGGTAATAGAAGCTGCTAAAAAAGCTAGAATTCATGACTTTATAATGACCCTACCTAATGGATACGAAACCTATATAGGAGAAAAGGGAGTAAAATTGTCTGGAGGTCAAAAACAAAGGATTTCCATTGCTAGACTCTTTTTAAAGAATCCACCAATTTTAATACTGGATGAGGCTACTTCTGCCTTAGATAATGAAACTGAAATAATGATCCAAAAATCTTTAGATGACCTTGCTCAAGGTAGGACTACTTTAGTAATAGCCCATAGGCTATCTACTATTAAGAATGCAGACGAGATTTTAGTTTTAACATCAGAGGGTGTAGTAGAGAGGGGTACCCATGAAGAATTACTAGAAAAAGATAAGATTTATGCAAAGTTATATAAATCTCAATTCAAAGATTCAATGGATTAAAAGTATCAAAAGCACCTTCCCTATCATATTATATTAGAGGAATATAAAGGGGAGGTGTTTTTATGAACTTTGATTATCCTGAATTATATTACAGAATTTATCCAAAGGTAATAGGCGAAATAGATAACAATTTAGATGAAAATTGCTCCATGGAAAACATTACAAAAGAGCAAATGGAAAAGATGGTTGATAACATATATATGGAAATGGTGAAAGAATGTCCTGAGATACATGAAGATCCATATGAAAGAAGATATAGGGGTAGAGTAAGGGGAGAGCAAAGAATATTCTATGGTAGAAGTAGGATTGTAAGGGATTTGATAACTATTCTTTTTATATCCGAATTATTAAGGAGAAACCGAAGCTTTTATCCACTATAATAAATAGGCTGTTTTCAGCCTATTTTAAATTGAAAAATATATAGTGTAAGGACTTTGTAACTATTTATTAAATTCTTT
>JAAYQJ010000148.1 GCA_012519355.1 Tissierellia bacterium | reverse complement strand
CATATATCATTTTATCTCTAGTATTATTCCATTCATATTGATTTCCATTTTTATTATAAGCCACATCAGTATTTAGGATATTTAAGTTTACTAGTTTAAAACCATTAAAATTGTCACCAAGATATTCTCTATAAATGTTTTCCTTTTCTTCCATATCCTTAAGTAGTTGTCTTGAATGTTCTACTGCAAGACCATTATAAAAATTATTAACATCATTAAACAAATCTAGTATCCCTTCTATTTTTTCTTTAATCTCATCAGGCACTTCCTTTTCTGGCAAGACACCTACTAAATATCTATATCCAATGTCTATTTGATGTTCAATATCCACCCCCACAACCTGAATTTTTTTATTTTGTGGTAAAGTTTTATTATATTCATATAAGTCCTTCCAATGATTGTAATTATCTTTGTTCCATTCATAGGTTCCCTTTAGGGATTTGTACAGCTCTTCTAAAACCTTTAAATCTCCAGTATCTAAGTACTTATTAATAATGTAAGCATCACTATAACTTAACTCACATAAGTAGTATTTAAAGTCTGTTTTCTCCTTAAAATATTTTAAGAACTTCATTCTTAATTTTACATTATCCTTAATCCCATGATACTCCCCCGTAAAGAATATCTCCTTACCTTCAAGGTCCGAATCTAAGATAGATAAATCTCCAAATTCATTTTCATTTTCAAGATTTACAATACTATAATTGTCTAATAAGTATTCTTCTACGATTTTTTCCTTATCATCTGGTACTTCCCAATGTACAATTGAAGCCTGAAATAAGTTCCCTACTATAAACTTACCTACAATTACAATTATTAGTACTAATATAGCTAACATCCAGACTTTTTTATTCATCAATACTTCATCCCCTTAAACTAATTTTTTTGTATATTTCCATCTTCCCTATTCAAATAAATCATTAATTATTGGCATAATATTATATACCGGTTCCTCATAGGGGTGAACCTTTTTAATCGCCCTAATTGCATCTTTAACGTATTCTATTTTACACCTTGTCTCAACCTTACATTCTTCCCCTTCAAAAACTTCACCTAGTCTACCACTAAAGGGATTAGCCCCTTCCAAGGGTCTCCAATAACCTTTAACTTCAGTTACAGATATACAATTGTCATAGTCCCCTATTTTACAGGCATTTGCCTTATTTAATTCCTCCCTTAAAGCTGTGACATATTCCTTAGGAATAAATACTTCAATCTTAAATTCCTTAAATTCCATAGATTATCACTCCTTACTAAATTCTCTCAAGTATATAGGCGTCAAAATCCCCAACTGGCCTATAGCCTATTTTCATATAAATACTATTTGAAGTGGGGTTTGATAAATCTGTAAATAGGGAGCAAAACTTATATCCCTCATCCAGTAGGTATTGACTTAATAAGGCTACACAAGTTGTTGCGTATCCTTTGCCCCTTAATTCCTTTGGTGTATATACTAAATTAACAGTTGCACCATTTTCTGTAGGCCTTGCCTTTGCTGCCATGGATACTAGTTTCCCTTCATGCTCCAATGCAAATAGGGTCTTATTTTCTACCCTGTTTCTAGTCGATTCATAGCACTCCTCTATAGTTGTTGAGGGATCTACTCCGGTTTCTATAATGAAGTCATATGTCCAATGAGCAATTAAATCAATATCCTTTTCAGCCATTGGCCTTAATATGCCTTCCCCGATGACTTCCTTATTCACTTCCCTCAGTTCATAAACCCTCATATTCATATCTAATTCCACTTTACAATCTACATGTTTACCCCATATTTCACAAGTTCTCTTTGCCAATTCTTTAGGGCCAATTACTCCAGGGATGTAAATATCTTGACTTAGTAAATCCTTTACTAGTAGGTCAATTGCTTGGTCATAGTCCTCCTTATTACTGTATACAATTAGCTTTTGTGGAATTGTCATTAGGGCAGCCAATACTAATTCCTCTTCTTCCTTTACAGTAGCCATATAAACCTCATTATAATATTCAGGAGTATTTTTCATCCTATTGCATATGCCTAACATTAGGTTATTTAGGGATTCATTTTCTTGTAAATACCTTAATGTTTCGTCTAAATAAGTATTTATTTCAGAATGTCTATCTAACCTCATATCCATATCCCCTTTATAAAATAGTTTTCACATTTTAAAAACTGTTATAATTTCCTAAAAATAATTTTCTCCTCAATTAAATCAAATGTAACTAGCAGATTAGATTTCCAAAGTTGGTCAGAATTTAAACCAACCATAGTTGGATAAGGTAACCCATCTGCTTGGGCAAGATCAGATACTTCAATTACATCTTGAAGGATTATTTCAATATCTCCAATTTTTAGTGGGATATTTGAAAGTTCCTTTTGTTTGCCATTATTTGAGTAGTCACTATCAGGATTATTAATAAAAGACCTATTAGAACCAGTGTCTAGATATACTATTACTGATTCACCATTTAATTCTCCATCAAAAAAGGGGAGCTCTTCCTGCCCTTGACTGGTTGACTTATGAAGTGGAAGGACAGTATATTCTTCTAAATTTAGCTCATCATAATCTATGGGCTTAGTCTTTATTCCAATTCTATGCCCGGCATAATCTAATGTAATTATCTTTGATTTAAAATAAGCTAATCCTATTGCTCCATTAAATTTTATGGAAGAATACATCTTCCAATCTGATATAGTAGTTTCTATATCTCTATATGTATTTCCAAGTACTGTAAATTCATCAACTATCACTCGTTTATTCCAACCACGATGAGAACCATCTCTATTAAAGGCCTCACTTTCACCTAATATGCTATAGTCAATTTTATCTTCCAAAGCAGAAGTAAAGGATATTCCAGAGCCACAACCTGTATCGAATAGTAATTGATAATCATCCTCACCTATGGTAACAGGTATTTCAGGACACTTTCTGTCTCCAATCCCGTGAAATGTAAGCCAGTAAATTTCACTATCTTCATATCCCAAATCCCCAATCCAAGTTTTGTCTGCAACCTGCAACTTGTATTGCCTGTATCCAAAATATCCACCTACAAGTATTAATACCAAACAGAGAAAAATAATTCCCACAATATATTTTAATTTCATTTACCCTACCACACCCTTTAATCGATTACATTTTTGAACCTAAATAAACTGACGGGAGCTGTAATATATTCCAAAACCTTGTCTTTAGGAACCCAAATAACCTGGCTAGTTTCATTGGAAGTCCTTAGTTCTCCACTAACATAGTCACAAACAAAGTCAAAGATTACCTTTGTTGGAACCTGTGTAACTCCATCATAGGCAAATGTTGGCCAAATCATATTTTTTCTCCTTTCTTCAAATCATTTTCTCCCAATATATAAATAATGTTCGCTGGTTCCCATAGGCTTCCAAGGTTATACCTCTTTCAGCAGATTTTTCCTTTGCCACTTGAATATTTCTCTTTGATAAATCTAGTAAGCTTACTTTATGGCCTTTTTCTGCTAAGTATATTGAGTATCTGCCAGGCCCGCCACCAATATCAAATATACTTAGGTTTTCACCTCTTATATACTCATCCATATATCTCTTGGTTATATCAAATTCAATTTTATGTCTTTCTAGTCTGTCCCATTCATCGTAGGTCTCATCATAGAACTTCTCAACTTTGTCCATTCTTCCATCCTCCAAATTTAATAGTCTTATATTCCCACCTATCCAATCTAGTTACCACCTTTAATTTTACTATTTAACCATTATCCTATATTGTTCATCCTTATTTGAAAGTTATTAGCTTAACAATATTATATATTCTACATTTTATTCTAAATTCCTTCTTTTAGAATTTTCTTTACTAATAATACTTATCTTATGCTTGAATATATGTTCGTTACCCTATATAATGTAAAGAAGACTAAGATTTTACTTACTATAGTCCTTTTGCAACTAGGAGGAATTTTATGACAGGAAAAACACACATGGCTATAGGAATTGTGGCTGGTCTTACAGCATCTGCAGACCAACCCTTGGAAAATCAGCTTGTTTTAGTGATGGCTTCTGTTCTTGGTTCCTTATTACCAGACCTGGACCATCCAAAGGCTAAGTTAAATCAGAAATTATTAATTTTTAAGAATAAATTTTATAGGGTATTATTTTATCTGTCATTTGCTGCTGGATTTACCTACCTATTTTTTTTGACAGACAATAAAATATTTGGCTTATTAGGCTTACTGAGTTTTTTCATTGGAATATCTAGTCATAGAAGTTTTACCCATAGTATAATTGGTTTTTTTGTAATCTCATATACGGTAAATTTGATTACTACTAAATACATGCTTCCCTCTGTATATTCTGGGTTTGTTATTGGTTATGTATTGCATATAATAGCTGACTTTTTCACCATGAAGGGCATACAATTATTTTACCCCTTAAAAATAAGTGTTTCTTCTCCTATTATCATTAATACAAAAAGTAGTTTGGAAGATATCATCTTTACCTTTTTAAGTCTCTATACTGTATTTTTACTATATAAGTATTTAAAATTTGTATATTAAAAGGCCATAATAATACATGATTATATGGCCTTTTAATGTAATTCTTTTAGCTATTATTCCTTATTCCTTCTAAATCAATAACTACTATTTCTGGTGGATTGAATATCCTAGGTAAAAATAGATTAAAGGATACACCTCTACTAACTACAAGGGTATAGTTTTCAAACTCATATACTCCCCCAGCATACTTTGGAAAAAAACCTTGATGTGGTGCCAAAAGTCCATTTAACAAAAATGGTATCCTAACCTGGCCACCATGGGAATGACCTGAAAGCACTAAATCAAAGGGCAAAGTACTATAAAAATCCACCTTTTCCGGTCTATGGGATAATAGTATTTTGTATCCTTCCATATCCTTCACATTAGAAAAAGAAGTGTATACTTCTTTGTACCAATTGGATTGTGGACTTTCGTAGCCAACTATATTTGGATCATCTACTCCTGCAACAATTAAATTTTCCCCCCTAATATTGATTTTCTGCAGACTATTTTCCATTACATTTACCCCATAGGACCTGAAAAGCTTTTTTATCTTATCCACTTCACCAGTTCTAATTTCATGGTTACCTGTTACATAATAAATAGGGGCTATATCTTTTATAGCTTCTAAGAACAATTCAGTTCCTTCTATAGGTGTGTTATCATCTGCAATATCTCCAGCTAAAGCAATTATATCTGGATTTTGAGCTTGGATTTTACTCCTTATTTTATTTTGATTTTCTCCATAAATATGACTGTGTAAATCAGTTATAAGGACTATTCTTAT
>JAAYQJ010000147.1 GCA_012519355.1 Tissierellia bacterium | reverse complement strand
TAAAACAGATACCTGTTAAATCCATGCTTAGAACCTCATTAGCTTCATCAAAAACTTCTTTAGAAGCCTTGAAGCTCTCATAAAAATCACTGCCCATGCCCACGAATTGGGAACCTTGCCCGGGAAATATGAAAGCCACCTTATCCTTTTTATTCATTTGACTTACCCCCATTTAGAGAAGTCTCAAGGTGTTTTAGATATTCTTTCGCTTCTTCTATAATAGCTTCAATTATTTCCCTACAAGGTTTAATATCCTTAATCAAACCAGAAATCTGACCAGCCATTAAGGAGCCCTGGTCCACATCTCCTTCTTCTACAGCAAGCCTCAGCCTTCCTGCATTTAAGGATTCTAATTCTTCAAAGGGTAGGCCTTTTTTCTCCAAGTCTAAAAAATGTCTTGTAAACTTGTTTTTCAAGGCTCTAACTGGATACCCTGTACTTCTCCCAGTTACAAAGGCATCCCTATCCTTAGATTTTACAATGGCATCTTTATAGTTTTGGTGAACTATAGATTCTGAGGAGCAAACAAACCTAGTTCCCATTTGAACTCCTTCTGCTCCTAAACTTAAGGCTGCTAAAAAGCCTCTACCATCTCCTATTCCTCCTGCAGCAATAACAGGAATTTTTACTTCATCTACTACTTGAGGGACTAAAGCCATGGTGGTTAATTCTCCTATATGGCCACCTGCTTCAGTTCCTTCAACTATTAAGGCATCTACACCTTCCCGCTCTAATCTCTTAGCTAAAGACACAGTAGGTACAACAGGTATGATTTTCACATTATGCTTTTTTAATCTTTCTACGTACTTGCCTGGATTTCCTGCCCCTGTGGTAACAACAGGAACTCCCTCACTACATATTATACCTACAATATCCTCAGCATGGGGTGATAGCATCATGACATTTACACCGAAGGGTTTATCTGTCAGCTCTTTTAGCTTCCTAATTTCTTCCCTTATTACTTTTCCAGATGCATTCCCTGCTCCAATTATGCCTAAGCCACCTGCTTCTGAAACTGCTGCAGCTAGTTCATGGGTAGCTACTCTAGCCATTCCGCCTTGTAGAATTGGATACTTAATATTTAGCAGTTCGGTTATTCTGGTAGTAAACATTAATCCTCTTCCCTCCTA
This sequence comes from Tissierellia bacterium, assembly GCA_012519355.1. GTDB lineage: Bacteria > Bacillota > Clostridia > Tissierellales > Tissierellaceae > JAAYFT01. The sequence goes on along the minus strand of JAAYQJ010000147.1, from coordinate 2,170 downwards.
TTCCATTTAATAATCATAGAAGCCCAAGTAAGACCTGCACCAAATGCTACTAATAGTACATTGTCTCCCTTTTTTATCCTTTTCTCTTCAATGGCTTCATTGAGGGCTACAGGAATAGAGGCTGACGACATATTGCCATATTTGTTTAGATTTACATAGATCTTACCTTGCTCTAGGTTTAATTTCTTTGCTGCTGCATCAATGATTCTTACATTTGCTTGATGAGGAACTAAGAAATCAATATCCTCCAGTTTTAAATTGGCCTTGTCTATTACACTTTGAGATGCCTTATCCATAACTCTAACTGCAAATTTAAATACCTCCCTACCTTCCATTCTTATAAAGTGTAGTCTGTTTTTTACTGTATCTTCATTGGCTGGTTGCCTAGAACCACCTGCTGGCTGTATTAGTACTGAACCGTTTCTACCATCTGACCCTAATTCAGAAGCAAGTATTCCCATGTTTTCTTCACATTTCTCTAGAATACAAGCACCTGCCCCATCTCCAAATAGGACACATGTATTTCTATCCTGCCAATCCACAATTTTTGATAGGGTTTCTGCCCCAATGACTAGGACATTTTCATACAAGCCTGATTTTACAAACTGTTCACCTACAACTAATCCATAGACAAAGCCTGAACATCCAACACTTATATCAAAAGCTGCTGCCTTAGTTGCTCCGATGTTCTTTTGTACTATACAAGCTGTAGAAGGAAAGGAATGGTCTGGGGTAGCTGTTGCTACTATAATAAGATCAATGTCTTCTGCTTTTAATTTGGCATCTTCTAATGCTCTCTTTGCAGCAATAGATGCAATATCTGATGTTGCTATTGATTCATCTACTATTCTTCTTTCTTGAATCCCTGTTCTTTCTACTATCCATTCATTAGATGTATCTACTATTTTAGACAGGTCTTCATTTGTTATTAGCTTTTCTGGAACATAGCTACCTATACCAAAAATACCAACATAAATTTTTTCCATTTTCCACCTCCATATTTAATTGTTCATAACTTTTATTATTCCATCACCTCCTTCAAAATATTAAGATTAGTTTGCAAATAAATAAAATTTAGATTATATTATTAATATGTTATGAAAAGAATATTATGAAATAGTATATATGAATCCGAAAAAATAATCAATAAGGATTTTGAAGTAGAATTTGTAAAAAGGAAGGGATTTTATGTCTAATTTATTGGATATTCAAGATATTAAGGAAATTATTCCCCATAGGTATCCTTTTCTCCTTGTAGATAAGGTTTTGGTGGAAAAAATAGGAGTAAAGGGTATTGGTTATAAAAATGTGACCATAAACGAACCCTTTTTCCAAGGTCACTTTCCCCATTTCCCTGTAATGCCCGGAGTTCTAATAGTAGAAGCCATGGCCCAGCTAGGGGCTGTCATACTTTTATCCCATGAGAAATATAAGGGAAAAACACCATTATTTGCCGGAATTAACAAGATGAGGTTTAAAAGGAAAGTAGTACCAGGGGATACTTTAAAAATGGAAGTGGAGCTGACAAAGATTAGAGGGCCAATAGGAATTGGTGAAGGTAAAGCATATGTAGACGGTGAAATAGCCTGTGAGGGAGAATTTTTATTTGCAATAGAATAGGCTACTTAAAATAAAGAGACCCTTCCTAAGTTTAAGATAAGGTTTATCTTGACTTAGGAAGGGCCTTTTTCTTATCTATTTGACATTTCTTTTAAAAGGCTATTTATCCTTTCTTCTTCCTTTAAAATCCTAGCCTTCTTCTCATCATAGGCATATAAGCCACCACTTACCATCCTAGTCTTTAGCTGTCCCCTAGCTATTTTAGATCCCTGTAGGTGTGGTGCATCTAGTATTCCCACCCTTACTGCTTCAGTTAGGGTTTCAGGGTCTGCCAGTGGGTCTTCTGCCCTTGGATTTAGGGATTTTATGCTTTCTATAATGATTTTTGCCTCTTTTATTAGTTCATTCTTTCGGTCTTGGACATTTTTATCCTTAGCCATATTCACTGAGCCAAGGAATTCATTTTTGATGATTCCTCTTACTATCATGGCAGACTCTATGATATCCTCTGCCTTAGCAGCATGGTGGGCCTCACAGAAGCCTACAACATGGTATATATGTGGTTTTATTGCCATAGCCAAGTAAGCTGAAGCTGCCAATTGGCCCTTAG
>JAAYQJ010000146.1 GCA_012519355.1 Tissierellia bacterium | reverse complement strand
CTAAGGGCCTCTTAGTTTTTTCATCTTCCAATGTTAAAATCTTATAGGATATTTCTATTAGGTATGAATTAAGTTCTCCATCATTCCATTCTTCAAAGACTTTTGATATCTCATTTGCAGAGAGTTTCAATGCCTTTCTCATAATGTCATAGGCCTCGGCAATGCTTTGCATCATTCCATACTCTATGCCATTATGGAGCATCTTAATAAAATGACCTGCTGCCCCCCTGCCCATATAGGAACAGCATGGACCATCTTCAGTCTTAGCAGCAATCTTTAGTAGTAGGTCTTCTACTAGTTCATAGGCTTCTTTTCTTCCACCTGGCATTATGGAAGGCCCTTCTAAGGCACCTAATTCTCCACCGGATACTCCTATTCCTAAGTACAGGATATCCTTTCCCTTTAATTCTTCTATCCTTCTTGCAGTTTCTGGAAAATAGGTATTGCCTCCGTCCATAATAAGGTCCCCTTTATCTAAGTAGGCTAACAAGCTTTCGATCATATCATCTACAGGCTTGCCTGGCTTAATCATCAAAATTATCTTCCTTGGCCTACTTAATGAGTTTACAAAGGCTTCCAGATCATAAAAACCACTTATATTACGGTTTTTACCTTCTGTCTCCATAAATTCTTGTGTTCGAATGGCCCTGCGATTGTAAACTGAAACACTATAGCCCTTGTCCTCAATATTAAGTGCCAGGTTTCGACCCATAACCCCTAATCCAATTAAACCGATATCATTCATTAGTATTCTCCTTTTACGATTTATAAATCATGATAAAATCCTGCATTAAATTATTTTTCATTTGTTTTATATTTTATGAAAATAATTTTCTTCCTTTATTATATACTCTATGAAAAATATTTTCAACAATATTTATTATATTTGCTATAATAGGGTTAAGAGGTATGGAAAGAAGGTGAATTTATGAAGTCTACACCCAGTGTCATTCTCAGGATTAAGTCCAACTACAATACATTTAATGGAACGGAAAAGAAAATTGCAGATTATATTATGGATAATCCTAGGCAATTGATAAACTCCACTATTTCTCAAGTAGCAGATAACCTAGGCCTAGCAGATGCTACTATCTTCCGTTTTTGCAAAAAAATAAACTTCAAGGGCTTTCAAGACCTTAAAATAACCTTAGCCACAGAATTTACTGATGGAATTGAAAGCTATGCAAGTTATCAAATTAATCTAGATGATGACGAAGAGTCTATTATTGATAAAGTCTTTAAGGCCAATATTACTGCCATCAATGACACCCTAGTCTCTCTAGACCCTAAAAATATGGAATTAGCTACTGATGCTATATTAGAAGCAGATCAAATTGTATTTATAGGAAATGGGGGGTCTGGAATTATTGCAATGGATGGCCAGCACAAGTTTTTAAGAACTGGTCTTAGGGTATCTGCCTACACTGACCACCATATGCAGCTAATGGCTGTGTCCCAATTAACGGATAAAGACTTGATTATAGCCATTTCCCACACAGGGTCAAATTTAAATATAATGAATGTATTGGAGGTATCAAAGGAGAACAATACAAGGACCATAGGAATTACTTCCTTTGCCAAGTCACCCATAAGCGAAATGGTAGATATCCCACTAAATGCTGTATCTCAAGAGACCTCCTATCAATTTGAGGCCTTTGCTTCTAGAATTGCACATCTAAGTATTATAGATGCCTTGTACATAGGAGTAAAATTGAAGAGAAAAGATCCAACCAATGAAGCAATCAAGAAAATGAGAGATGCTATTAAAATAACAAGAATGTAAAAAAGTAAGCCTAGGTTTTTGACCTAGGCATTTATCTTATTCATATTCACAATCTAAATTGTGCTTTTCCAATTTATCCTTCAAAATATAATCTAAAAACTCCCTAACTGCTCCATTTCCACCATCATGTTTAGATACAAAGTCTGCTATATTCAGTATTTCAGGGGCTGCATCCCTTGGACACCCCTTCACCCTACATAGGTTCATAGCAGTATAATCATTTTCATCATCACCTATATAGGCAACATTAGTAAGTTCTAGATTATATTTATCTAATAAACTATATAAAATCTTAACCTTATTGGATATTCCCTGATATATTTCAGAAATTCCTAACTCCTCTGCTCTTCTTGTCAATATGGTAGATTCCCTACCAGTTATAATTACAGGGATAATCCCAAACTTTGGTAACTGTCTTATCCTTAAACCGTCCTTTGCATTAAAGGCTTTAAAAACTTCCCCATCTTTTCCCATATATATTTTTCCATCAGTAAGTGTCCCGTCCACATCCATTACTACCATTTTTATTTTATCCTTATCCATGACCACACTCCTAAAAAAATATGATGGTACTAGTATAACATATTTTAAAGGACAAGTTATAGGCTTATTTTTACTAAGGAAGGGGATGACTTATTTAGATTCAATCAATATATTCTCATAATTTATTATACCTAAAGGACTTAGCCTAGCCCCTACTATACCCTTCCTTGAGGCTATGGCAGTCTTAGGATGGAATACAAAGGCCCATGGGCAATCCTCTACGATGATATTTTGTATTTCCTTGTAGATTTCAACCTTCTTATTGGGATTTATGATTTCCTTTGCCATATTCATTAAGTCAGTAACCCTAGGATTATTATACCTGGTAAAGTTAGTTGGGTTATTATAGTTAAATATCGGTTGAAGGAAGTTGTCTGGATCTCCCGTATCAGCAATCCATCTACCTATGAATATATGGCATCTACTTATGGTTTCAGGCTTTAGATAATCCCTAGGAGAAACCTCTTCTACTTCTAGCTTAATGCCTAATTTCTCTAAATCCTCTATTACATACTTGCTTAACCTATAGAAT
>JAAYQJ010000145.1 GCA_012519355.1 Tissierellia bacterium | reverse complement strand
GTTAGATCTAATATATCCAAAAGATATTCCTTCTTCTTCATGGAAAGCTCTATCATTTTACCTATATTCTCATTTATCATAGCAACACCTACTTAGATTGGTAAACTCTTTGTTTTATCTGCCTCATAACCTCTTTCCATGTTTCCTTCATATCATTTGTTATATCAAGGGCTTCATCTATTGATTTTGTATCCTTACTTATATTAGCATCTACTAATTTCTCATGAATAAAATTATACAAGCTCCTAAAATCATTGGATATTTCATAATTCATATCCAGAGAATAGTTTAACTCTAATATTATGTCCTGAGCCCTTATTAAGGAAGAGTGAGCCCTCTCCATCTCCTTGTTTTCAATACTATACTTTGCTATCCTCATAAATTTTATGGCTCCCTCATAAAGCATAAGGGTCAATTCTTCAGGAGTTGCTGTTAGTACAGTATTTTGCTTATAGGTATTTAATGCTTCGTATGACATCTTTTGCCTCCTTAATATCTCATAAATTGTTGTGATAGCCAGTTACTTTGGCTATACATTTGCTGTAACATCTTTTCCATGTTGGCAAATTTAGCATAATATGCGTTTTCTTTTCTTATTAACTGAGCATTTAAATCATCAATTCTCCTATTGATATTCAATACTTCCCTGTCTAAATCAGATATACTTGACTTACTAGTAACGAAGTCTATGAGGATATTAGATTTAATAGACCTTAATAGGTCAGCATCTTGCCCTGGACCTGCCCTATCTATGATGGCCTTCATACCGTCTATTAGGTTATCATATACCCTAGTGAAAATACCACCATTATCTCTCCTGTTGGCCCTTTCTGCAGCCTCGTACTGCCTTTTGCCCTCATCTGTATCTGGAAAATCTGCCCTGTCCAGTTTTTCAGGTTCCTTAAATAAGAGTTCCATTACTCCTTCTGGATCTTTCTCTATGGCTGCCCTAAGTTTTTCCTTATCGATTTGAAGCTTACCGCCTGTTGTACCCCTAGTATAGGATTCTGTAGTAATGCCTATTTCAATTAGATTTTTAAAGCTGCCGCTTACTCCTCCAACATTTCTATATAGGTCTGTCCTAATGGCTTGTAGGGTTCGGGTTATGAGTTCATCCCTACTCAACATGCCTGATTTTGCTTTTTCTTCCCAAAGCTTTACGTCATCCTCATGCATTGCCTTCTTTTCATCTTGAGAAAGAGGATAATATTGTGAATATCTCTTTTCATTTATGGCTTGGGATACCTTGTCTATTAGTTCGTTATAATCATTGATTAATTGCTCAATCTTTTCCATTATGCCATCTACATTGGTAGAAACACTTATGGTAGTTTTTCCTTCTGCTTTTAGTACAATATTTAGGCCATTGAAGTTAATATTATTGGATGAATATTTTAAATCCACTCCATTATATTGTATAATGGCATCTTGACCATTTATCTTCTTAAATCCTTCTCCTCTTACTTTTTCTAAGAATTTATAGCCTTCATCTCCATCTTCACCAGAAACCCTAGACAATTGAATTTTAGAGTTTTCTCCAGTTACTGTGGACTGTAAAAACAACCTTTTATTTTCGCTATCATAGAAAGCCATAACCTTAGTTTCATCTTTCTTCTCATTTATGGCCTTAACTAGATCATTCATTGTAGAACCTTTTACAGTAATAGTAACAAATTGGCCATCTTCTGTACCCTTTATCCTAAACTTCATGCCATCCAGTTGAATATCATCAAGATTATCTAATTCAGCACTTGTTATGGAGCCAGATGTAGCCAACTGTTTAACTTCTATGTTAAAAGTTCCATTCAATGCCTTACTAGTACTAGTAACACTAGCAACATCTTCCTTAGATGAAACTGCCTTTCTCAAATAGTCTACACTTGTGTAAGAATAGTTTAGTGCTATACCTGTACTAGTTGTCCTAGTTAAGCCCATATTTTTTCTAGTGTTCAATATAAAGTTGGCAAATAGCTTGTTCATATTGTTATATGCCTCTTGTCTCCAAAGAGCTATTTGCTTGTTCTGTTCAAATCTATCTACCTTTAATCTCTCCACCTTCATG
>JAAYQJ010000144.1 GCA_012519355.1 Tissierellia bacterium | reverse complement strand
TATTATCAGTTTTACTAGGCATTTTGCAGGTTCCTTCAAATTTTGCATTTTCATGTATTACTATTGTTGGGGCTTCCAAATCTCCAATTAATGTACCTGTTTCAAGTATGACTACTTTTGTATTAGATACTATGTTTCCATTAACAATGCCAGCTAAGGATACATCACCAGTTTTTATATTTCCTACAACCTTTCCGCCATGTCCTATAACTACACTGCCGTCGTAATCAATATCACCTTCCACAATACCATCAACTCTTAGATTCCCTTTTCCTTCAATCTTACCAACAATTTTTATGTTTTCTCCAATTAAGGAATCTATACTTTCAACAAAATCTTCTCTTTTCTTAAACACATGAACCCCTCCGTAACTTTAGTTATTTATAAGGCTAAGTGGGTCTATGGTTTTATTATTTTTATGAATTTCAAAGTGTAGATGAACACCTGTCGATCTACCAGAACTACCCATTTTTGCAATTAATTGACCCTTTTCAACCATATCTCCTTTTTTAACCAAGATTTCCCTATTATGAGCATAAAGGGTTTTATAACCATTTCCATGATCGATGATGACGGTCCTACCATAACCACCGTTTCTACCAGCAAATATAACAGTTCCCTTTGCAGCAGCATTTATACTAGTTCCAGATGAACCGGCAATATCAATTCCTTGATGAAATTGTATTCTTCTAGTAAAAGGATCCCTACGATTACCGTATTTAGAAGTAATTCTTCCTGATGTAGGTATAAGGTCTGGAACAGTCTCTAAATACTCAAATTGAGCCTCTACATCTTCAATAAAGATTTCCAGTTCCAACTTTTTATCAGATAAGACTTCTGATACTATACTCATTTCTTCACTAGGGGTTGAAACATCCATTTCAATGTTTCTATCGATGACTCCACCTCTAGAGGGACTATCTATCCCAGCTAGTTTCTCTAGTCTTCTCTGTAATTTATCAATCTCATTTAATTTAACTTCTACTTCTTCTGTCTTTTTCAATAGTTGCCTATTTTCAGCCTCAAGGCTTATTAATTTTTGTTCCTTGTTTCTGTTCTCTTCTTCTAAATTACTGATCAAAGCAATCTTTTGATTAGCTTCTTCTATTAAGTTTGATTGGTAATTCAGGGATATTTTTATGTAAAGAACTAGAGATATAATAATTACAGAAAGAATTCCTAGTGCTGCCTTAGGAAACCAGTTAGGGATTGAAATTCTCTTAACTTTCTGAGTATGGGGAACTATTAGTATAGAGATCTTAGACTTGTCTTTATCCATCTTAATAGTCTCCTTTTCCACATTATGTATTTTATTTTTATTCTATATTTAGCTTGCCCAATATAGTATGTCCTAATTTTGAATTATATCATAAAAAAATAAGGAATGGAATAAATTAGCAAATTTTATAAAAAATAATTTTTCATTTTGTAACAAAGGTTACCGAATTAATGAAAAAAGGTAGTTATACTAGGTATTGTGAGTTAAAGGAGATAGGTGGTTATCACCAATAATATATATGGGAGGAAATGCGAATGACAATGTTTTGTTACCAATGCCAAGAAGCTGCTGGCGGAAAAGGATGTACAAAGGTTGGTATGTGCGGTAAGACAGCTGACCTAGCAGCTCTACAAGATTTAATGATCTATGCTTTAAAAGGTATTTCAGCTTTAGGAGTAAAGGTTGATGAGGCTGAAATTACTATACCAGGATTAGACAGGCTAATAATAGACGGACTATTCATGACAATTACAAACGCAAACTTTGACAAGGAAAGATTCTTTGCAAAGATTAAAGAAGCTCTTAAAGCAAGAGATGAGCTAAAAGCTAAATTAATCGAAAAGGGTATAGAATTAGGAGACTTAGGAGATGCATCAACTTTCACAGTAAATTCCAATGATGAAATAGAATATAAGGCAAGTAGTGAAAAAGTAGGAGTACTTGCTACAGAGAACGAAGATATTAGATCATTAAGAGAATTAATCACTTATGGATTAAAAGGAATGGCAGCCTATGCTGAACATGCAATGAATTTAGGATATGAAGATAAGGAAATATCTAAATTCATTAGAAAGGCTTTAGCTGCTACTCTAGATGATTCTTTAACAGCAGATGATTTAATAGCTTTAACTATGGAAACAGGTAAATATGGTGTGGATGTTATGGCATTACTAGATAAAGCTAATACATCTACTTATGGAAACCCAGAAATAACAGAAGTTAATATAGGAGTTGGAACTAGACCAGGTATCTTAGTGTCAGGCCATGACTTAAAAGACTTCGAAGAATTATTAGAGCAAACAAAAGATGCAGGAGTGGACATTTATACTCACGGTGAAATGTTACCAGCAAACTACTATCCAGCATTTAAGAAATATGACCACTTCATAGGAAACTATGGAAATGCTTGGTAGAAGCAAAAAGAAGAATTTGAAAAATTCAATGGAGTAATTCTATTTACTACAAACTGTATAGTACCACCAGCTGCCTCCTACGCAGATAGGGTATATACTACAGGAGCATCAGGTTATCCAGGATTTAAACATATTCCAGACAGGGTAGATGGACAAGCAAAAGACTTCTCAGAACTTATCGAACACGCTAAAAGATTACCTGCTCCAACAGAAATTGAAAAGGGTAAAATTGTAGGTGGATTTGCCCACGCTCAAGTATTTGCATTAGCTGACAAGATTGTAGAAGCTGTTAAGTCAGGTGCAATTAAGAAATTCTTTGTAATGGCAGGATGCGATGGAAGACAATCAAAGAGAAACTACTATACAGACTTTGCACAAGCCCTACCAAAGGATACAGTAATCTTAACAGCAGGATGTGCAAAATATAAATACAATAAATTAAACTTAGGGGACATAAATGGAATTCCAAGAGTTCTAGATGCAGGACAATGTAATGACTCCTACTCCTTAGCGGTAATAGCATTAAAACTTAAAGAAATATTTGAACTAAATGATATAAATGATTTACCAATAGCATACAACATAGCTTGGTATGAACAAAAAGCTGTAATAGTATTACTAGCCCTACTATACCTAGGAGTGAAAAACATCCACTTAGGACCAACATTACCAGCCTTCCTTTCACCAAATGTAGCTAAAGTATTAGTAGAAACCTTTGGAATTGGAACTATATCAAATGTAGACGATGATATTGCTATGTTCATGGGAGAATAGTAGAAGCTTAATAAAGATTAGAAAAGGCCCTTAGACGATGAAGTCTAAGGGCCTTATTTAAACTGCCTGTTTATTTTTACATTATTGTGCTATTATAAAGTATGGGAATTGAAAGGATGTGTTTCCTATATGAACTTAATGGTGAATTATTATATAGAATAGGAGAGATTAGATGAAAGACTTAATAAAAAGAATCAATGAACTTGCAAACAAGTCTAAGACAAGAGGCTTAACTGAAGAAGAAAAAGAAGAACAGCAAAAGTTAAGGCAAGAGTATTTAGCCATATTTAGGGGAAATATGAAAAACACCTTACTGAATGTAAAGGTCCTTGATGAAGAGGGAAATGATATTACCCCAAATAAATTAAAAAAAGAGCAAGAAAAAAATAAATACTTGAATTAGAAAACCCCTTAATCCTTAGATTAAGGGGTTTAATTTATTATAATATAAAGGGGGTAGACTTTGTAATTTATTTATTTTTTGCTGCGCTTTCTCCAGCAATTTTACCAAATACATTTACATCTGCTAAAGCATTACCACCTAAACGGTTTGCACCATGGATACCGCCAGTAACTTCCCCGGCTGCATATAATCCAGGAATAACATTGCCATTTGCATCCAATACTTCAGCCTTCTCATTTATTTCGATTCCACCCATTGTATGGTGAACTGTTGGTACCCTAGCTCCTGCATAGAATGGAGCGGTATCTAACTTCCATTGGAATAAAGTTCTTCCAAACTCATCTGGTCCACCATTTTCTACAGCCTCATTAAACTTATTAACAGCTGCTACTAAGTTTTCTGGATTAACTCCAATTTCCTCAGCAAGTTCTTCTAAAGTATCTCCTTTAAAAGCTCTACCTGCTGCAACTAATTCATCAATACTTTCGTTGAAGTTATTTTTATGTTCACCTGTTGGATAGTTCTTGCTGTCTAGGATTACCCACATGAAGGAATCTTCTTGTTCAAATAATGCCTTTGTCATTACATCCCTACGAGCACCTTCGTCTACAAAACGGTTACCATCTTTGTTAACGAATATACGGTTTTCAACACTTTTTTCGATATTTCCACTTAAACTACCAGTTTCAGGATCACCCATTGGTAATAACTGGATTTGTTCCATATCTACTAGGTTAGCACCTACAGCTTTAGCCATTGCTATACCGTCTCCAGTAGCACCTGGATGGTTTGTAGTCTTTAGGTTAGTTAGAGCTGGCCAGATTTTATTATATTCATCTCTCATTTCGATATTGTTACCAAATACACCTGTAGCAATAACTACACCATTATTAGCTTTAACTATTAATTCACCTTCTGGGCCTTCTGCCTTAACACCTACAACCTTATTACCTTCCATAATTAATTCTGTTGCCTTTGTGTTAAGTAATACTTCCATATCTGAGCTATTTTCATCAATATAATTCATGTAAGTATTAATATATCCAGTTCCTAATGGTTCAACAGGTCTATGAGCTCTTGGCCATAGTCCGCCTAATACAGTAAATAATTCATCTTCAAACTTCATACCCATAGATTCAAGCCATTCTATAGTCGGATATGCATTTTCAACTAATACTCTTATTAACTCAGGTTTTCCTAGTTTATCTCCACCTTCATAGGTTTGTTGGAAATGCTTATCTACAGAGTCTTCAATTCCTTGAGCTTCTTGTCTTTTTGGGTCAGCTGCATTATAAGCTGCACCAGAAATAATAGTATTTCCACCAACCCTAGGCATTTTTTCTAGTACAATTACTTTTGCACCATTTTGGTGTGCAGATACAGCTGCTGCTAATCCAGCACCACCGCCACCTATTACTACAACATCTGTTTCTTTTTCAATAGTTTCGCCTGTTCCAGTACTAGTCTTAGCAGAAACCTTTTTTAAAGCATCTATATCAGCACCAGCTTTTTCTAGGGCTTGTGCTACTGCAGCTAATATTCCTTCACTTGACATTGTAGCACCAGCAACAGCATCTACTCCTAAACCTTGGGCTTCGATTATTTGAGCAGGTATTTGCTCAAAAGCCAAATCACTTACGCCTGGAGTTTCATTATGCTCTAAGACGTTGATTTTAGTAATCTCGTCTTCTGTTACAGTAACTTCTAATTTAATTGTCCCACCGATGCCCTTGCCTTCACCGGCATATGTACCTGGATTAAAAAGTCCATCTCCTTCTACTTCCTTTGATTCATTGGATTTACATCCAACTAAAGAAAAAATCATGGTAATAGACAATAAGAAAACTAACCATTTGATTTTTTTCAATTTTTTCTCCTCCTTAGAAATGATATTTAATAGGAATAAAATGAACCAATTCAATGAACTGGTTCATTGAACATATTCATTATATAAAATGGTTAATATATTGTCAATAAATTTTTAACAAAAACTTAATTTTATGGTAAACTTATCTATCCTAATGAAATTAAATCCCTTAGTGAAATTTTTGTGATCTTGGTATATAATTAATATAAAATTATGTGAGTTTAAGGAGTAGAGACTATGGCCAAGGTAACCAATAGAAAATTGCAGGCACAGGCTACATACGAAAAGATATATGATGCTGCAATGAGCCTAGTGGAAAAAAAGGGGTTTAATAATATTACTGTAAAGGACATTTGTGAAAAAGCAGGTGTAGCAGTAGGGTCTTTTTATAATTATTTTAATTCCAAGGATGATATTTTAAACGAAACTTTTAAAAAGGCAGATAATTTTTTTCAAGATACCGTTGCAAGTAATGTAGATGGAGAAAATGCTAAAGAAAAGATTGTTAATTTTTTTATCTTTTATGCTGAATACTGTAAGAGGGACAAGATGGACCAATTAAAACAGATCTATAATACTAGCAATCCAATGTTTATAAAAAAAGGCAGGCCTATGCAGGAGGTATTGAAAAAAATAGTAGAAGAAGGTATAGAAAAAGGAGAAATAGTTACGGATATGAATCCTGATGACCTTGTAAGATTTTTATTTATTGCATTAAGGGGAGTAATATTCGATTGGTGTTTATATGACGGTGGCTATGATTTGATCCAATTTACCAGGGACTATACAGAGCGATTGACGAAATGTTTCTAATATTATAACCAGGAGATACAATCTTACTGGTTATATTTGAATAAAAATCTAATATGATTGACTAGAAATATTAGGGTAACTATATAATAGAGTCAATAATTTTATTAAGAGGTGGCCTATGGATAAGAATAAAAGAATCGAAGATTTAAAAAATTATGTTCAAGGGGTTTTAAATAGGGAAGAAGGGAGAAACCTATATTTTACTTACAAGGACAGCCTTGATGAAGTAACTCCTCAAGATGCCTTTGAAGTATTTTATTCCAAATTACAAGAAGGATATATGCCTAAGGATATTTTAGAGATTTTAGATAGGGTAATAAATGTCTTCCACAGGTCTTTAAGTGAATATAAGTGGGAAGGGCCTAAGGAAAATAGCTTCATAGATATTTTAATGAAAGAAAATAGGGCATTGGAAAAGAAATTGGACAAGATAAGACCTATATTATTGGATAGGAAGGTAAAAGAGAAAAAGGATACAATATTAAAGGAATTAAGAGACCTACAAGAGTTTGATGCCCATTATCTAAAAAAGGAAAACATACTTTTTCCCTATTTGGAAAAGAAAATGGAGAGCTTTGAAGGCTTAACCATAATGTGGTCTTTACATGATGAGGCTAGAAGAGATATTGCCAAGATGATAGAGATTTTAGAAACGGATAAATTAGATGATAATCAGTTCAATATACAAATAGGAAAACTATTCTTCTCCTTACTTGGGATTGTACACAAGGAAGAATTTATACTTTTCCCTGCTGCAATGGAGGTCATAGAAGACCATGAATGGGAGGAGATGAATATACAAAGCCTAGAATATGGATTCCCATTCATTGAACCACCAGCTATTGACCAAAAGGAAATAGATGTAAGGGAATTTGATGGTATGACCTTTAAAACCGAAACGGGAGAACTGAATTTTGAACAAGTTTTATTGATCTTTAATGGTCTACCTGTAGACCTATCCTTTGTAGACGAAAACAATAAATTAAGATACTTTACCAGACCTAAGGACAGGATATTTCCGCGTTCACCTGCTGCCATAGGTCGGGATGTTAGAAACTGTCATCCTGCAGAAAGCCTTCATGTAGTAGAGGAAATCATAGAAGAGTTTAGGTCTGGAAGAAAGGATAAGGCAACTTTTTGGATTAGGTTAAGGGGAAAATTGATCTTAATACAATATTTTGCCTTAAGGAATTCTTCAGGAGACTATAAGGGAGTATTAGAAGTTAGTCAAGATATTACAGAAATAAAATCCTTAGAGGGAGAACGAAGGCTATTACAATGGTAGTATAATAGATTTACAGAAAGAACATCTCATTTAATGGGATGTTTTTTTATTGGAAATCTTGAAAAGACTTAAGTAACTATTTTCCCTATCTTGTTTTGAAATCATATAATATGTAAGAATAATCGTAAATCAAGTACAAATGGTTTATGCAGTAAGGTGTGGGTATTTATACCAGACAGTATGAAAAACTCAAAAAATGTAGAAAAAAGGAGGTGTATTTTTTTGTTCAGAAGAAAATTTGTAACCAGGATGTTTTCAATTACTATTCTAGCCTTTTTATTAATCTCATCAGTTGTTAATGGAGTTGAGCTTTGGTCCGAAGATTGGTGGCCAAGCGATTCAAATCCACCTTCTAATAGTAGTGGTAATACTAACTCAGGTGGATTATGGTCTGATGACTTATGGAAAACCCCAACACCCCAACCTAGTCTTCCAACAACCCCAACTCCCAAACCAGTTGAACCTACAAATCCAGTTACCCCACAAAAACCAGTTGAATCTCCAAAACCAGTGGAAACACCTAAGCCTACTGTACCCTCCCCTAAAACCCCCTATGAAGATTCATATTTATTAGTCATGCAAGTTGAAAATAATACGGGTATAGTTAATGGAGTTGAGAAGGAAATGGCAGTTCCACCTACCATAATCAATGGTAGATTGATGCTTCCATTAAAACTTATTGGAGATGCCATAAATGCAAAAATAAGTGTAATCAATTCTCAGTTGAAGACAACGATCCAGTTTGATGGTAAAAGAATTGAAATATGGAGGGATAAAACTGAAGGAAAGCTTAATGGAAAACCTATAGAATTAGACACTCCACCGGTGACTTTCAACGATTTAACCTTATTATCTGCAAAGTTTGTATCGGACTATTTCGGATACCCATTGGAGTATGAACCATTGACTAAAACTGTTATGCTTAAAGATGCTAAAGGAGTAGAGGCACCAACACCTAGCCCAACACCAAGTCTTCCTAAACCAGAGCCTAAACCAGAGCCTAAACCTGAACCAAAACCAGAGCCTAAACCTGAACCAAAGCCAGAACCAAGGAAACCAACCCTTAATTCAGATTTTGATTATTTTGGTGTATGGGAAATCCGAATGGATGGTTTTGAAGGTGGTTTATTATTAGGCACCCTCATAGTACAAGAAGATGGAACCTATGGAATGAGACATTCTATTAGTGGCCTATCTGTTGGAACCTGGCGTCAAGGAGAAAAAGACGAGATAATAGGATTTAAAGACGTTTTAATATTAGAGGATGGTCCAGGTGGGATGGATTGGGCTATGGTACCAAAGAAGGATGGCCTTGTTGGAATTAGATACAATTACGGTAGTACCCCTCAGGCTAAAATATGGTTTGAAGACAGTCTAGGAATAAAGATGGAGTAAGAATAGAAGGGAGTGTGTTAATTGCATAAAAAAACCATTTGTCTATTAATAGTATTAATGGTTTTAACTACTAATACAGTATTTGGTACAGAACTGTGGTCACAACCAACCTATACTGAAGTGTGGTCTGAACCAACATATACTGAGACTTGGTCAGAACCTACCTATACAGATATTTGGACAGACCCAGTTGAGCCTATTCCATGGGATATACCAGATCTTACACCAGCTTGGGAAGAGGAAGCTAGTAAACCTTCAACCTATGTAAAGCTGCAAATTGGAAATAAAACTGCTCTTGTGCAAGATAAAAACATAGAACTGGATGTTCCACCTATTACCATAAATGGTAGAACCATGGTCCCTGTTAGGTTTTTAGGAGAAGAAGCACTAAAAGCAAGGGTTGACTGGGACAATTATGCCCAGAAGGCAACTTTAACCCTAGAGGATAAGAAGGTTGAATTGGTAGTAGGAAAATCAGTAGGCCTAGTTAATGGAAAGGAAATTCCTTTAGATGTACCCGTTACTAAAATAGATGGAAGGGTTTTAGTTCCTTTAAGATTTGTAAGTGAGAACCTAGGCCTATATGTAAATTATATTGATGCTACAAAGACCATTGAAATTTCAGACAAGGCATTTACTGTAGCAGATGCTTCAACAAGTAATGAGAATATTGGTGTAGCTGACGATACAGATTTTGAACCAATTACTGATTTTGAAAAACTTTATGGTACTTGGTATATTTGGACAGCTAGTAGTGCGACAAATTTATATTATAAGGACACAGGCAACTATGCAACTCATGAACTAAACATGGGTGCAGACCAGGGAAAAATAGTAATAAACAAAGATGGCACCTATACTATGACTCATAGTGCTTGGGGAACTGAACAGGTAGAAGGAAAATGGCGCCTTTCATACCCAAGAGAAATCAATGGTGAGCCAATTATGGCTATAGTATTACTAAATGGTATAACAAATTCCGATTGGGCTGTGGCACCTTCAACTACTGGAAAGATAAGATTGTTGTCAGCCTATAGATGGGCAGATGGTTCTGCTACTTGGATAATTGATTCAGAGCTTTATAGAAAATGATTATAAAATAAAGAAATAATGAGATTAGAGGCTAGATTTTATCCCTATTCAGGATAAGATGTAGCCTCTAATTTCTTACCTATTAGGAATATATATAATAATTAGACAAAGACTATAAATACATAGGATATTTGAGATATACCACATAAAATAAATAAATTAGATAAATATCTAATTTATTTATTGACATTAGATAAATATAATCATATAATATAATAAAGAATATTAATGGGGGTATTTAAATGAGTTTAAAACTATTGAAAGAAAAAAATTTTTCATTACTCATATTTGGGAAATTGGTTTCTCTTCTTGGTAGCAATATGCAACAATTTGCTCTTTCCCTGTATGTCCTTGCACTTACTGGTTCAGCGACTATTTTTGCTTCAATTCTATCAATCTCTATTTTACCAAGGTTGCTATTCTCTCCTATAGCTGGAGTATTTGGAGATTGGTTTGATAGGAAAAAAACTATAGTAATCTTGGATTTAGTCAATGCAGCTATAATTGGAAGCTTTGCCCTAATCTATATTATCAATGACGGTATATCCATTCCAATGATCTATGTTCTAGTTATACTATTAGAGATCACAGAAATATTTTTTCATTCTGCCATGTCTGCAGTTATACCTAGTATGGTAGATAAAGAGGATTTGCTAGAGGCCAACTCAATTAATTCTCTAGTAATGAATCTAGGCAATATACTAGCACCCATTATAGCAGCCTTTCTCTATGGAAGCTTTGGAATGAAAGTAATCCTAATTGTTAACTCCTTTAGTTTTTTGTTTTCAGCTATCAGCGAGATGTTTATAAATATTCCTAAAAACCATAAGAGTCCAGAGAGAATAAATCTTGGGTCTTTTAAAAGAGACTTGCTAGAGGGGATAAAAATAATAAAAAGCAATAAACTCATATCTACCATGATAAGCTTAGGAACTATGATTAACTTTAGTGTTGCACCACTCTTTTCCATTGGCCTAATATATATAGTAAAGGAAGTATTAAAGGCCAATGACTTACAATTTGGCATATTCCAAATGGTATTATCCGCATCTATGTTAGCTGCACCTATATTATGTGGAGGAATAATGAAGAAGATAAAAGTAGGCAGGCTTAGTTATTTAAGCTTTACTACTATATCAATATTAATTTTTATTATGGCATTAATACCATCCAGTACTTTCATAAATGCCTTTAGAACTAATATGGTCCCAATAATTGGCCTAATGATAATATCTTTTCTAGTTGGTATGGCTGCCACAGTTGTCAACATAGGATTAGGAACCTTATTTAGCCAAGTAGTACCCTTAGACTTGATGGGTAGAACATCAACTGTATTTAATCTAGCAGTCACAGTTTTTATTCCCATAGGACAAATGATTTTTGGAGTCTTATATGATATAATTATCCCACCAGTGGCAGTAGCCTTATCGGGACTTCTACTGATAGTAATAACTAAAAAGTATAAAAATGCCTTATTGAGCTGTGATGAAGTAGAAGAAAAACAAGGCCATAGTATAGGAGATGTTATAAATGAAGTTTAAATTTTATCCAAGGGAAAGTAGGATATATGATTTTCTTAAATTTCCAAGACTTATTTACTTTGATAAAAATAAAAATGAGACAGATGATAATTTTGAAGAATTTGTAATAACCAGTTACGTGGAGTTTGTAAAGGAAGCTGAAGAAAAGCTAGCCCCATATAGGAAAGAAATTCAAAAGTTCTATGCAGGCCATTTCTATCATGAATATGACTTTATAGACCTGGTTTCAAGGACCCATACTATATTTAACTATGAGGACGAAAAAGAATACCTGGATATGCTTTTAACTTTAGAGGACAGTGAAATTATTAAGAGTATTGTCCATTCTATTATAGCCATCAACGAGGAAGGACATTCATATTCAGATGTTGCCATGGAGAGGGTTGAAAAGATAAGCTCCAACAAGGAGGACCTGATTTCCTTTATAAAGGATTTACCCATAGAAGCAGCATCTAAATGGAACCTATTTTTAATAATAGAAGAACCAGTAGACCATGTGAAAAACTATGTAGATTTAATGTATAAAATACTACCAATTTTTGAATCCATCTATTCAAGCTATGAAGCAGAAGTTAAAGAGTATGGAGAGAAGCTGGTTGGGTTTTTAAATGAAAAAGGTCCCCAGGGACTAGAGGATATAACATATTCCATTGTAAAACCAGATGTAGTAGATTATGGTGAAACCAATATCATAATTTCTATAGTCTTTTCCTATGCTATTTCAATAATGTCATCTGTAAAGATAAGCTATGTGGCTTGGGGTTTAAGGATGGAAGAAGCCTTCAAATATATGAAGGAAATAAATGAAAATAAAACTAATGAAAGAATACAGGTCTTTAAAAATCTGGGAGATAAGACTAGATATGAAGTAGCCAAGTTAATAGCCTCAGGAGAGAATTCTACTAAAGAAATTGCCAATGCTTTAGGGGTATCAAGTGCTACCATATCCTATCATATTAACAATTTGCTAACCTCAAAGATTATAAAACTGGATAAGGTGGATAATAAACATTTCCATGTTGTAGACTATGGTTTCCTTGAGGAAGTAATAAGCGGTTTTATGGAAGATTTAAAATTCCCTAAAAATGATTAGGGAATTTTTCT
>JAAYQJ010000143.1 GCA_012519355.1 Tissierellia bacterium | reverse complement strand
GGGCTGCACCTAGGGCCCCAGTTCCTAATAGGTTGTGTCCACAACCATGACCTGGTTCATTGGCTTTCACAGGGTTAAATGATGTTTCTACTGCTTGTGATAAACCTGGTAGGGCATCATATTCTCCTAGGACTGCAATTACAGGTGAACCACTTCCATATTCACCTATAAAGCTATGTTCCATGCCTTCTACTTCTTTAATGTTAAAGCCATGGTCCTTCAATACCTTCCTCATTAAATTTGCGGATTCTTTTTCCTGACCAGAGATTTCTGGTTCACTCCATATCTTAGTAGATACGTCTATTAACTCATCCTTAATCTCCTCTACATAATTTAATAAATCTTTTTTATTCAAATTAAATCCTCCTTTGTATCAATTCAGATTTTCTTTATATGGAATCTATAGTATGTCAAAGCTTCAAGATTGGAATAGCTTTTTTCTACTTATACCACTTATGCTATTACCACAAACAACATTATAAATAAACTTAAAAATTCCGATTGGCCTCCTTAGGCCCTGTATTCAACAGCATTAGCTTACATTTACTTATAGAATTAAAATAACCTAAGAGTGCTTAGACTCATAGGTTATTTTATCCTTTAACTTATTTTATATGTGTAAATTCTATTTCAATTTCAAGGACAGTGTTAGTTCTGTTGATGGTCAAAGTTGCCTTATCTCCTTGCTTATATTTATATAAGGTTTTTTTAAGCTGGTTCATATTCTCTATTGGTACATCATCTATCTTTGTAATTATGTCTCCTATCAATAGTCCAGCTTCCTGGGCAGGAGTATCTTCGTGTATTTGAATTAGTACTACTCCACTTTCTACAGGTAGCCTAACTCCGAAAGTTCTCTGATAATCTACTACTGAAGCTCCAGTTATACCCATAACAACAGTTTGGTATTTGCCATGCTCTATAACTTCCTCTACTATGGCCTTGGCTTGATTAATTGGAATGGAAAATCCTAAGCCTTCTGCTGATTTGATCTTAGCAGTATTGATGCCTATTACTTCTCCCTTGCTATTTAATAGAGGTCCACCACTATTTCCATTATTTATAGAAGCATCTGTTTGTATTAAGTCTTCTATTACATTGTTGTTTACCCTAATGGACCTGTGAAGTCCAGATATTATACCTGCTGTCACAGTTCTTTGAAACTCTAATCCCAGTGGATTACCAATGGCTACAACGATTTCTCCTACTTCTAAGTCATCTGAATCCCCTAGGTCTGCTACAGGTAGATTAGTTGCATCTACTTTAACTATGGCTAAGTCCAATAGGCTATCATTCCATAAAACTGTGCCAGGCTTTTCATCCCCATTCTCAAATAACACATTAACAGATTTTGCTCTCCCATCAGCTACTACATGGGAATTGGTTAGTATATATCCATTGGAATCAACTATAACTCCAGAACCTACACCTTCTAATTCTTGTGATGAGAAGAATGGAAATGGCAATTGCTGTACTTCCACTGTAGTTATACCTACTACTGAACTCATAGCTTTTTTGGCTACTGCTGATACTGTGTTTATGTCATCATTAGGAACTATATTAATTGGGGTGGAAGATACATATTGGCTATTATTTGGATTTGGTAGTAGGTTTCCATATAGGATTGGTCCTATATATATGGAGCCTATCCCACCTACTAAAGAAGCAACTAAGGCAAGGGCTATATAGGATATTAGGCTACCTCTAAAGGATTTCCTCTTCTTTTCCTTTGCCTGGTTTTCTTCTTCCCCTTTATCTTCCCGACCTATATAGATATCATTAGGGATTATATATTCTTCACTCTCTATTTTTTCAGTTGTAAATTCATCCTCATGAAAGCTTTCCTCTTCAGATGCCTCCACTTCATCAGGCTCTTCTACTACATCTTCCTCATATTCCTTTGGATTCTCTATAAAATCATCATTATTAAAATTTCTATTTTCATCCATAATACTACCTCCTTTTTTCAATTGACGATTGAAAGCACTTTTCACTATTAACTGTACTTGTATATTACCCCAATAATATAAAAAAAATATGGTGAAATTGTGTTATTCCTGTGTGATTTATAGATTTGTTTTTAAACTTTTAACATTATAATTATTCATTTATATTAAGCTAATCTATATTTGTCCTCATTTGGTATAATATATAAAAAAAGGAAATAGTAAAGAAGGGTGATCTTATGACCTATAGGATATATTTAGTTGAAGATGATAAAAACCTAAACCTAGTCCTTAAATCCTATTTAGAAAAGGAAGGCTGGCAGGTTAAGTCTTATTTTAATGGGGAAGATGCTAGGAAGGATATTTCAAATCCCCCAGACTTGTGGGTTTTGGATATTATGCTTCCAGATATCGATGGCTACCAATTAATTAAAGAGATTAAGAATACAAGTCCCCATTTACCTGTAATATTTATTTCAGCTAGGGATGCAGATATTGATAGGGTATTAGGCTTAGAATTGGGAAGTGATGATTATTTAGCTAAGCCTTTTTTACCTAGGGAATTAGTTATTAGGGCTAGAAATCTTCTAGAAAGGTTTTATAATAAGTCCTACACTGTCTATAATCTTCCTCCTTATACCATCAATGAAAGTAGTAGAATTGTTAAATTAGGAGATGAAATAATAGACCTTACTTCTAAGGAATACGACTTGCTATTATATTTTGCTAAAAATCCTAATATTGCCTTGTCTAGGGACCAGATCTTAAATCATATATGGGGAGATGATTATTTTGGGTCTGACAGGGTGGTAGATGATTTAGTAAGGAGGCTTAGAAAGAAGGTTCTTAGGCTTGATATTGAGACCATCTATGGTTACGGTTATAGGGTGAATAAAAGATGAAAAACTATCCCTTATCAATACAAATTTGGATTGTAATAGCTATTATTACCTTAAGCATATCAATACTTTTGACCTTTATACTTCCCAGTGCCCTAAGGAGTTTTTTTACAAATGAAATTTATGCCACTATTAGGTCTGCCCAGGACCTAGTCTTTAATCAATTTGAAGGAAATGTATATAGGGACTATATTGGTCCTAATTTCTTTGGTACTGATGATGAGATATTAAACAATATTAGAACAGTCCGCCATTTCATTATTTATGATAATAATAAGGTTATAATTAATACATCAATTACCATGGACTTCCTGGAAAAGGTAAAAGGTCAGGCCTTGGCTCAAAAGAACCTTAGTCAAGAATACAGTGGTAAATTAGGCGATGAAGATGTATTTTATATAATTTCAAAGGGTAAGGCCTTAGGATATGATGCCTTTTTAGTTTCCTATATGGGGGATTCCTATAGGGAGGATTTGGTTCAGACCTTGTTTAGAAGGCTTATTTCTGTTGTAGTCCTTGTTCTACTCTTTAGTTGGTTACCTGCCATAATGTTATCTAAATACCTATCTAAGCCCCTAGTAAATTTAGAAAAAAGAGTGGAGAAGCTAGCCAATAATCAATGGAAGGAACCAATTATTGTAGATAGGAAGGATGAGATTGGAAAATTAGGCTCATCCATTGAATATTTAAGAAAACAACTTATTAGGCAAGATGAGGCAGAACAGTCCTTTTTACAACATGTATCCCATGAATTGAAGACCCCTGTTATGGTAATACAATCCTATGCAGAGGCTATTAAGGATGGAATCTATCCTAAAGGAGACTTGGAATTATCCATAGATGTAATAAATGACGAATCCAAAAGGCTTGAGAAGAAAATAAGAGACCTATTATACCTAAATAAGTTGAATTATTTATCCAGCCACAGTTTAGAAAAAGTAGAATTTTCTTTAGATGGTTTAATTAAACAAGTAATAGATAGGTTTAACTGGCATAAACCTAATATACATTGGGAATTAGATCTTGAACCTACATCAATAGAAGGGGACCTGGACCAGTGGAGAGTCGTCATAGAAAACCTACTAGATAATCAAATACGGTATGCGGAGAAAGTTATCCTAGTATCCTTAAAAAACATAGATAATAAAACAATCCTTAGGATTTGGAATGATGGTCCTCAGATAGAAGAAGACCTTGCTAATACATTATTCGATAAATTTAATAAGGGCTATAAGGGTGAATTTGGATTAGGCCTAGCCATAGTTCATAGAATCCTACTTAGCCATGGTTCTAAGATCTATGCAAAGAATGAAGAGAAAGGGGTATCTTTCTATATAGAAGTATAATATTAGGAGGGAATGTAATGGATAAATTAAATGTAAAAGTAGACCACATTTACCATAGTTGCTTTACAGTGGAGACTGATAATTATTTTCTTGTTTTTGACTATTATAAAGGAAATATTAAGCTAAAGGATAAAAAGACTATGGTATTTGTTAGTCATGGACATGGTGACCATTTTAATGAAGAAATATTTACATGGGGTGATAATAAAAAGGAAATAGAATATATCATAAGTTCAGATATTGATTTAAAAAACAAACCAGAAAATCTTCATATTGTTGGACCCTATGAAGAGATTTCCTTAGGTGAAGTAGGTATCAAAACCTTTGGTTCAACGGATTTAGGAGTTTCTTTTCTCATAAATGTTGATAATATAAGTATCTTCCATGCAGGAGATTTAAACTGGTGGCATTGGGAGAATGATTCGGAAGAGGATAAATTAAATGAGGAGAAGCTTTTTAAGGGAGAAGTTGAAAAGATAAAGGGTGGGAATATTGATATTGCTTTCTTCCCAGTAGACCCAAGACTTGGACCAGCATTTTATTATGGTGGAGAATATTTTATCAAAAAATTTAAACCTAAATATTTTATACCTATGCATTTTGGGGATAAGTTCTCTATCACCTCCGACTTTATCCACAGGATGGGAGATATAAGTACAAAATTTGTGGAAATCACTAGAAAAAATCAAGAATTTTTCCTTTAACCAGTAATTGGGACTTTCATTACTTTCTTGACAAATTTTCCACTTTCTACTTGATTTATTCTATTAATAATTTATAATATAACAAGGGACAAGTCTAAATATTGACAATCTTTAGACTGTCTAAACCAATGATAAATTTGGAGGTGCACTATGAACAAAAGATTAATTGCGTTGATGGGCTGTGCTGTTTTAGTTTTCACTTCTATGACTGCATTTGCCCAAGGAAGTTTAACAATTGGACCTGCAGTAGATGTAATTGCTTCTGCTACATCTAGCGAAGGTTCATCAGAGCCAACAGAGGCTCCATCTGCACCATCAACACCATCTAAACCATCTACACCAGTAGTATTCACAGAAACATCAGCAGACATAAACAGACTACTTGCATTAAATTCAGTAGGTGGCGATGTTGCACTATTACAAACTTTACTTAACGAAGCTGGCTATAGCTTAAAAGTTGATGGAATTTTTGGACCAAAAACTTTAGCAGCAGTGGAAGACTTCCAAGGAAAGAACGGACTTAGAGTTGATGGTATCGTTGGACCAAAAACTTTAGCAGTACTTGCTCCAGCAGTGGAAGAAGCTCCAGAAGTTGAGGAACCAGCTGAGCCAGTTGAACCAGAACTACCAGAAGAACCAGCTGAAGAAGAAGTTGACGTAGTTACAACAGCTTCAATAGTTGCTGACCCTGAAGCTTTTGAAAAAGCAATGGGTACAGCTGAAAACGGTGGTACTTGGATTATTGCAGCACTTAATGACATAACTATTGAAAAGGAAATCGTACTTGAAGGTGATTTTGAAAACAGAGGAACACCTGCTCGTAAGATTGCACTTTACACTCAAGACGATGACAGAAATGTACTTGAGCAATTTACTTTAACTGCACCTAAACTAACTGTAAAAAGTCCTTATGCTAGAATTCAAAATGGTACATTTAAGGGCGATATCTATGTTGAAGCACCAAACTTCAGACTAGTAGGTGCTACAGTAGACGGAGTAGTATACTTCACTAATCAAGAAGCTAAAGATAGCTTTGATATTGATGAAAACAGTAGCGTAAAGGGATTAGTATTAATAGATGTTGATGCTACTGCAACTGCTTCAGTAGTAGCTAGTGAAGCAGACTTTGAAAAAGCTATAGGTACAGCTGAAAACGGTGGTACTTGGATAGCTGCTTTATTAAAAGATATGAAATTTAACAAAACTCTTACCTTAGAAGGTGAGCATGAAAATAGAGGAGCGGCTGCTCGTAAAATTGCACTTTACACTCAAGACGAAAATAGAAATATTGTAAAGAGCTTCACTTTAACAGCTCCTAAACTATTTATTAATAGTCCAAATGCTAGAATTCAAGGTGGTACTTTTATAGGAAACCTATATGTTGAAGTTCCAAACTTCCAATTAGTAAAAGCTAAAGTAGATGGAAATGTATACTTTACTTCTCAAGAAGCAATGGATACTTTCAACATGGATGAAGATAGCGAAGTTACAGGAGTTCAAGAATTAATAGCTGAATAAATATTTAGAGGGTGAAGTTTAAACTTCACCCTCATTTTTTTTCCTTAGCTTTTCCTTGATATATTTTAAATCATCGGCTATATACCTATGCTTT
>JAAYQJ010000142.1 GCA_012519355.1 Tissierellia bacterium | reverse complement strand
TAGTTTGAAGGATAGGGGCTACTATGAAAAGCATACAGGTTTAAGTGTTTATTTGATTATATCCTATATTATTACTTTAATCGTGGGTATCATTACCATGTCCTTTGGTAGCCTATTGGGTTTAGTCCCAATATTATTCTCTACAGTTTTGCTAATTTACGGTATATTATTGATTTTGAGAAGGTCTGATAAGGGTTATGTCCAGTATAGATTATGGATGGACATAAGAAAGGACCTTAAAAATCAGAGATATGTCATGAAAGATTATGATTCCATTCCTAAAGATAAAAGCTTATTATATGCCTTAGCCTTAGGTTTACCAATGAAATATTTGGATATCTTTAAGGATTATATTCATGACTCCTATAGCCCTGCCCACTGGTCATCCTGGTATTTTATGACCAATAAGCATGGTGGTTCAAGCTTCGAAGATAGGTTGTACTCCTCCTTTTATGGAAGTTCTGCAAGTACCACTTCCTCCTCCATCGGAGGTGGTGGAGGCTTCTCAGCAGGCGGTGGCGCTGGTGCCGGCGGCGGAGGAGCAGGAGGATTTTAATAAAGTGAATAGTTAATAATGAAGAGTGAATAGTTGATGGGGCCCAGCTTTAATGCTTAAATAAAACAGCAGCGAAATCATTCGCTGCTTACCAAAACTATTCACTTTTAGTTATTCATTATTAACTGTCTTTAACCAGTTTTCTTAATTTCCCAGTTAATCTATAATCAGTATTTTTCAATTCTTCAATGTTTCTCTTGCCTAAAAGAAGCATCAATATTTTAATCTTATATATAGTATTTTCTAAATATGATTTTGCATTATTGTATCCACCGTGAAGGAGATAGGATAATATTTCTCCAGATATGCCTACCATATCTCCACCTAATGCTAATGCTTTTACAATATCCATACTATTTCTTATTCCCCCACTGGCTATTAGGAATAAGTCTTTAGAAACCCTTCTACTTTCTATTATGGATAGGGCTGTAGGTATACCCCAACCATATATGTCTGAAAGATCTATGCTATTATACCTCATATTCTCAATTTCAATGAAATTAGTTCCACCGGCACCTGATACATCTATATATTTTATGCCTGCATTATAGAGTCTTTTTGCCACTTCATTTGATATACCAAAGCCTACTTCCTTAATAATAATTGGTTTTGAAGTATTTTTTGCTAGGTTTTCAATATTGTTGAGTATTCCCCTAAAATCCCTATCCCCTTCAAGCATAACCACTTCATGGGCAGGATTTAAGTGTAGTTGTATTGCATCAGCATCTATCATTTCTAAGGCATTACTTACATCATCTAAAGAGGCTTGGGCATTTAAATTGGCAATTACAATACCATTTTCTCCAATGTTTTCCCTAACTACCCTAAAGGAGTCCTTGCATTCTTCATTTTCACATAGGGCTATGGTTTGAGAACCTACTGCCATGGGGATATTAAAAGTTTTTGCAATTAATGACAATTCCCTATTTATTTCCCGGGAAAAATCTGTCCCACCTGTCATTGCATTTATAATTATAGGATAATCTACTGTTTTTCCTAAAAAAGTAGTTTTGGTATCAATGTCATCTAGGCATAAATCTGGCAAAGCATTATGTTCTAAAAATACATCCCCAAGTAGAGTATCCCCTCTATAGGTTGTTCTCAAATAGTTTTCCACATGTTCTCTTTTTCTAATTTTTCTCATGTTAACACCTCTATCTATTGACCTAATAAATAGTCGCCAAACATTTCTCTTACTATGGACTCTGTCTCTTCCACATCAAATATCCAATAGTCACCGCCATTTATTCTTTGCCCTTCTCCAGGAATGGTATTAGTTACCATATTCTCCATATTAATTTTTTTCGCAGCCATTGCACCTTTTAGGATGGCAGATTTAGGTATATTTGTTTCTACATTGTCAAAATAGGTATTAATTAGCCTTGGTATTTTAGGGATATTCTTTAGCTTCAAGGTTTGCTTAATTAATTCCTTCATAAACATTTGTTGAGCCTGAATCCTCCTACGTCACCATCAACATAGCCTGTACCATCGTTGTTTTTTCTCCATCTTAAAAAGTCATGGGCATTTTTCCCATCTAAGGTTTGTAATCCTTTAGGTATATCAATGTGTAATGGTGGGTCTGCCTTAGGGTCATCATATTTCATCCTTCTTGGTACCTCTATTGTGACTCCCCCTATTTCATCCACTATATCCATTACAATTTGATAATCTACTTTTACATAATAATCTATATCTAGATTTAAAAAGTCTCTTACTGTTTTCATAGTTAATTCTACTCCACCATAGGCATGGGCATGTGTTATTTTATCTTGTTTCCCCTTAACAGCTACCCTAGTATCCCTTGGAATAGAGAGTAAATTTATTTCTCCTGTATCAAAATTAACTTTTACAAGCATCATTGTATCAGTACGCCTTCCTTTAGACTTTTTCACGTCTTTGGCGTCTACTCCCATTAGGAGAAATAATATCTCATTTTTAACTTTTTGCTCTATAGTATTATCATCGCCTAGATCTAACCCTTCATCATTTTCATCTACTGCAACGGTTGATTTTTGACCAAGTAAAAAATCACCAAATTCTAAAAAAATCAGTGAAAAGACTAGGAAAGATATTATAAAGGATATAAAAAACTTTTTCTTCATCTGCTACACCTCTTATTCATGTATACATTTAATAATACTACATAAATAGAATAATTACAAATAGAAATATATTGGAATTAGGTTACAATTTAAGGACATAAAAGCATTTCCATTCATAGAATTTCCTTTTCAAAAGTAAGATTCGTATAGATATTTTCTATTGGATTTTAAAATATATCTATGTTAATCTATCCACGAATACTATATAAAAAAAGGAGAGATGAGATGAGTAAGATTATCAAGAAATTACCAATCCCTATTGTTGGTTTAATGTTAGCCCTAGGGGCTACTGGCAACCTAGTTTTATCCTATGGAAATACCTATAGGAATATTTTCGGTTCTTTATCTGCAATCATTTTATTACTTGTACTAATTAAAATTATCCTACATCCTAAGGAAGTAGTCAATAGCTTAGATAACCCAGTTGTTGCTAGTGTTTTCCCAACCCTCTCCATGGGAATCATGCTTTTAGCTACATACATTAAACCCCTTGCTGGTTCATTAGCCTTTGTAATTTGGATTATTGGTATAATTCTACATTGTATACTTATTATTTATTTTACTAAATTGCATGTACTAAAGTTCAATATCAAAAAAGTTTTTCCTAGCTGGTTTATAGTTTATGTAGGTATAGTTGTAGGCTCTGTATCTGCTCCTGCCTTTGCCATGGAATCAGTGGGAAAAATCCTATTCATGTTTGGTTTATTATCCTATTTTATATTAATGCCTATAGTTATTAAGAGGGTATTTAAGGTAGGGGAAATACCTGAGCCAGCTTTACCAACTTTAGCAGTGTTCACTGCCCCTGGAAGCCTTTGCCTAGCTGGCTATATGAGTTCTTTCCAAGATAAGAACTTATTATTAGTATATTTACTATTGGTTTTATCTCAACTTGCCTTTTTATATGTATTAGTCAAGCTGCCAAGTTTATTAAAACTAAAGTTTTATCCTTCTTATTCTGGTTTTACCTTCCCTATAGTAATTACTGGAATATCTCTTAAATTAACCAATGGATATTTAACTAATATTGGAAAACCAATAGCCTCCTTAAAATATTTGGTAAAATTTGAAGAATTATTGGCCGTAGGAATTGTCCTATATGTACTTATTAGATATATAGGTTTCCTATTTTCACAAGCTGATAGCAAATAAAAACCGCCTAATTGGCGGTTTCTTCATATCTTAATCTGATAATAATCTTTTTTCTCCAGTAATGGCTTGAATAGGTGCAATATCTTGGGAGAATTCAAGGGTACCTAAGAATTCACCATTTTCATCCCTAACTGCAAAGTACTGAATTAAAATATATTTTTCTCCCATCTTAATCCAGAAGCTCTCACTATCCTTTTTACCAGATTTAAGGTCATTTACTATCTTTTCTACTACATGAACAGATGTAGGTGGATGGCAGTTTTCTACTGTTCTTCCGATTACTGCCTTAGTTCTTGCAAATATCCTCTCTTTACCTTGTGAAAAGTATTTTACTATATTATCCTTATCTACAAAGGTCATATCACCAGGTATAGTATTTAGAATATGGGTTATCTCTTGGCTAGTAAGTATTCCTGTTTCAAACTTTATATATCCATTATCAACAGCTTCTCCTTCAGTTTCTTCCTTTGCCTTTTCTTCTACATTAACCCTTGCCCTAGTCCAATTTCTTACAGGCTCTATTAGGGTAAATCCAATCTCATTGGATTCATTAAATATCTTTACCCATTCGTCTTCAGTTAAAGTATCTAAACACATAGGGAAGAGGATACTTTCTTCTTTGAAGATCATTTCCTTTACTTGATTAGTGGCATCTTCTAATTTTTCTTTGATCTCTTCCTTATTGCCCTTATAGGAAGTTAAGGAAAGTTTTACATCTTTAATCTTTGCCCTAATCTCATCGTCTACTCCCCACATAACCTTTGGTGGTGAAGTAATACCGTATTTCTCCAAGTATGGAAATATTAAGTTTTCCTTTCTGCTATAATGTTTGTCTATATCCCAAAGTAAGTTTATATCTGATATTAGATTGAATCTGTTCTCATCAGAGTCATCTTCCATAAACTTTTCTAAGCTTGCTTTTAAATTAGTATCAATAAATTTTTCTAAGGCCTTGTTTTCTTCCTTCATTGTGTAAACAGGGTGGCCTGGTACTTCTTCAGGATGATGGATTTCTTCTATGGACCCCTTAAATACTTAAGCATGGACATCGCAGAGCCTTTGAATCTCTTCAATGGGGATTCCATCCTTTACTAATTCTACCTCCATCATAGATATTTCCTTAGCAGTAACTCCATCTATTACCTCTGCAAACTTTTCCTTAACCTCTTCTACAGTCTTTCCTGCATGTAGTTCTTTAATGACTTCCTTCAGTTTCTCCTGTCTATATTCTCTATTGTTAATCAATTCGCTCATTTAATCACCTCTAAAATCATTTATTTTACTTTTATATTACCCCTTTTCATAGCTAAATAATAAAAAAATTGACAAATCACTGGTTTCTTTTTAAGGCTTGATGATTTCAAAAGTCCATTAAAAAAATCACCCCAAATATTTGGGATGATTTTTTGAGATTACTATTTACTTGCCTCTAATAATGATAGAGCTCGATTAAACTAACTCACTATAGTAAGGTAGTCTGGTTTATTTATTTGCTTCTAATAGTGATAGAGCTTCGTTTACCAGGGAGAGGACCTCTCCTTTTACTCTATCGTCTATTTTACCTTTGTTTTCATCGATGATGTCGATGTATTTATCTACTACAAAGGCTGTTATGGAATCTTTGGTTTTTGCAGTTTTCTTATAGCTTTCATATACTTCTTTTCTTATAATACTGTTTTCATAGTCTTTAATAGGAGTATTTGGAAGTCCATTTAGGTATAAGCCTAACCAAGTCCTATACAAGCCTAGTACTTCTTCATACCTATGTCCTTCATAATATTTCTTTACATATTCTTCTACTTCTAGTATCCTTTCTCCTAGGTCATCGTATGAAATCCTTAAACCACCATCTATTGCCATTGGCTCATTAGAATTATTAGCCTTGATTTTTATATAATCCTTTATTTCATCGGATATATTTTTATTGTATTTTTTCAAGGCCTCATAGTCAATTATTGGTTCAAACATTCCTTCAATATTTATCAATTTGTAGTTACTGTTGAATATATTATTTATAAGTTCACCTAGTTCTTCATTTGATATATCTTCTACTTTAGATTTAGGGAAGAATAATTCATCTCCTTTTAATTCCATTAGTTCATTAAATTGGTCTTCTGTTAGGTTTAAGATTTCATTCCTAAAGGATTCTAGGGATGATTCTAAAAGGCTCTCTAGTTCTAAAATCATCTTGTCCCCCTCTATGGAGGTTAGCTTCCCTATATTATTATTTATAAAATCTATTACATTGTTTAAATCCTTAGTCTTTAATTGGTTCTCAAAATCCTTCATTATTTTATCAGGATTATCAGCTTTATCAGCTACATCCCCTACATTATCTATAGGATTGTTACTTGGTGTGGTTAGGTCGTCTTCATTCTTTTTCTTACACCCTACTGTAGCGATTACTATGATTAGTATTAGGATTCCAAATTTCATAAGTTGCTTTTTCATATTATCACCACTTTCTTTTGTTATAGTTCTTTATATTGAAATAATAACATATTTTATATATTAAGTCGTTACAATTCAATTACAAAAATCCTACAAAATACTAGGTTTTTTGTAGGATTTGTAGTAAAATAATATGAATGTAGTTTTGAAAGGTGATATTCATGGATGTTAAAATTTTAAGTGATGATAGATCTATAGCTAAGGTAAACTGGTTCTTTTTAATTACTATTATATGGGCCATTGGAAGTCAGTTTTTGCCAATAAATGTTAACCTTTATCAGTATGTAGCTTTTTTACTACCTAGCTCCATATATTTATTTATAAATAGAAGGGATGCTGAAAGGATACTGAAACCTAATAGGTTAAATTTCATCAGCCTTGTTATTATCTGTCTAATATGGCTGGCCACCTTACCTATTATGTTCTTATTTGTTGAATTATATGTAAAATTCTTTGGAAGTACCCTAGTAGATATTATAATTGAAGATGCCCACGAAGTCTTCTTATGGAATTTTTTCTTCACTGCCATTACCCCTGCAATCATTGAGGAGATTTTAATGAGGGGGATAATCTTAGATGGATATAGGAATAAACCCAGATTTGTAGCTGCCATATTAAATGGATTTATGTTCGGTATGTTACACCTAAATTCATTCCAATTTTTCCACACCTTCATAATAGGTCTTGTTGCTTCTTATATCGTTTTTGCTACTAATTCCCTTTTTGCCGGAATAACCATTCATCTAATTAATAATGGCCTACCCCTTATACTCAATTACCTATATCCACCAGACCCTAATATAGGTTATGCAGCAAAACCAGACTTTTTATTCTTGGGCTCTTATGCCATAATTGGTGCTTTCACCATTTATACATTGATTAAGCTATTGTTTAGGGTTAATAGAATTCCCCTTAAAGAGGATAGGGTTTATTCTCAGGAAAAAATCTTTACTTTTCCCTTAATCCTATCTACAATTATATTTATTGGTTTCAGTATATTATTAATAATAGCTTTGAATAAAATGACCATGGCATAAGAGCCATGGTTTTAATTATTCTATAGAATTTTCTAAGATTGTTAGTTCTTTATTATCTGCGTCTAACCTAGCCCTGACTCCAAAGG
>JAAYQJ010000141.1 GCA_012519355.1 Tissierellia bacterium | reverse complement strand
TAATTGCATATTTAGGGTTATCACGAGGAAAATAACCTGCAAACCAACCATGAATGGTAGGTTCACCTCTTAAACTCCCCTCTGCAGAACCTGTTTTACCTGCACCACCACCTATGTCTTCTAAGTCTAAGGAACTAGCTGTTCCTGTATATAATACTTCCTTTAAAAGGTCTTGAACTATTATTGCAGATTCTTTACTTATTATCCTTTTATCTTCTTCTTTATTGTATGGCTTAATCATTTTACCATCCTTAGTAGTTATGCCCTGTACTATGGTCATATCCTTTTCTATCCCATCATTAGCTATTGTAACCATCATATTAGTAATTTGTAGGGGTGTAGCTTGAATTTTATCCTGGCCAATGGAAATATTACCTATGGCTGGACCTAATAATTCCTCACCCTGATGTAGGGATCCTTCTACTTCCTCAAGAAGGCCTATATTAATTTTGTTGCCGAAACCCATTCTTTCAGCCATATCAATGATTTTTTTAGCTCCTATTTCCTTCCCAATTTGTATAAAGATAGAGTTACATGATTTGGCAAAGCCTTCTTTTAAATCTATGTGGCCATGACCATTTTGGTTATTACATTTTATGACAACATTATTTATCTTTTCATAGCCTTTACAATAAAAACCTCTATTTAAGAAATCTATGTTGTCTTCTATGGCAGCTAAAGTCACTACAATTTTAAATATGGAACCAGGTGGATATGATACTTGACTTGCTTTATTATAGAGGGACATATCTGTCCTATTAAAATAGTCTTCAATATTTTCCTGGTTGAAACTTGGTCTGCTGGCTAAAGCTAATATTTCTCCACTTTCTATATCAGCAACTACTACTGCTCCTTTTTCCTCTTCATCATCCAATATGTTTTCTACTATTTTTTGAATCCTGTAATCTATAGTTAGTTTAACACCTGCAGGTTCTTCAGAAGTAATAGACCTATCTACATAATATGAACCACCTAATATTAAGGATCTATTTTTATCATATTCAACAAACAGGGATTCCTTATCCATATTTCTCAAAAACTCATCATATACTTTTTCAATTCCCGTTTCTCCTCTATTTTCAGCCCTATTGATATATCCAATAACATGGGATAATAGATTATCTTTAGAATACCTATTTATTATATCCATTATAAAGACATTATTAAGGTTGGGTATTTCAATATCATTACTTAGGGGTATTTTTATTAGCTTATCATTTGAGTTTAATACTTTATATAGTTCGGAATTAGTTAGACTTGTATTACTTTTAATAAGTTCAAGTAAATCCTTGTTTTTTATTATTATATCTCTTTGTCCAATTATAGTTTTAATTCTTTCTCGGTTAGTCAATGGTATTAGATTCCTATCAAAAATTGGTCCCCTATTAGAGCTGAGTGCTATTTCTACACTTCTTTGTTTTAGACTTTCTAGTTTTAATTTTTCACTGTTATGTATTTGAAGGAAGAATAGTCTAGCTATGAGGCTAAAAAATATCAATATACTTAGGGCATTAAAGGCAAGTATTCTTGACTTTATCTTCTTGTTTTTTTTCATAAAAAAACCTCCCTTCTTAGTGTTGCCACTTTTAGGGAGATTATAAACTATTTGTTCAATATAGAATTGATTTTTGCAACCATTATATCTATGGCTACTTTATTATAACCACCTTCAGGAATAACTATATCTGCATATCGTTTTGTAGGTTCAATGAATTGCAAGTGGGCTGGCCTTACAGTATCCATGTATTGGAAAATTACTGAATCAAGGGTTCTACCTCTTTCCTTAATATCCCTTAATATTCTTCTAATTACTCTAACATCTGCATCTGTATCTACAAATATTTTTATATCTAGTAGGTCTCTTATTTCTTCTTCAAACAATATAAGGATTCCCTCTAAAATAATTATATCCTTTGGTTCTACTGTTACAGTTTCCTTTTTTCGTGTGTGTTGTTCAAAATCATATATAGGTTTTTCTATAGGCTTATTATTTAGTAAATCCTTAAGATGTTTTATGAGTAATTCATTATCAAAGGCAAAGGGATGATCATAATTAGTCTTTACCCTCTCTTCAAAGGTTAAATGAGATTGATCCTTATAATATGAATCCTGCTCTATAACAGCAATCTTCTTTTCAGGAATCAATTTAAAGATCTCCTTTGATACTGTAGATTTACCAGAGCCTGTCCCTCCTGTTATTCCTATAATCAGTGGTCTTTTCATAAAATCAATCCTCCCGTTTTTTTCTTATGATGTCCATTTTTTCTACTGGTTTTTCCATATAGATTTTAACTATTTGTTGAGGATGTGGTGCCACCACAATTTCATTGCCCTCTTCATCCCACATTTTATCAATCTTTTGGATGAAATAATCTTTATTTGGTCCAAATACTTCGATTTCTTCTCCTACAAACATGCGGTTTCTTTGTTCCACAGTGGCTATTTTAGTTTCCTCATCATAGTCCAATACTAGACCAACAAAATCATATCCCCTAATATAGGAAGATGATGTATATACTTGGGCTTCCTCCTTAGGTCTTCCAAAATAAAATCCTGTTGTAAAATCCCTATGGCTAGCCTTTTTAATTTCCTCTAGCCATTTTTTATTAAACTCATATTTGTCAGGATTTTTGTAATATTCATCTATTGCCATTCTATATGCTCTAATTACAGTAGCTACATAATATGAGGACTTAACCCTACCTTCAATTTTAAAGCTTTTTATACCAGCTTTTATTAACTCAGGTATATGTTCTATCATACAAAGATCCTTAGAATTCATAATAAATGTTCCCTGATCGTCTTCATATACAGGAAAATATTCTCCAGGCCTTTTTTCCTCAACCAATGCATATTTATATCTACATGGATGAGCACAGTCTCCCCTATTGGCATCTCTACCTGTCATATAACTACTTAACAAACACCTACCTGAATAGGAAATACACATTGCCCCATGGACAAAGGTCTCTATTTCCATATCCTTTGGTAATTTACTTGTTAAACTTTCAATCTGTTTTAAAGAAAGTTCCCTAGCTAGTACTACCCTTCTAACTCCTAAGTTGTAATAAAACATAATGGTTTCATAATTAGTTATAGATGCCTGGGTACTTATATGAATAGGTAGGTCTGGTACTGTACGACTAATAACTGACATCATTCCAAGGTCTGATACTATTACGGCATCTACTTTCATCTCATAAAGCCTAGTTACATATTCTTCCAAACCCTCCATGTCTTCATCATGGGGTACTATATTTAAAGTAACATATACTTTTTTTCCTCTTTCATGGGCAAACTTTATACCTTCCTCTATTTCTTCTAAGGAGAAGTTCTTTGATGCTTTTCTTAAGCCAAAGCTATCTCCACCAAGATAAACTCCGTCTGCTCCGTAGCTAATAGCCATCTTTAGTTTTTCCAAATCACCTGCTGGAGCTAATAGTTCAATTTTATCCAAAATTATTCCTCCTTATATGTTATAGCTATACCATCTCCAATTGGTATTACACAAGATGTATAACCCTGTATTTCATTAATATGACTCAAATACTTTCTAAGTCTTTTTACTATAGTCTTTTTTCTTCTTACTACTAATTTATCAGTTGCAACCATGCCCTTATATAAAACATTATCAGAAATAATAATACCATCTTTATTTAATAGATTTATACACTTATTAAAAAAATCCATATACTGCCCCTTAGCTGCATCAAGAAAAATAAAATCATATTTATCATTTAAAGATAACAAGACTTCTTCAGCTTCCCCTTCTAAAATAGTAATCCTATCCCTATATGGGGTTCTGGAAATATTTTCTAAAGCCTTTTCCACCATATCCCTTCGCCTTTCTATGGTTGTTATTTTACAATTTTCCGAAGAGTTTTCTGCCATTATTATGGCAGAATAACCAATGGCAGTACCTATTTCCAGTATATTTTTAGGCTTTTTAATCTTTAATAATACCTTCAATACTTGGGCTACTTCAGGCTGGACAATGGGGATATGATTATCTAAAGCATATTCCTCCAGTTCTTCTAATACTCCATTTGGCCTTGGTAATAAACTTCTTATATAGTCTTCAATATATTCTTCATTTATTTGATTCATCTCATCAGTCCTTATCTCTTTGGCTTTGCTCTTAAATGTTCTTCATAGGTAGTAGTAAAGGTATGGCTGCCATCTTCTCCAGTTAAAACAAAGAATAAATAATCTACCTCTGCAGGGTTCAATGCTGCAATTATTGAGGCCTCTCCTGGAGCCGCTATAGGTCCTGGAGGCAATCCCTCGTTTATATAGGTGTTATATGGAGAAGGAATGCTAGTATCCTCATTAGTTAATACTTCTTTTCTTTCACCCAAAATATATTGTACTGTGGCGCAGGACTGTAACATCATACCCTTTTTTAGTCTATTGTGAAATACTGCTGATATCAATGGTCTTTCACTATCTACCTTCCCCTCCCTTTCTACTATGGAGGCTAAGGTTATAACTTCATTTAAAGTTAAATCAGTTTCTTCCAACTTATCCTTAATATTTTTATCATATATCCTTTGAAAACCATCTAGCATCTTATCTATGATTTCTTCCTCTGTGGAGCCTATATATACCTCATAGGTTGATGGGAATAGAAATCCTTCTAGGCTTTGGTTTTCTTCTAATAAGTTTAGAAAATCATATTTATCCTGAAAGTTTTCTTTCCTGCTGGTCAAATCAAGAAATCTATCTTTATTAACTAAGCCTTCTTTTTCTAATTTATCAGCCATTTGGACCAACTCATATCCCTCTGGTATAGTAAATCTTACTGTGTTTAAGTCTTTGACTCCCTTAGTAAGGTTTTCAATAATAGTATTTAAATCCATACCAGTGGATAGATTATATTCTCCAGCCTTAAGTTTGCTATCAACATTTTTCTTTTTCACTTCATACTTAAATATTAATGGGTGTTTTATAAGTCCCTTTTCATACAATATATTAGCAATTTCATTGGTTGATGTAGATGGCGGGATATGGACCAGAATATCTGATGGATTGCTTTTTTCCATAGGTCCTAAACTATCCTCGTAAAAGGACTTGACAAAAATAACACCTATCATAAGAAATAATATAATTCCTAATAGAAAAACCATAAATTTATTTTTCTTTCTCTTTTTCTTCACACTTGCATTTTCCATTTTTTCAACTCCTTACTAGTAAGGTCCCCCTTGTTTTTAGTTAATAACTAATGGTGAATAGTGAATAGTATTTAGGCATATCTTTAGGGTCTAAGTTATTCACTTTTCACTATTGACCATAACTATTTTAATACTCTTTCAAGTTTGTTGCCTTTTCATATACTGAAAGTATAATACTACCAAAAATAGCTACCGATAATAATTCTCCACCACTTATACCTAGTACTGTAATAAAATATGGAACTTTCGTAAAATATGATACCCAAATTGATACTATTAACCCATTTAAAATTACGGGTGGCAGTATTCCTGTTATTTTATTTTTCATCTTTGAAGTTAAGTAAGCTGCCACAAAGGTTACTAAACTACCACCAAGGATATCTATAAGTCCAAATCCAGAATATAAAGAAAGTAGTAAGTTAGACAATAGACATCCTATAAAAACTCCTGGTACAGCTGCTGCTTCAACCAAAGGTAATAATACCAGGCCCTCAGCTATCCTAAGTTGTAAGGGACCAAAGGTAAGATTAATAAAGGGTAATGGCAACATCTGCAATAGGACCAATACTATATATAAGGCTGCTATAATACTGGCTTTTGTTAAATACTTTGTATTCATATAATCCTCCATTTTTTTCATTATTCGCTTTTCTCATTAGTATTGATAATTTACAAATATTTAATTCATGCTCCTATCTTAAAGAGGTATTTTTAAAATTATTGGAACTATTATAGGTACAGCTGTTGAGCATATGACGCCAGTAATGAAAGCAATTATAGCTGTTTGAGGATCAGTTGAATTTGATATAACTGGCAAAGCAGTATCCATTGCTGTAGCCCCAGCAGTAGATACGGATTCAAGTTTTCCAATATATTTTGCTACAACAGGTATAAATATTAAAGCTATTATTTCTCTAAATACATTTGATAAAAAAGCCAAAGCACTTAATTCCACATATCCATTTGATAATAGTATAGTGGAACTTAGGCTATACCAACCTAAGCCTGCTCCTATTACACCTGCTTCATTTATTTTCATATTTAAAAATAATCCTACTACCATACTTCCAACTACACTTCCTAGTATAACTGCTAAAGGGACTAATAGTACTTTAAATCCTAAATTTTTTATTTTGTCTAGTATATCTTTTTGCTTTCCTATATCGATTCCAACAAAGAATAATAGTACCATAAGTCCAATATCTATTATAAGTCCAATATTATTTGAAAACTCAGCAGGTAAGATAAAATACCCAGTTCCAACCCCTAAAATAACTGCAAAAAATATTTTAAGACTCAATTTCCTTCTCCCCCATAAGAACAAATTTTCTAACTAAATATACAAAGAGTATACTAAATCCAACTGTAAATACTGATATAAGACCTGCTTTTAGTCCTATTGAAAAAATATTGGAAATAACCTCATCATTGAGGCCAATTGTAATACCCATAACAAATAATAAAAATAGTAGACAAGCGCTTTGTATTGTATTTAGTTTTCCTTCAAGCTTTGGAGATAACTTATCTTTATATCCAATTATCCCACCTATAACTAATATCCCTAAGTACTTTATCAAAGTTATAACCACTAGGTTGCCCCCTTTTGTTAAATGTATTTCTATTTAAATGCCCATAATATTATATCAAAATCCCCAGTATAAATCTATACTAGGGATTATGTTATACTTCCATAATAATTGGTAAAATCATTGGATTCCTCTTAATTTTTCCATAAAGATGATTTCTTAAAGTGTCTCTTATATTTGATTTTAATGTAGCCCAATCTGTAATATTTCTCTTTTCACATTCATTTAGAACATCTTTTACTATATTTCGAGCCTCTTCCATTAAATCCTCAGATTCTCTAACATATACGAAGCCTCTAGAAATGATATCTGGCCCTGCCAATACTTTCCCTTCTTTTTTGCTCATGGTAACAACAACTACTATTAATCCATCTTCTGATAGATGCTTCCTGTCCCTAAGAACTATGTTACCTACATCGCCTATTCCTAAGCCATCTACTAATATATTTCCAGCAGGCACTGTACCTGCTACTGCAGCAGAACTTTTAGATAATTCTAGAATATCTCCGTTTCCTAATATAAAGATATCCTCCCTTTCCATACCTAAAGATTCAGCTATTTCTGCATGTTTTTTTAGATGTCTATACTCACCATGTACGGGTATGAAAAATTTAGGCTTTACTAGGGTGAGTATAAGCTTCATTTCCTCTTGGCAAGCGTGTCCAGATACATGAACATCAGCTAGAGATTCAAATATTACCTCTGTTCCTCTTTCTACTAAATTATTTATTACCTTGGAAACTGTTTTTTCATTTCCTGGTATTGGTGTAGCTGATATTATAACTAGATCTTCTGGTTGTAATTGTATTCTCTTATGTTCAGAGGAAGATATTCTTGATAAGGCAGACATAGGTTCACCTTGACTGCCAGTGGTTATTATAGTGATTTCATTGCTTGGATATTTATTCATATCATTTATATCTATTAAGGTTCCTTCGTTTATTTTTAGGTAGCCAAGTTCCATGGCGACTCCAACATTGTTTACCATTGATCTACCAGATAATACTATTTTTCTATTATTCTCCTCAGAAGCATCTATTATCTGTTGGACCCTATCCACATTTGATGCAAAGGTGGCAACAATTATCCTATGTTTATGATTTGCAAAAATTTCTCTAAAGGTGTTGCCCACAGTCCTTTCACTCATGGTGTATCCAGGTCTCTCAGCATTTGTACTATCAGATAATAGGGCTAATACTCCCTTATTTCCCAATTCTCCAAGTCGACTCAAATCTATTACATCACCATTAATCGGTGTAAAATCAACTTTGAAATCAACTGTGTGAATGATTGTACCAACTGGTGAATGTATTGCTAATGCTGAACTATCTGGTATGCTATGGCTAGTTCTAATAAACTCCACTTCTAAGGAACCTAATTTAATTATATCGCCGTGCTTGACTATATTCATATTTACATTATTTAACTTATGCTCTTTAAATTTTGTTTCTAATAATCCTAAGGTTAGTTTAGTCCCGTATATAGGAACATTCAATTTAGGTAAAATATATGGTAAGGCCCCTATATGGTCTTCATGACCATGAGTAAGGACTACTCCCCTAACTTTATCCTTATTTTTGAACAAATAAGTCACGTCTGGGATAACCACATCTATACCTAACATTTCGTCCTCAGGAAAAGTCATTCCGCAGTCTATAATTATAATATCATTTTTATATTCAAAAACTGTAATATTTTTTCCGACTTCTCCAAGTCCGCCTAAAGGTATTATCTTAATACTGTTGGGTTTTCTCACGCTATCACTCCTTCTTCTAGTATTTTCTCCAAGATTAGATTTTCTACTCAATAAATATCCGCTCAAAAAATAAATCCCTAATGGGATTTATCTTTGCATTCACTACAATATCCATAAAATTTTACATTATGGTCTACTATTGTAAACTGTCCTTCCTTTTCTATTTCTGCCTCTAAGGCTTCCAAAAGATCAAGTTTTACCTCTAATACCTTCCCACATCTTAAGCATATTAAATGGTGATGGTGGTGACTGTCGCTAGATAGTTCATATCTACTACATCCATCATCGAAGTTTAATCTATAAACTATATTTAGTTTTTCAAACAACTGCAAAGTTCTATATACAGTAGCTATACCTAGCTCTGGGTATTCCTTCCTAACTATGTTATATATATCATCTACACTTAAATGATCATCATGATTATCTACTATTGCCTTTAATATTGCTCTTCTTTGAGTTGTTAACTTATACCCTTCCTTTTGCAGTTTTCCTTTTATGCTACTTAAATTATTCTCCATATTTTCACCCGTTTTTATTACTAAGTTAACAATACTACTATTTGGATTTTTTGTCAACTATTGAATATTTTCCCTCTGAATTTCTTCATAGGCTGCAATGGCTTCTTCAAGCTCCTTATCATCATCTATACCAAGAAGTAGAAGTTCTCCATTTTCATCCCTTTCAATCCTTAATATATAGGTTGGACTATCTATATTATCTGCTGGAATTAAAGCAGCATAATCATCGTCATCTAAACCAAATGTTGCCAAAATCAAAAATTCTTGTTCTTTGCCCAATTCATCAATTAGAACTATTCTATCAGTCATTATTCTCTCCCCTTCCTATCTAAATAAGTTTGTAGTATGAAAGTAGCTGCAACCTTGTCGATTACAGTCTTTCGTTTGTCCCTCCTCATATCCCCTTCTATGAGAAGTCTCTCTGCAGCTGAAGTAGTTAATCGCTCATCTTCATAGATAATCTCCACTTTTAACTTATTTTTTAACCTTTCCGCAAATTTGATTACTTTTTCACCTTGGGGACCTACGGTATTATTCATATTCTTAGGTAAGCCAACTACTACTTTTTTAATATTATATTCCTTTATTATAGCTTCTAGTCTATTTAAATCCTTTTCCTTACTTTCTCGTTTTATAGTTGTGATGCCTTGGGCTGTAATCTGTAATAAATCAGATATGGCCACCCCAATGGTCTTATCTCCAACATCTAATCCCATTATTCTTTCCATTATACTCTCCTATTTTAAATTACTTTTATGCAAAACTCAGGACAGGTTTTAGCACAATATCCACATAGTATACAATTTTCATTGGGAGTAGCTCTTCCATCAATGATATCTATACCCTTTTGTCTACACCTTCCAACACAATTCCCGCAAGCAATACAATAATCTGCAACGATTAATTTCCTCTTTTTCCTGCTTATTTGTACTTTTAAATCTTCAGGTATGTATCCATTTTCTAAAAGACTAATATTGGCATCGATTTCGTTTGTTGACTGCATTCCTATGGCAATTGAATGTATATGGGGTATAGATTTTACAAAATTAAAAGCCACTTCTGCTTCTTTTATCAAGTGTCCACCACCTAAGGGCTTCATGGCATATATTCCTTTTCCCATACTGTGGATTTCTTCAATTACTTTTAGCATTTCATCTATAGTACCATCCTGTATGCCAATACCATCTTTATTGATTATTGGATGGATAACTTCAATTTCATCTACATCCCTAGCGGCTAATGCTCCAGAAATCCTATGGGTGGATATACCTATGCTTTTTATTTTCCCCTTTTCCTTCTCTTTAATAAAGTATTCAATAGCTTCAAAATGTCCCTTAACTGT
The DNA here is from genome assembly GCA_012519355.1 of Tissierellia bacterium. Classification (GTDB taxonomy): domain Bacteria; phylum Bacillota; class Clostridia; order Tissierellales; family Tissierellaceae; genus JAAYFT01. Next base: position 20,692 of record JAAYQJ010000141.1, on the reverse strand, counting down.
ATGGATGCTTTCCTGTTCATGTAACAAGAAAATATCAATATAATCTGTCCCTAATTCTTTTAAAGCCAAATCTAAACTATCCCTAGCCATTTCCTTAGTATAGGCGTAGGTTTTAGTTGCAATGTGAAAATCTTCCCTATTTATATTCTTTAATGCAGTTTTTATATATTCATAGTTATCATATAGTTCAGCAGTATCAATGAAATTGATACCCTTATCATAGGCATATTCAATTAAGTAAGCCCCTTCTCTTACAGACAAGCCTGCTTGAAAAGGAGTCATTGTTAGAGAACCAAAGCAAAGCCTTGATACCTCAATTCCTGTATTTCCAAGTTGTATTCTGTCCAATTATTCCACCTTATTCCAATATGAATTTAGAAAAATTCCTATACTTATTATATTCATACATATACTTGTAAGTATTAGGCCTGAATCATTGAAGATAAATCCTCCAATGGCTCCAGCTAATCCTGCTATAGAGGCTAATAAAATATTTTTATCTATCCTATACTGAGTATAGAATAAGCTTCCTTGTAAAATTATATTTACTAATAACACATAGGTCCAAAAGGACCTTCCTATTAACCTTATATTGGTCAATAGTTTTCTTGTAACAATCTGGTTAATATAGGTTAATCCCTTATTTTTTGTAAGAAGTATATTTTTTCCTAAATGAGTGGTATTTACATTATAGTTTATATCTATAAAGGCCATAATGGAAATAACTAATATTACACTTAAGAATAATAAAATAACTCTCTTTAAATCTAGTTTCTTATCAAAATATTCCTTTATAAAATATGCAATGGTGATTACAAAGGCTATTGTACCGCCTACATTTGCACCAAAACTAGGATGAGCGACAAGTATTGCAGATAAAATATATAGGATTAGGGGAAGTAGGCTCCCATTTCTTTTTTTTAATACTTCCATAGCCAAAAGAGTCAAAGACCCTAATAAAAGGCCAACCATTTCGTTGCCTATTCCGTAGTACCTTGCACCAATAATAGGATCATGGGATAATACAGAATATCTACTAATATTGCCTTTTAAAATCAAATCTACTAATACTATAAGAGTCGAAAATAATCCAATATAAAAAACAACGTTATCTTTCTTTCTTATTAACCATAATATTGTAAGTGATAATATGATTGATGTAAATAGGAAAATTAAATATTCCAAGATGCTTTTAGGTCTAAGCAAGGAGATCATAATAAAGATACTAGGCATAATCAATATCTGGGTTAATATAACCATAAATAATGCCTGGATTTTTTCTGGAAATCTAATCCTTAAAATTACCTGTATTATAAAAATGGCCAATATTATAATAGAAAAAAAACCATAATAATATAAGGAATTATATCTTACTTTAGAAGTAGTATTTATTTGATCATTAATTGCTTTTACCTGACTTATATCAATATCCTTTTCTATAAACTTCATACTATTACCAGACATATTGTCTGTTAAACCTTCAAAAAAGTCCATAATAGTAGGTCCAATATCAATATTTGATACTATCATACTTCTATTGGTAGTTGCAGAAGTAAGTACTCCTTTTCTAACATCCTTACCCCATAATATTATTGGTGTTAGTTTACTATCATCAATATTTGGGTCTCCACTATTAGGGCTTGTAATTATCAATAGTGAATTGGTAAAATCATTTCTTTCTTTTAACTCACCTATGAAATTATCAATTTTTAAAATAATATTATTCCTAAGTTTATTATATTCAGCATCTGATAAATAGTTATTATATCTATAAAGTCTATCTAAATCTCCAGTTTCAATAACGATAAAATCACCAGGGCTATTATTTACTTCATTTAATAATTTTTCATAATCAGTTTTTACTAGTAAAGGATGGTCTAAATCTTCTATGGTTATATCATTAATATTACCATAATCTATAATGCCCTGAGAGTCCATAGGAATTAAGGCCGAAGCCCTATTTGGTGTAGTAATGGAATCACTATTCCCATAAATGGCAGTTTTTAGCCCCAAGCTATGTAGATTATCTCCTATTACACCTATATAAGGTGAATAGTTATTATCTGAGTTTAAATTTATAATCTTTTTAAGGCCTTTGTTAATCAAAGGCCCATTAGGTTCTAGTGCTACAAATTCTATTGAATTAAGATTTCCGTATGCTTTTTCTGAAGAATTAATTGTAAGAAAGCTTTCTACTCCTGTATACCCAGATAGCCCTTTAGTATTCATCAATCCAACACTTCCATTTTCAGCTAGGTTCCTTACATTATTCATCTTTTCAATATCTACTAAGGTCAATTTATTTATTACTACAAGATATACTTTAGCTTTTGGGTTCTCTCCATAGGAAATTGAAGAAAATAGTAATATAGATAAAAGTAAAAATACTATAAGCTTCCTTACTTTCAAACCGGTTCTCTCCTATTTATTGATTTTTAAATACGTCTTTAAGAGTTCTTCTAATAGTTCATCTCTCTCTATTTTACATATTATTGAACGGGCATTATTATGGCTAGTAATATAAGTAGGATCTCCTGATAATATATATCCAATTATCTGATTCACTGGATCATATCCTTTTTCTTCTAAGGCATTAAACACAGATAAAATTATTTCTTTAACTGAATTAATATTATCCTTTGGTAGTTGAAATTTCATGGTTTCATTAAATCTATTATTCACAAAAACACCCCCTAATATACTTGTATTATACCATAGGTAAAGGCTAATAGGAAAAAATATTAGCAAGGGCTAATATTCTTTCCATCAAAATTATTTAATTTGTGATTTAATAAGATTTGGAACAATAGATAAAGCTTCATCTACTTTAGTAATATCCTTACCGCCTGCTTGGGCCATATCAGGTCTACCGCCACCGCCACCACCAGTAGCTTTAGCAACTTCCCTAATAATATTTCCAGCATGTATTCCCTTTTCAACTAGGTCCTTGCTTACCATGGATACAAAGGATAATTTCTCACCTGCTATGCTAGCTAGTACAATAACTCCTGTATTTAATTTGTCCTTAATCTTATCCCCAAGATTTCTTAAGCTATTCATATCTAAATTATCTACTTTATAGGTTATTAAATTAATACCTTCTACATCAACCTTAGATGATAGAATTTCATCTGCAATAGAAGTAGCCATCTTTGATTTTAAAGCTTCTATTTCCTTATCCTTTTCCCTAATATCTTCTACTAAGGACTTTACTTTATTAATTAAATTAGCTTTATTTGATTTTAATACACTAGATATTTCATCTAGATTTCCTTCCATCTCATTTATATATTCATAAATTGCCCTACCTGTAATTGCTTCGATTCTTCTAACTCCTGCTGCAATACTAGATTCAGAAAGAATCTTGAATAGGCCAATGCTGCTAGTATTAGGAACATGGGTACCACCACATAATTCTTTAGAATAATCACCCATCTTTAATACCCTTACTTGGTCTTTATACTTATCTTCAAATAGACCCACTACTCCCATTTCCTGTGCTTCCTTTAAAGAAGTTTCAATTGTAACTACATCTAAGGCTTCAAAAACTTTAGAGTTTACAATTTCTTCTATCCTCTTTAATTCTTCTGGTGTTACAGGTTCGTAATGGGTAAAGTCAAATCTCAGTCTATTTGGCATTACAATAGACCCTGCTTGGTTAACGTGTTCTCCCAGTACATCCTTTAATGCCCTATGAAGCAAATGGGTGGCTGAATGGTTTTTCCTAATGAAATTTCTTCTTTCACTATCTATCTCTGCTACAACCTTATCCCCAAGATTAGCTGTACCATCTACAACCTTTACAATATGGATTATATTCTCATATTTAGTATGTTGAGTATCTAAAACTATAGCCTTAAAATTAGGACCTTCAATAGTACCTGTATCTCCTACCTGGCCACCTGATTCCCCATAAAAAGGCGTTTCTTTTAAAACGATAATTCCTTCTTCCTCTGCTTTCAATTCATCAACTTTTTCATTGTTTGCAAATAATCCTATTATCTCAGTTACTAGGTTATCCTTCTCATATCCTCTAAATACTGTTCTTAATCCTTGGAATATGGCTTCATTGTTTCCAGTACTCCAACCACTGTCTCCCTCTTCTCTTGCCTTCCTAGCTCTTTCTCTTTGAGCTTCCATGTTCTCGTTAAAACCTTCCTCATCTACTGTGAAGGAGTTTTCACCTAAAATCTCCTTAGTTAAGTCAAGAGGAAAACCATAGGTATCATATAGTTTAAATGCCTTTTCACCATTTAATACTTTTTCATTATTTCTTTCCATTTCTTTAATGTACTCTTCTAAAAATGTAATCCCTTGATGGATAGTTTCTTGGAATTTGTCTTCCTCTGCATCTATTACCTTCTTAATCTTATCTTCTCTTTCTTTTAATTCTGGATACTCTACTTGCCAAGAGTTAATTACAACATCTACTACTTGGCTTAAAAATGCTTTTTCTATGCCTAATAGTTTTCCATGTCTTGCAGCTCTACGTATTAATCTTCTTAGGACATAACCTCTACCTTCATTACTAGGTAATACACCATCTGAAACTAGGAATGTCATGGCTCTAGCATGATCGGTAATTACCCTTATAGAAATATCCTTTGCTTCATCTTCTCCGTATTTAACACCTGAAATTTCTTCTATCTTTTCTAGTACTTCCCTAATGGCAGCAATATCAAAAATCGTATCTACGCCTTCCATAATTGCTGTAATTCTTTCTAATCCCATACCTGTATCTATATTTGGATTTGGTAAGGGATGATATACTCCCTTTTCATCTTTATCAAACTGAGTAAATACTAAATTCCACACCTCTAAAAATCTATCACAATCACAACCAGGTTTACAATCTGGAGAACCACAACCATATTTTTCTCCTCTATCTACATATATTTCCGAACAAGGTCCTGAGGGTCCTACCTCTAGTTCCCAAAAATTATCTTCTTTACCTAATCTAACAATTCTTTCTGCAGGTACTCCAACCCCTTTATTCCATACTTCAAAAGCCTCATCATCTTCTACATAAATACTAACCCACAGGTCTTTTTCTTCTAGTCCAAGATTTTGAGCTAGAAACTCCCAAGCCCAGGCTGTAGCTTCTTTTTTAAAGTAATCTCCGAAGGAAAAATTACCTAACATTTCAAAAAAAGTAGCATGTCTCGCGGTTTTCCCTACATTATCTATATCTCCAGTCCTTATACATTTTTGACAAGTTGCCATCCTTTTATTTGGTGGGGTCAATTCTCCAGTGAAGTATTTTTTTAAAGGAGCCATACCTGCGCCAATTAATAATAAAGATTTATCATTTTTAGGTATTAGTGAAAAACTAGGTGCTGTCAAATGCTCTTTTCCTTTAAAAAATTCCAAAAACTCTCTTCTAATTTCATGTAAACCCATCTTTTTCATATTTTACACCTCTCATTTCGATTACTCATCCTAAGTATTGAAAAAAAGCCCCTACTAGGGGGCAAAATTACCCATATTATACCTGGATTATAATTTAATATATTTACTTTGTCAATAAAAAGCTTCTATTTCTCCATCCTTGTAAGTATATTTAGCTTCTTACTTATAAATTTAAATAATATTATTGATATTGCAACTACAGGCACTGCTAAAATCATACCTAAGACTCCAAAAATGCCCCCACCGATTATTATGGATATAAGGACAATCAGTGGATGGAGTCCAGTACTATCCCCAAGTATTTTTGGTGCTAAGATATTATTTTCCACCCACTGGATTAAAATAAATAAGATTGATACCCATAGGGCTTTTAGGGGACTATCTAAATATGCAAAAAATGCTGCAGGTAAAAAGCCTAAAAATGGCCCTATATATGGTATAATATCGGCAATTCCTGTTATAAAACCAATCAATAATGCAAAATCAATTCTTAATATCAATAGAATTATGGCAGTGACAACCCCTACGTATATTGCCATAATTATTCTACCTCTTACGAATAAGGACATTGAGTCATCTATCTCAAGAAATAATTTCCTATATTCCTCCCTATTTTTTTTGGGGATTAGACCTATTATTCTTTCTTTGAAATAATCTTTATCTACTAAGAAATAGAAGGTTAATATTGGAGTCAATATTAAGGACACAACTTTAGAGAAAGTCTTTAATATTCTCCCGATAAAGGATTTTAATCCATCCATTATCATATGTTCTAATCCTACTATGTTTTCCATTACAACCTGTTGTACTCCTTGAAACAAGGGAGGTAATTCTCCAATTGTTGAATAGTATTTATTGTATATTTCATCAGTTATGTTAGAAATTTTCTCAATGTACACAGGCATGTTATTCACTAATCCCTTTATTTCAGAACTAGACCTTGGGATTACCAGTAGGGCAAAAATAAGTATAAAACACAGTATTCCTAGGTATAGTATTAAAACCCCTATCATCCTATTAATATTTTTGGATTCAAAATAATTGATTATTGGATTAAATAGATAAGCAAGGATTGAAGAAAAAACCATTGTAAAGAATGTATCTGATAATACAGTATACCTATTTAGTAAGGAGAAAAATAGATATATAAAAACAAAAGATAGAACTATAGGTAAAATCTTTTTGTCTTTAACTCTTATTTTTTTCCTGTCTGGAACAAAATTGTTACCTATATTGATTAGATAATATATTATTAAAATCAATAATATTATAGATAATACCCAAGAAATTTTATATAAAAATATAGGCGGGTTAAATTTTTCCATGACCAACTCCCCTTATTTAGAAAAAGGCAGCCTTAGCTGCCTAGTTCCATAATGAGTTCATTCCATCCATTACATTAGATCTTACTTTTCTCGCTACCTTCATCATTCTTCTTTTATTAATAGGCTTCATTCTTGAACTTATTATTATTCCTAGAGATGTACCTAATACCGTTCCCCAGAATGCACCATTGTTTCTATTTCTATCAAACATTTTGTTCATCTCCTTTTGGTGATATCACTAAATTTTATTATTTATAATATATATTATCACAAAAGGAAATTATAATTCTGTCAATATTATCTAGTTTTGCATTTTTTTGTAATTAATGATCATCAAGGTCATGGTGGTGATGATCTTCATCAAAGTCAATATCTTCTAATCCATCAATATATACATTATGTTTTTTTGAGTAGTCTAGTAGAGCAGACTTAATTGCCTGTTCTGCTAATATTGAACAATGCATCTTCACTGGTGGAAGACCATCTAAGGCATCAGCAACTGCCTTGTTTGTAAGTTTCATAGCTTCCTCTATTGTTTTTCCTTTGATTAACTCAGTTGCCATACTTGAAGATGCTATGGCAGACCCACATCCAAAAGTCTTAAATTTTACATCCTCAATAACTCCATTATTTATTTTAAGATACATTTTCATAATATCTCCACATTTTGGATTGCCCACCTGGCCTATGCCATCGGCATTTTATATCTCACCCACATTTCTTGGGTTCATAAAATGATCCATAACTTTCTCAGAATACATTATTTTTCCTCCTTAACCTTTTCATAAAGTGGTGACATACTCCTAAGTCTCTCTACGATTTTTACAAGTTTCTCAACGACATAATCAATTTCATCTTCTGTATTGAAGTCTCCCAAAGTCAATCTTAATGAACCATGGGCAATCTCATGACTTAAGCCTATGGCCAATAGAACATGAGAAGGATCTAGAGAACCAGAAGTACAAGCTGAACCACTTGAAGCAGCAATACCTACCATATCTAAGCTTAGTAACAAGGATTCTCCTTCAATAAATTGAAAACATATATTGACATTGCCAGGCAATCTCTTAACAGGGTGACCATTTAGTCTAATATAATCTATGTTTGACTTGATCTTATCAATAAGCATATCTCTCAATTTTATTAATCTATTGTTCTTTTCTTCAAAATTAGTATAGGCTAATTCTATTGCCTTACCCAATCCAACTATAGCTGGAACATTTTCTGTTCCTGCCCTTCTTCTTCTTTCTTGAGCTCCACCAGTTATTAATGGATCTATCTTTACACCTTGTCTAATATACAATGCTCCAATTCCCTTTGGACCATAGAATTTGTGTGCTGATAAAGATAGAAGGTCTATATTTAACTCATTTACATCAATTTTAATATTTCCAATTGCTTGAACAGCATCTGTATGGAAGTATATATTTCTTTCCTTTGCTATTTCACCTATCTCCTTAATAGGTTGAACTGTACCAATTTCATTATTAGCAAACATAACAGATATGAGTATGGTTTTATCTGTAATAGCATTTTTAAGTTGTTCTAAGTCAACAAGTCCATATTCATCAACATCTAAGTAAGTGACTTCAAAACCTTTTTTCTCTAGGTATTCGCAGGTATGCAGGATTGCGTGATGTTCTATTTTAGTAGTAATGATATGATTTCCCTTTGAATAGTTCCCAAAGGCTATACCTTTAATAGCCCAATTATCTGCTTCAGACCCGCCACCTGTAAAAAATATTTCTCTAGCATTAGCACCAATAGCCTTAGCTACCTTTTCTCTTGCATCTTCAATAGCTCTTTTTGACATACTTCCCAATGAGTAAACTGAGGATGCATTGCCATATTTTTCAGTAAAATAAGGTAACATTTCCTCCAATACTTCTTTTTTTACTGGGGTAGTAGCTGCATTATCCATATAGATATACTTTTTCATTGATTATCCTCCTGTTCCACAATCTTGTTATTCTCTTCAATCATATCTTGTAGTGTAATGGAATCTATGACTTCATCTATACTATTTTTTATCTTCCTCCATACTGGCTTAGTTACACATTTATCTTCCCTAGAACACACAAAATCATCATCTACTACACAATCATATGGTGCCATATTGCCTTCTAAGGCTCTTAATATTTGACCAACAGTTATTTCGCTGGGTTTCTTTGATAACATATACCCACCTTGGGCACCTCTTACACTATGTAAAATACCTTCTTTTCTTAAGGTGGAAAATAATTGTTCTAAATAATTCTCTGATAACTCTTGATCAATTGCTATTTGTTTTAAGGAAACAGGTCCTTGCCCATAATATAGTGCCAATTGAAACATAGCTTTCAAACCATATCTTCCTCTAGTTGATAGTTTCATTACTTCACCTCTTCTAATCCCAACTAATTCACTTGGTTTTCCAATATAAGTATAATATACCCTAGTATTGTTGTCAACATTCAATAATAAAGAAAAGCTTCTAAATAAAAAATTTAAGAAGCTTTTCTATAAGCAAAGGGATAAAAGCCCTATATTGAAATATAAATAAAAGAACTATCCTGCTAAACAAAAAAGAAGAGCAATTGACTCTTCTTTTAACTATCCGATTAATTGTGGTGGGAAGAAATCTGGAAAATCTGCATACTCAAAGTCATCACATACATCTGATGGGCTAAATTCTGTACACTCTGGTGGTGGTGGACAATATCCGTAGGTTGGTATTAACAATTGAACTGTACCTACTACTTTTACAATTATAAATGTTCCCACTGGGAAAGTTAAAGTGTTTCCAGTTTTTATAGGTGTTGACAATTCATCGGATGCAGTTTCCACAACTATTCTAAACTCGAACTCATCTCTTGCATCTGGTAAATATATAATTATATCCTTCAGTATATCAGGTAAATAATCTTCAGTAATTACTTTCCCGCTTGGACTTAAAACTTGGTATGGAATTCTGACTGTAAACCTTACTCTTCTAAAGTTAGGTGTATCAGTATCTGTAACGATTAATGTATTTGGAACAATAAATCCTGGTCTAAATCTTATTCTACCGAAAGTTTTATCTCCAATTTCTACTTCTATTTTAGGAAAGCATTCTCTTTGTTGGCAGCTCGCAAAGACTTTATCGACTATGACGCAATCAATATCTTCTTGCTGTTGCATTACATCAAATCTCTCTTTAAATTTAGTTTCAGCCACAGTATTCACTCCTTTTATTTATATTTTTATTGTCACTAACATATTATGTATATATACAATAATCTGCTACTAATTATTTGGAGGTGAAATTAATGTTTAACCCTAACAAGAACATAATAATTGATTCAAATCATGACCTATTTATTTTTGACTTATCCATTGATGGAAAGATTGCTTACAATCATTTTGACTCAAATCTAAACTTATTAGATACTAATAATCTTAGTGAAGATTTAACACTAAACTACTCAGTAACCATAGATGGAAATGATATTATTCATTTAGTTGCATTGATAAACTCAGGTGAACTACATTACTATAAGTATACGGATAAGCAATGGCATAAAAATACTATTGCTAAGTTTAACTTAAAATCCAATATATACAATCAATTTGAAACCTTAATTATTAATGATAAACTACATTTAATATACAATTATTCAAACTTAATCAACTCAAATATTTGGACCATCCAACACATAGTCTATGATAGTCGAAGAGAAGAACAATATAATGCAATTAGATATATATCTAAAAAGACTCCTGAGCAGTTTGTTGTGGATTCGGATAGTTTAGGTAATATCCATTTATTGTATATAAATTATATTAATAATTTCCCTCAGGTGTATCATAGTTTCTACAATCCTTATGGAAAAGTATGGAACCCACATCCAAAACTGCTTTCATCAGACAATGTAAATAATCTTTTCCCTTACCTATTTATAGACTCCAATAACAATATTCACTGCTTATGGGTTGAGGACTTAAAATATAAATTAAACCTTAGAGTAATGAAGATGAACGCAAGTGGAAAAGAAAAGTTTACATGGAAGGAAATTAACCTTCCACATATATTTTTATCCTCAGGTTATCCATTCATTTTCGAATTGAATAATAAGCTTCAATTAATATTTATATCTAAGGATAAAATCCACTCTTTAGAATCTGAAGACTATGGTAACTCATGGATTAAAACTACAGGTGATATAGATTTCAAAGATAGCTTAAAAATATATAAGTCTAGATTAAGTCCATTAAATTATCCAGATAAAGTAAACCTAGTATTTTTTGATGAAGGAGATAAAGGTGAAATATATTTCATAAACCATTTCTTTAGTGCTAATAGCTTTAGTTTTATAGAAAGCCCTGAGGAAGTTGAAGAAGCTCAAGAGGAATTAACTAATGACTATACTGAGTATAAAGTTAGTTCTGAACCAGTAGAGTCTGTTCCCTCCTATATATTAGAATTCAGTGAAAAACTAGATAATCTTATTAGTAATCAATGCTCACTAGAAGAAAGCTTAGAAAAAATTATTAATAATCAGAGTAAGATCATAAATAAGTTAGAAAACCTAGAAAATTTGCTGATGGAAAACACAAGGTCTTTTTGGGCAAGAATTTTTAATAAGAATTAAATATAAACTTTTTTATAAGTTAATCTACCATTAATACGTCTGGCAAAGTATATATCTATATTGTAAATGCCTAATTCTTCACCTTCTTTTTTAATAATATCTATATATTTTTTATTAACAAACTTGATTGCATAATTACAGCCAGCTTTAATACTACAAGGAGTTGAGACTAACTGGATTCCCCTGTAACCTTTTGATTCCAGTGTTGAAAAAAGAAAAATTGCTTTATTTTTGGTTTCAAATACAGATATATAGAAATTATCAACCATAAATTTCCCTCCTTATAGTAGGATATTAAAATATTCATTTTTTGTTACATTTATTATTATAATCGAATTGGATGTGTAAACGTGAACTCTGGTATTTCTGTAATCTGTTCAACTAATAAGATAAATTCCTTTAGAAATATTTTAAGTAATTTTCTATCCCAGGATTATGAACCAAAGGAGCTAATTATAGGATTAAATTACGATGTATATAATAAAGATACTTTAGAGAGGGCAATATCTAACAAAGATATAAAAATTTTACCCTTGGGGAGTAAAAGAAGCTTAGGTGAATGTTTAAACACTTGTATAGAATTGACTAAGTACCCCATAATTGGCAAGTTTGATGATGATGACTATTATAGCCCCTTGTATTTATCAGACACTGTAAAACCATTATCCCTAGATAATATAGATATTGTAGGCAAATCTTCTTACTATGTATATTTTGCCGAGAAGAAAGTCATTGGGCTAATCAATCCAGAAAGAGAAAATAAATTTGTAAATAGGGTTTCAGGATCCACTTTAATGTTTAAAAAAGAAGTATTCCAAAAAATAAAATTCCCAAATATAAATCTGGGAGAAGATGTAAAATTTTGCAATTTAGCTATAGAGAAGAATTTAAGTATTTATTCTACTAATAGATTTCATTATGTATATATTAGGAATGAAAGACATAAACATACATGGAAAATAGATAATGAATATATTTTAAGACAATGTAAGTTTATATCTCAGGTAAATGATTATAAGGAATTTATATTAAACATGTGTCAATAAGCCTCTAAAGAACATATCTATAATATAGATATGTTTTTTAAATGAGGTGTTTATATGAAAGTATGCGTTGTAGGCATCGGTTATATTGGACTACCCACTGCATGTCTATTAGCATCTAAGGGTTTTCATGTATTGGGAGTAGATATTAATGAAGATTATGTATATAGAATAAAAACCAATAGCTTGAGCATTAAGGAAAAAAATTTAAAGGAACTATTAGGAAAATCATTAAGCAATAAATCCCTAATATTAGATATAAGACCTAATAGGGCAGATGTTTATATTATTTGTACCCCAACCCCTTTAGATAAAGATAACAATCCCGATCTATCATATTTAGTTGAAGGTATAAATAGTATTCTGCCCTATTTAAGTAAGGGAAATATAGTAATTATTGAATCCACAATCCCACCAAAAACTACAAAAGAAATTGTAAAGCCTAGAATTGTAAGTTTGGGATATGAGATAGGTAAAGATATTTATCTTGCCTATTGCCCTGAAAGAGTCTTGCCAGGCAATATTTTATATGAGTTAGTTCATAACAATCGTATCATTGGTGGATGTACAGAAAATTGCTCTAAAAAAGTAAAAAGTCTCTATAAGGAATTTGTGGAAGGAGAAATCTATACAACTACAGCTGAAATTGCTGAAATGGTGAAGTTAGTTGAAAATTCCTATAGGGATGTAACTATAGCTTTAGCCAACGAAATACTAATCATATGTAACAAGCTTAAAATAGATCCCTATGAGGTAATTTCCCTTGCAAACAATCATCCAAGGGTAAATTTGCCAGACTTTGGTATTGGAGTTGGTGGTCATTGCCTCCCTATTGACCCCTATTTTATTATAAATAGTTTTCCCAACTCCTCTAAGTTGTTAAACACGGCAAGAAATATAAATAACAATATGCCTGACTTTATAGTATCCAAAATAGAAAAGTTTTTAGGAAAAGTAAAAGATCCAAAAATAGGAGTTTGGGGCGTTAGTTATAAGAAGAATTCAAGTGACATTAGAAATAGTCCCGCCTTAGATATAGTAAATATACTAAAGGATAGGGGTTATGATGTAAAAGTTTATGATCCCTTAATTGACGGTATCAATTATGATAAGATTAAATATGAGTCTGTGGAAGATAGTAACTTTTTAATTCTTTTAGTTAATCACGATGAGTTTTTTGAAGAAGATTATAAAGAAATTACTAGGCTGATGGATAGACCAATTATTTTAGACGGAGCAAATATTTTTGAAAAAGTGAGTTTACCAAAAAATGTGGAGTACTATAATTTAATGAATATTTAATAGTACATTTAGGAGGTAGAACATTGATAAATCCATATAAAGCTCATCTAATAGAATATGTAAAGAAAAATTTTGGTAAAAATGCAATTGAAGATAGTAATACTAGCAATAAAAATATAATAAAAGTTGCTTGTATTTTAGATAAATTTAGTTATGAATGTTTTAAATATGAAGGGGATTTTGTTCAACTTGGAACCGAAAATTGGAAGAGTATAATTGATAGTTTTCAACCAGATTTTTTACTAGTTGAATCTGCATGGGAAGGATATGAGAATCAATGGATTAATAAAATTGCTAACCTTCATAAATATAGAAGCACTAGCCTCTTATCACTTATTAAGTATTGTAATAAACAAAATATTCCTACAGTGTTCTGGGCTAAGGAGGATCCTAGTGATTTTGAAATATTTATTGAGGCTGCTAAGCATTTCAACTATATCTTTACTACTGATTCAGATTCAATACAAAAATATAAGAATATTGTAATCCATGATAAAATTTTTTTACTCCCCTTTGCTGCCCAACCAAAAATTCATAATCCTATAGATAAAGATAAAATGAAGGTTGGTGATCTTGCATTTGCAGGAGGCTGGTATAATAAATTTCCTAATAGGTGTATTGAAATGGAAAACATTTTAAAACCTGCTTTTAAATATAATTTAGCAATTTTTGATAGGTTTAGAGATAAAAAATCAAAATCAAATTTGTTTCCAAAAGAATATCAACCCTATATTAAAGGCTCTTTAAACTATGAAGATATATTAGCAGAATATAAAAAATATAATATCTTTCTAAATGTAAACTCTGTCAGTAATAGCTCCTCTACTTTTTCTAGAAGGGTATTCGAACTTTTAGCCTGTGGCACACCAATAATTAGTAGCTATGCTAAGGGCATAGAAAACCTATTTGGAGAAATTGTACCAATGTCGAAAAGTAAAAATGATACCGATAGGCTGATAAGTTTACTTTTAAGTAATAAAAATCTTAGGGATAAATTATCAACACTAGGTATTAGGGAGATATTTAGCCATCACACCTATGAACATAGATTTAGCACTATTTTAGATAAATTAAATATAGAGAATCCAAATAAAGCTGAAGAAGGGGTTTCTGTAATTACCTGTACTAAAAGACCCCATTCCTTGAAAAATATAGTAGACAATTATGCAAGTCAAACCTATCCGGTAAAAGAGCTAATCATCGTTATTAATAATGATGCTATAGATTTAGACTTGTGGAAAGAAGTAGTAAAAAAATATAAGGATATAAAAATATATAAACTTTCAGAAAAAAAGTCTTTAGGAGAGTGCTTAAATTTTGCAATTGATATAGCTAGTTATCCCTATATTTCTAAGTTTGATGATGATGATTACTATGGCCCCAGTTATTTAATAGATATTATGAATGGATTTAAATATACTAGTGCTGGTGTGGTTGGAAAAAACACAATCTATGCCTATTTAGAAAGGAATAATTCATTGGTAATTAGATATCCTGATAAAGAACACCAATATGTAACCTTTATAGCTGGATCCACCTTAACTGCAAAGAAAGAAATTTTCAAAACCATGAAATTCCCTCATATTTCAAGAGGTGAAGATACTCAATTTTTAATTGAATGTAAAAATAAGGGAATAAAAGTATATTCAATAGATAGGTTTAATCATGTAATAACACGTAGGTCAGATATTAGTAGTCACTCTTGGCAGATTAGTGAAGATCATTTCATGAAAAATAGTCAATTTGTAATAAATACTTTAGATTATAAGTCTATTACTACTGTATAATATAAAAATATAGGGTGATTTCCACCCTATATTTTTTATACTATAAACCTAGTTTTATTTTTAATTTTTCTAACATATCCTTGGTCATTCCGTTTAAGTCGTATTTTGGATCCCAACCCCACTCTTCTCTAGCAGCAGAATCGTCTAAGGAATTTGGCCAAGAATCTGCAATTGCCTGTCTGACAGGATCTACGTCATATTCTAATTCAAATTCAGGTATAAACTTTCTTATGGATCCAGCTATCATTTCAGGATCGAAACTCATGGCTGTAACATTAAATGCATTTCTATGAATTAACTTTGATGGGTCTGCTTCCATAAGCTGTATAATAGCATCAAGAGCATCAGGCATGTACATCATATCCATCATTGTACCTTTTGCTATAAAACTTGTATATCTCTTATTTTTCAATGCATCATAATAAATATGAACTGCATAGTCAGTAGTTCCTCCTCCTGGTAGAGTTTCATATGATATCAAACCTGGAAAACGAACACCCCTAGTATCTACTCCAAATTTCTTGAAGTAGTAATCACATAATAATTCTCCTGCCACTTTAGTTACTCCGTACATAGTTGTAGGTCTTTGAATTGTATCTTGAGGAGTATTGTCTGGAGGTGTTGTTGGACCAAAAGCAGCTATTGAACTTGGTGTAAAGACCATACAATTTTCTTCTCTGGCTACTTCTAATACATTGTATAGCCCATTCATATTAATATTCCAACATTCCTCAGGATACTTTTCACCAACAGCTGATAATATTGCAGCAAGATTTATTATGGTATTGATATTATGTTTTTTTACCATTTCATGTAATTCTTTTCCATTAGTAATGTCTACTATTTCAAATGGTCCAGATTCAATTAGTTTTTCATGGCCTTCTTTGAGTCTTCTACCACTAGCTACTACATTGTTAGCTCCATAAATTCTTCTTAACTCAGTAGTTAGCTCTGAACCTATTTGTCCTAGTGCTCCTGTTACTAATATTTTTCTCATCAAATGCACCCCCATAATATATGTTCGTTACAATTATATCATATTTTACTAACTATGAATATCCCTTATTAAAAACTTATTAATAAAAGCAGATTCCAATACCCTTAGGCCCTAAGTGGGATCCAATTACAGGACCTAACTCATCAAGAGTTACTGTAGCCTGTGGAAATTTCTCCTCTAAAGCTAGTTTCATCTTTTCTGCATTTTCTTCATCTAATACATGGCACACTCCAATTTTTTTCACATCTTCAGGTACCTTGGCTATTATAGATGAAATGGCCTTGTTTTTTCCTCTTACCTTTTCCAGAAGTTTTAATTCTCCATCCTTTAATTCAATTAAAGGCTTAATATTTAATATATTGCCCACAGTTGCCTGTACTGAGGAAAGTCTTCCACCTCTACTCAAATATTCTAAAGTGTCTGTAGTCAAATAAACATGCATTTTTTCCTTCATCTTATTTATATGGGCTTTGATTTCTTCTACTGTTCTACCTAGTTTAGCCATATTTACAGCTTCCTCAACTAAGAATTTTAAATTAGCTGCTGAGTTTAATGAATCAATAATAATAATTCTTTTGTTATCTAACATGTTTTTAGCTAGTACTGCACTATTATAAGTACCACTTAATTTAGAAGACAAAAGAATGGCTACTATTGATTCATAACCTTCTTCAAATGCTTGGTTAAAGGCTTCAAAAAAATCACCTGCTGAAGGTTGAGAAGTTGAAGGAAATAACTTTGTGGTCTTTAATTTCTCAAAAAAATCATTGAACTCACCAGGAAAAGGTTCCTTGCCTGTTTCATCACCAAAGATGTAGTTTAATGGAACTACAGTCACTTTTTCCTGTTCAGCATACTCTTTAGCTAAGTAGGCTGTACTATCTGTAATTATCTTTATTTTTGTCATTACTGGTCCCCCTTAAATATATTTATAATACAAAAATTATTATTCCATAAAACAATTATTTTTACAAGGTTAATCTATATTTTCACATCTAAGCCAAATTTTAGGCCTTAGTCTTATTATTGTCCTTTAAAATATATGTTTAATTGCTAAAATTAACAATCCTATATATTTCTATATAGGATTGTCGTATTAGCTAAACTATTTAACTACTATATTATATATCTTACCAGGAACAAATATTTCTTTTACAATATTTTTCCCTTCTAAAAATCTGCTTATATTACTATCTTCCTTTGCCTTTTCTCTAATGACATCTTGAGTATCATCTACATTTACAACTATAGTGCCTCTAACCTTACCATTAACCTGTACAGGCAATTCTATAACATCATCCTTAATCTTTTCCTCATCATATTTTGGCCATCTTGCTTCATGTAAGAAGCCTTCTAACCCTATAGATTGCCATATTTCCTCAGTAATGTGAGGAGCAACAGGATTTAGTAATAATAGGAAGGTTCTTAAATCTTCCTTCTTTATACTGCCATGGTCATTAAATTCATTTACTAATGACATTAATGCAGCTATACCTGTATTAAACTTTAATGTTTCAAAGTCTTCAGATACCTTTTTAATGGTTTTATGGATACTTCCTTCCAGGTCTTTTGTATAACCTTCACCACCTACTAATATATCCTGAAGTTTCCATACCCTTTCTAAGAACCTTCTGCATCCTTTAACTCCATTTTCTGACCAAGGTACGCTCTTCTCAAAATCACCTATAAACATTTCATAAGTTCTTAAGGTATCTGCACCATAATCTCTAACAATATCATCAGGGTTTACTACATTTCCTCTTGATTTTGACATTTTTTCATTATTGTCTCCAAGTATCATACCATGAGATGTTCTCTTTGCATATGGTTCTGGTCCTGGTACTATACCAATATCATATAGGAATTTATGCCAAAATCGGGAATATAATAAGTGTAATGTGGTATGTTCCATACCACCATTGTACCAATCTATTGGTAACCAATATTCTAATGCTTCCTTTGAAGCTAATTCATTATCATTATGAGGATCAATATATCTTAGGAAGTACCAAGAAGACCCTGCCCATTGTGGCATAGTATCTGTTTCCCTTTCAGCTGGTCCTCCACATTTCGGACAGGTAGTCTCTACCCAGTCCCTAATATTAGCTAAAGGAGATTCTCCTGTATCTGTAGGCTCGTAGTTTTCTACATCTGGTAGCAGTACTGGCAGTTCAGACTCTGGTACAGGTACCCATCCACATTTATCACAATGGATTAGTGGTATAGGTTCACCCCAATATCTTTGTCTAGAAAATACCCAGTCCCTTAATTTAAAGTTAACCCTTCTTTGGCCTAGGCCTTTTTCTTCTAGCCAATTAATCATATATTCCTTTGCATCTTTTGGTGTCATACCGTTAATAAAATCTGAGTTAACTACTGTTCCCTCTTCTATATCTGTATAGGCTTCTTTTTCTATGTCTCCGCCCTTGATGACCTCAATTATAGGAAGATTGAATTTCTTAGCAAACTCCCAGTCTCTAGTATCGTGGCCTGGTACCGCCATGATGGCTCCTGTTCCATAGGTCATTAAAACATAGTCAGATATCCAAATAGGAATTTCTTTTCCATTAGCTGGGTTAATGGCTTTAAGTCCTTTAATCTCTACCCCTGTCTTCTCCTTAGATAACTCTGTCCTTTCAAAATCAGATTTTTTGCTTACTTCTTTTTGATACTCCCTTATTTCATCTAGGTTCTCAATTTTATCTTTATATTTCTCGATTAATGGATGTTCTGCTGCAATAACCATATAGGTTGAACCAAACAAGGTATCTGGTCTAGTAGTAAATACTCTTAATTTATCTTCCTTGCCAGCTATTTGAAAATCTATATCTGCACCTTCAGATCTACCTATCCAATTGGTTTGCTGTATCTTAACCCTTTCAATATAATCTACTAATTCTAAATCATCAATTAGCCTATCTGCATATTCAGTTATTTTTAGCATCCATTGATTTTTTACTCTTCTAACTACTTCTCCACCACATCTTTCACAATTCCCTTGTACAACCTCTTCATTAGCTAATCCTATTTTACAGGATGGGCACCAATTTATAGGCATTTCCTGTTTGTAAGCTAAGCTCTTCTCAAATAATTTCAAGAAAATCCATTGGGTCCATTTATAGTATTTTGGATCAGTAGTGTTTACTTCCCTTGACCAATCAAAGGAAAATCCTATGGATTTTAATTGAGATTTAAACCTTTCCACATTTTGCTCTGTTACCTTTACAGGATGTATCTTATGCTTTATAGCAAAATTTTCTGTAGGTAAACCAAAGGCATCCCAACCCATGGGGAATAATACATTGTAACCTTCCATCCTTCTTTTTCTAGAAACTATATCTAAGGCAGTATATGGTCTAGGATGACCTACATGGAGTCCTTCTCCAGATGGATAAGGGAATTCTACTAATGCATAAAATTTTGGTTTGTCAGAATTATTTAAAGCCTTAAAGGGCTTTCTTTCTTCCCAAATTTCTTGCCATTTCTTTTCGATTTCATTTGGCATATATTCTCTCACGATTTTACCTCCTCTTCTTTCATAGTTTGATAAAAAATAAAACCTCTCATCCCAAAATAAGAGACGAAAGGTTAATTCCGCGGTACCACTCTAATTGCTAATAGCCACTTAAAATATAACGGCATTTACCGACTAAGACTACTAATTTCACCTCAGTTACTCAAGGACGAGTTCAACCTTAATCAATACTGTCTTGCACCTACCGACAGCTCTCTTCAAATGATGTGGGGTCTACTACTTCCTTTCATAGTATTTATTAATTTAAAATCAATTATAACCAAATTTTTCATATAAATCAAGGACTTTTTAAAATTCTGCTGATCCTACTGTTCTTGGGAATGGTATAACATCTCTAATGTTTGTCATTCCTGTTATATACATTAAGGCTCTCTCAAAACCAAGTCCAAAACCAGCATGTTTAGTACCACCATATTTTCTCAATTCTAGATACCACCAATAATCCTTAAGGTCCATTCCATTTTCAATGATTCTCTTCTCTAATATATCATACCTTTCCTCTCTTTGAGAACCACCTATGATCTCCCCTACTCCAGGTACTAATAGGTCCATTGCAGCTACAGTTTTACCATCATCGTTTAATCTCATATAGAAAGCCTTAATTTCCTTAGGATAGTCTGTTACAAATACAGGCTTTTTAAATACCTTCTCTGCTATATATCTTTCATGTTCTGTTTGTAAATC
>JAAYQJ010000140.1 GCA_012519355.1 Tissierellia bacterium | reverse complement strand
TTTAATGCCTTTGTAAGTTGATTCATATTAGCTCCAAGTGCTACTTGTGCTACATATACATAGCCATAGGATGTCATCATTAGTCCTAAGTCTTTCTTAGTTACTTTTTTACCAGAAGCTGCAAATTTAGCAACTGCTGCAGTTGGTGTAGCCTTAGATGATTGTCCACCAGTGTTTGAGTAAACTTCAGTATCAAATACTAATACATTAATATCGTCTCCTGATGCAAGTACGTGATCTAGTCCACCAAAACCAATGTCATAAGCCCATCCGTCTCCACCAAAGATCCACATGGATCTCTTGATTAAGAAGTCTTTTAATTCTTCTATTTCTGCAAGGATTTCTTTTCCTCTTTCGCTTGCTACATCTTTGTTAAGTTTATTTAAGATCTTGCCTGTAGCAGCCTTGGAAGCTCTTGCATCCTTCTTAGCTTCTATCCATTCTTTGAAGCATTCATTTAATTCTTCATCAACATTTAACTCGATAAATTCTGTCATCAATGCTTCAAGTTTATCTCTCATTTGTCTTACAGCTACTGCCATACCATAGCCATATTCTGCATTGTCTTCAAATAGTGAATTTGCCCATGAAGGTCCTTTACCCTCTTGGTTCTTGCAATATGGCATTGATGGTGCAGATGCTCCCCAAATTGATGAACAACCTGTTGCATTGGCAATCATCATTCTATCTCCAAATAATTGAGTAACTAGTTTAACATATGGAGTTTCTCCACAGCCAGCACATGCTCCTGAGAATTGAAGTAGTGGTTCTTGGAATTGAGAACCTTTAATGCTGAATTCATCCATTACTTCTGGTTTAGCTTTAACAGTCATAGCATAATCCCAGTTCTTGGACTCTACTTCTAGTTCTTCTTCAAATGGAGTCATAACTAAAGCCTTGTTCTTAGCAGGACAAACATCAGCACAGTTTCCACATCCTGTACAGTCTAATGGACTTACTTGGATACGGAATTCTAAGCCTTCTAATCCTTTTCCTGTTGCTTTAATTGTTTCAAAGCCTTCTGGAGCATTTTTCTTTTCTTCTTCATCTACAAGAATTGGTCTAATTACTGCATGTGGACATACCAATGAACATTGGTTACATTGGATACAGTTTTCCTTAATCCAGTGTGGAACTTCAACTGCTATACCACGTTTTTCATAAGCAGAAGTTCCGTGTGGGAAGGAACCGTCTTCTCTACCTACGAAAGCACTTACAGGTAAGTTATCTCCTTCTTGTCTATTCATTGGCTCTAATACATTCTTAATGAATTCAGGTACTTCTTTAGTATCTTCAACTTCTTCTTCCTTAGCATCCTTCCAGGATTCAGGAACGTTTACTTTAACTAAAGCTTCAATACCCTTATCTACAGCTTCATAGTTCATATTAACTATATCTTCACCCTTAGAACCATATTCTTCAACTATGGATTTCTTTAGGTGATTAACTGCTTCTTCTATTGGAAGTACTTCTGATAATTTGAAGAATGCAGATTGCATTATCATATTTGTTCTTCCGACTAAGCCAATTTCCTTAGCTATCTTAGTAGCATCAATTGTGTAGAAGTTAATATCGTTTTCTGCAATATATTTCTTCATTGATGCAGGAAGATTTTTATCTAATTCTTCTTCATTCCAAATACAGTTAAGTAGGAATGTTCCGCCCTTTTTCAATCCCTTTAATAGATCATATTGATATACATATGATTGTTTTGAACAGGATACAAAGTCTGCATCTGTAATTAAGTAAGTAGATTTAATTGGTTCATGACCAAATCTTAAGTGTGAAATAGTAACTCCACCTGATTTCTTACTGTCATAGGAGAAATATCCTTGAGCATACATATCAGTATCGTCACCAATAATCTTAATAGCTTGTTTATTTGCTCCAACAGTTCCGTCAGAACCGAATCCCCAGAATTTACATTTGATAGTTCCTTCTGGTTCAGTTTTTATAGTTTCTTTTATGTCTAAGGATAGGTTAGTCACGTCATCAACTATACCTATAGTAAATCTATCTTTAGGATTGTCTTGTTTTAAGTTTTCAAATACTGCATTAATTTGTGATGGTGTAGTGTCTTTTGAACCTAAGCCGTATCTTCCACCAACTATTACTGGTCTAATATCTGAATCATAGAAGATATTCTTAACATCTAGATGTAATGGTTCAGCAATTGCTCCTTTTTCTTTTGTCCTATCTAAAACAGCAATTTTCTTAACTGTCTTAGGTAGAATATTGAAGAAGTGTTCTGCTGAGAAAGGTCTATATAGGTGAACTTTTACAACTCCTACCTTTTCTCCCTTAGCCATTAAGTAATCTACTGTTTCTTCAATGGTTTCAGTTACTGAACCCATAGCTACTATTATTCTTTCTGCTTCTGGATGGCCATAGTAATTAAATGGTTTGTAATCTCTTCCAGTAATCTTATTGATTTCATTCATGTATTCCACTACTATGTCTACTACCTTATCGTAGTATGGATTAGCAGCTTCTGCAGCTTGGAAGTATATGTCTGGGTTTTGAGCAGTACCTTTTGTATAAGGTCTTTCTGGATTTAAGGCTCTTTGTCTAAATTCATTTAATGCATCATAATCTACTAGTTTTGCTAAATCATCATAATCCATAACTTCTATCTTTTGGATTTCATGACTGGTTCTAAAGCCATCAAAGAAGTGAAGGAATGGTACCCTTCCCTTAATTGCTGCAAGGTGTGCCACGCCACCTAAGTCCATAACTTCTTGAACAGAACCGGATGCTAGTAATGCAAATCCTGTTTGTCTAGTAGCCATAACGTCTTGGTGATCTCCAAATATGCTTAGTGCGTGTCCAGCTATTGCTCTTGCTGTTACATGGAAAACTCCTGGTAAAAGTTCTCCTGCAATTTTATACATATTTGGAACCATAAGTAATAAACCTTGAGATGCAGTAAAAGTTGTAGTCATTGCACCTGCTGATAGTGAACCATGAACAGCTCCAGCGGCTCCTGCCTCAGATTGCATTTCAGTAACTAGTACTTCTTGCCCGAATATATTTTTTCTACCATTAGCAGACCATTCGTCTACTAATTCTGCCATTGTAGAAGATGGTGTAATTGGATAGATTGCAGCTACATCCGTGAAGGCATAAGCCACATGGGCAGCAGCAGTATTTCCATCCATGGTTTTCATCACTCTTGCCATAAATAAAGCCCCCTTATCTTAATATTTAATTGTAGAAAGAATAACGTTCTACTTGTTGAAATTATATAAAATTACATATGCCATCTAATTAAAGTATATGTAATTTTTTACATAAAGTCAATAATTCTAGGTACAAATTGAAAGAATAGAATATTTAGATTATTCTTAATATTGTTTGATTTTTATCAATGTTCCCCATTTTCTATGGTCTTCTAGGAATAATAGCTGCTGCAATTATATAGGCAATAAGACCTGGAAAGCCTGCAGTAAAAATTGAAAGAAATACCCAAGCAAGTCTTATTAAAGTTGAGTCTACTTCAAAATATTCCCCAATTCCACCACATACTCCAGATATTTTTCTATCCGTATCAGATAAGTATAACCTTTTCATTAATCATTTTCCCCCTTCTTATTGAAATGATAATATAATTCTTCTGCTGCCTTTTTATTCATTCCTTCAACTTCTGCTAGTTCTTCTATGGTTGCTTTTTTTATTTTTTCAATGCTTTGGAAGTGCCTTAATAAGGATTTCTTTCGTTTTTCTCCTATGCCCTTTATATCATCCAGTTCAGACTTAAACATTTCTTTGCTTCTTAAAGACCTATGATAGGAAATGGCAAAACGATGGGCCTCTTCCTGTATCCTATAAATCATCCTAAAGCCTAAGGAATCTTCCTCTAAATTTATTTCCTTATTATCAAAGATAATTCCTCTAGTCTTGTGGAAGTCATCTTTTACTAGCCCACATACTGGTATATCTAATTTTAAGTTACTTAATACTCTTAGGGCTACATTTACTTGTCCCTTTCCCCCATCCATCATGATTAAATCAGGAAAATTAGAAAAGCCCTTGGTATCAATTTTATTTTCCTTAATTATTTTCTTTTCCTCTAATCCTCTCACAAATCTTCTAGTAAGGACTTCTTCTAAACTACCATAATCATCAGGTGTAGTCCTAGTTCTTATTCTAAATCTCCTATAATCAGATTTTTTCGGCTCTCCCCTTTCGAAGACAACCATAGATCCAACAGGTTCTACTCCCCTAATATTGGAAATATCAAAGGCTTCTATTCGATTTAAGTCTCCTCCTAATCCTAAAACATCCTTTATCTCCTCTAAGGCCTTTTGGTTCTCTCTTGCTTTCCTAAGGAACCTATCACCGTATTTATTTAACATATCCATGGCATTTTTCCTTACCATTTCTACTAGGTCTAGCTTTTCTCCTCTTTTTGGCACTGTAATACTTACCTTATTGCCCCTCTTATCACTTAGCCATTTAGACAATACCACTATATCCTCTATTTCTTCTTCTAAGATGATTTCCTTTGGTATATATGCTGACCCAATATAGAACTGTTTTATAAAGGAAGACAATATTTCTCCCCTTTCATCATTATAATTGTCTTCCAGGATGAAATGTTCCCTACCTAGGATTTTTCCGTCTCTTATGAAGAATATCTGGATACAAACTTCTTCTATTCCCCTTGCCATGGCAATTATATCCTGGTCTATTAAATGGGTTGTGGAGACTATCTTTTGTCTTTCATGTAGATGGTTTAATGAGTTAATCTGGTCCCTATATTTAGCTGCAGATTCGAAATCTAGGTCTTTTGCAGCTCCTTTCATTTTACCTTCTATAATCTCAACTAGCTTATCTTCCTTTCCATTAAGAAATAATAAAATTTCATCAATCATCTCAAGATATTTCTTTTCATCTACATTTCCTTGACAGGGGCCTAAACACCTGCCTATATAGAAATTTAAGCAAGGCCTTGATTTACCTATATCTTTTTCTAAATTTCTATTGCAGGTCCTAATAGGATAGAGGTTTCTAATGATTTCTATGGCATCGTTTACTGCAGATACACTGGGATAAGGCCCAAAATATTTTGCCCCATCCTTCTCTATCTGCCTTGTTTTAAATACCCTAGGGTATTTTTCATTAGTAGTCACCTTTATATAAGGATATTGCTTATCATCCCTTAATAGAATATTGTATTTAGGCTTATGCTTTTTAATTAAATTTGCTTCCAGTATCAATGCCTCTACTTCATTATCCACTATAATATATTCAAACTCGGAAATATGTTTAACCATAGCCTGGACTTTAGGTGGGTTATTTTTACTTGATTGAAAATATTGTCTAACCCTTTTCCTCAAGGATATGGCCTTTCCTACATAGATTATCTCATCATCTTTATTTTTCATTATATATACACCTGGTTTATCAGGTAGTTTTCTTAGCTCTTCTTCTATATTGAACATTAGATCACCCTTAGTTCTGCAAATTACTTATAATTTCTCTTATTATATTATAACAAATAAACAAACTAATAGTATAAAATGCGATATCGAAAATTCGATATCGCATCTTCTCATCTATATACAGTTTCCCTAACAATTTTTACCAATTCCCTTACCCTTTCTCCTATTACTTGTAGGTCTTCTTCCCTTGGAATACCCTTAAATTCTACTGATTCAAGGAAGTCCCATTTCATAGAATATTTATCCATAATTTCTATAAGTTCTTTTTCAGCTCCACCACTCCAGCCATAGGAACCAAATCTAAAGGCCTTTCTGTTTAATACTTTTTTCTTACCTAGTTCTTCTAATAGGGCTGCCATAGGTGGAAACATTTTGTATTCGTAGGTGGGCATTCCTAGAATTATTCCAGTTGAGGTCCAAGCTGAAGTTAGTACACTACCCCATGAATCTTCAGGAACCCTGTGAACATTATAATTTATTTTTTCCTTTTCAAGTATATCTATTACATATTCTACTGCCTTTTCAGTCATTCCATACATGGAACCCCATATAAGTGTAATTTCTTCCTTTGCAGGCCCCCTTTGATAGCTTGCATACCTACTATAATCTTCAATAATCTTATTAGGATTCTCCCGCCAAACTATTCCATGACCTGGAGCTATTATCTTTATAGGTAAGGACTGGCATTTCTCAATGGCCTTCCTAACTGGCAATGAAAAGGCTGCTACTATATTGGAATAGTATCTAACTGCTTCCTTTTCATAAAATTCTATTTCTTCAGGCCTTAACAGATCATCATAATTATTATCCTTTACACTTCCAAAGGACCCAAAGGCATCACAGGAAAAGAGGGTTCCTGTTAAGGTGTCGAAAGTAGCCATAGTCTCAGGCCAATGTACATTTGGTATTTCTACAAATTTTAAAAGATGGCCCTTACCTAAGTCTAAAGTATCATTATCCTTTACTACGATGATGTCCTCTGAATGTTCAAAGAAAGCATCTACTAAGTCCTTTGCTTTTTCAGTACATAGAATTTTAAAGTCTGAAGTGATTTGCTTAAAATCTTCAAGCCATCCTGAATGGTCAGGTTCCATATGATTGATTATCACATATTCAATAGATTTGGGGTCAATTTTCAATTCATCTAAAAGTTTAAACAGAGATTCTGGTACTCCGTCCCAACCACAGACCCCATCTATTATGGCAGTCTTTTCACCCTTTATTATATAAGAATTTAATGAAACCCCATTGGGCATTTCCCATAGTCCCTCAAATAAGATGTTTTCTACATTTACTGAAAGTTGATATATATTATCAGTAACTTTAGTTACGTTCATCTAAAATCCTCCTAACCTACTACTATTATTAATAATACTACCCCTAAATACTTGCCTTAATCTATGTATCAAAAACTGCTAACATGACTATGTTAGCAGAATTGTTTTTAAATACTCCTAGTTTCTTCCTTTAACCAAGTTTTTTCTTCATCATTTAAATATGGGGATAGTTTTTCATATACTTCTTTGTGGTAATTATTTAACCATGATTTTTCTTTTTCTGTTAACAGGTTAATATCTACAGCATCTAGATCTATAGGTACGAAGGATAATACTTCGAATCTCATAAATTGACCTGAATCAGTTTTTATATCTTCTTCTACTACTACAATATTTTCTATCCTAATTCCATGACTACCTTCCTTATATACTCCTGGTTCAATACTAACAACCATGCCTTCTTCTAATACTACATTATTTGGAACAGAAGCTATCCTATGGGGTCCTTCATGTACATTTAATAAATATCCCACTCCATGACCAGTACCATGTTTGTAATCAATACCTTCTTCCCACAATGGATATCTTGCTAAAATATCTAGACTATGGCCTGTAGTACCATAAAGGAACCTAGCACTAGCTAAATTAATATGTCCCTTTAATGTCAATGTAAAGTCTCGTTTTTCTTCATCCGTTATAGGTCCCACGGCTACTGTTCTAGTAATATCTGTAGTTCCATCCAAATATTGACCACCGGAATCTACTAGATAAAAGCCTTCTGGCTTAATTTCGGAATTAGAATTTTCACTAGCTGAATAGTGAGCCATAGCAGCATTGGCCTTATATGCAGATATAGTACCAAAGCTTGGTTCAATAAAGCCCTCTTGTTCTTGCCTAAAGCGCAATAGTTTCTCTTGGGCTGACATCTCAGTTATAGAAGTCTTTCCTATATTTTTATCTAACCAATTGAAAAACCTTACTAAGGCTACTCCATCTTTAATATAAGCGTTTTTTTGGTTTTCAATTTCAGTAGGATTTTTAACTGCCTTTAAGTTTGTAGTTATATTGGTTTTATTAATTATTTTACATCCTTCTGGTATGGCTTTATAAACCCATCTGTTTATTCTTTCCTTATCTACAAAGACCTTTGAATTCTTATCAATAGATTTTAGATAATCTATTATCTCTTCATATCCCCTTACTTCTACTCCATTGTCCTTTAGAAAGTCTTCTGTCTCTCCATTAATCTTTTCCTTATTTACAAATAGATAGGCTCCATCCTTAGATACAAGGGCATAGGATATAACTACAGGATTACATTCTACATCCCTACCTCTTATATTGTATAACCAGGCAATATCGTCTAAGCTTCCTAATAGGAAATAGTCTGCATTGTCCTTTTCCATTTCCTTTCTTACTTCTTCAATCTTATCCTTAGTGGATTTTCCAGTATATTTTAATTCATGGATGAAAGCCCCCCTCATAGGTATAGGAGGTCTATCTTTCCATAATTCTCCTACTAAATCATATTCATCTATAAACTTAATATTCTTTTTCAAAAATTCATTTTCTAAGTTTTCTACTTGAGATTGGGAGAATACTTTGCCATCAAATCCAATACTATCTCCATCTTTTAAGTTTTCCATTAACCATTCTATATAAGATGGGTAGCCTGGTATTCCTATTTTAAACATCTTATATTCAGAACCTTGAAGTTCCTTTTCAGCTTGTATAAAATATCTACCATCTGTCCAAAGTATGGCTTCATTTTCTGTAATTACTACTGTACCTGCAGAACCAGTAAATCCTGAAATCCAAACCCTTCCCTTATAGTGGTCAGCAACATATTCCGATTGATGTGGATCTGAGGTAATTACTATATAGGCAGTAATTCCCCTGTCCTTCATTAGTTTCCTTAAATCTTTTAATCTTCCATTAATCACCATACTAACCTCCTAACTTTTTTTTCTATTTGCATAACTATGGATGCTACCATAATCGCAGTTATTCCTGCTACTAATTTGCTTATAATAAAAGGATTTACAGCTTCAGAAGACACTGAAGCAATATATCCTAATTGGCCACCAAAGGTATAAGCACCAGACACTGCAAAGGCAGCATTCAATACTTTTCCCTTATTATTCATTTTATCATATATTCCCAACATTGGTATACAATTTGCTAAAGAAGTAAAAATACCTAGTATAGAATACTTATCAATATTAAGTTTCTCCCCTGCTTTTACTAAATACAAATCAAGCTTTTTTGATAAAAAGTGAAGCATAGGATAGGCTCCAGATAGGATAATACCTATCTTTACTACTAATATGGCACCCTCTTCTAGAGGAATCATGCCTTTTATTAATTCAATACCAAATATTGAATTAATAATACTTACTATTAATCCAATTGTATTTATTATTATAATAATTTTACTAAGGATATTAAAAATCTTAATGGTTTTTTCTGGTGCTTTAATTAATCCAAGAATAAGAAGTAAAGAAAATATAATAACTGGAATTAAATTAAGTAAAATAAGCTTGAAGCTTATTTTCATCATTATGCCACCCACTAAAAGACCAAGGGGAATAGTTATTATACCCGCCAATACTCCCTTAGCAAAATAAGTAAAATCCTCTTTAGATATAAGGCCTAATGCCAGTGGAGTAGTAAAAGAAAGGGTAGCTCCTAACATAGAGGATAATATTAATCCATTTAATTCACCTATAGGATTTGAAAGAGCTATATTAATACTAGTATTATATCCACCTAAATCAGGTGCAAGTATACTAGCAATGAATACTGATGGGTCAGCATTTAACATGTTTCCCACTGGATACAATATTGGGGCTAAACTCCTGGCTATTAAGGGAGATAGGCTGTAAATTCCAATAATACTTAGGGCTAAGCTCCCTATGGACTTAAGCCCTTCATCAAATTTTTCACCTAATCCAAGTCTATTGTTAAATATCCTATCGACTGCTGCAATAATTGAAAAAACAATCATTACATTTATCATGTTCCACCTCGATGAATAATTATAATGATATTATTATACTATAATCTCTTCCTTCTTGTATACAATAGAAAAAAGGCAAGAATTCTTGCCTTTTTCTACAATATATTTCTAAGTTTTCTTAACATGATTTTTTGTTCTACTGAAGCTACTAGCCTTCTTGTATATGCAACAGTATCTGGATTTACACTCATACTATCTATTCCTTCTTCTACAAGGAACTCTGCAAACTCTGGATATTGTGACGGTCCTTGACCACAGATGGAGATAGTCTTTCCATATTTATGGGCTGCCTTGATTAGGATAGATATGGCCCTCTTAACTGCTTCATTTCTTTCATCGAAATATCCCATATTGTTTAATATTCCTGAGTCCCTATCTGCTCCCATAACTAGTTGGGTAAGGTCATTACTTCCTATACTAAATCCATCAACCATTTGGGCAAATTCTTCAGCTTCAAATACTACTGAAGGAACTTCTGCCATTATCCAGATCTTAAAGTTCTTATCTTGAACTAGGCCTTCCTCTGCCATAATCTCTTTTACCTTCTTTAACTCCCATGTAGTCCTTACAAAAGGTAACATGGCATAAACATTGGTTAAACCAAACTCTTCTCTTACCTTTCTTAAAGCCCTACATTCTAATCTAAAGCCTTCCTCATATTCTGGAGAAATATATCTAGAAACCCCTCTCCAACCAATCATTGGGTTGGCTTCTATTGGCTCTACTTCATCTCCACCCTTAAGTCCTCTAAACTCATTAGTTCTAAAGTCAGATAGTCTAACTACTACAGGCCTTGGATAGATTTCTCCTGCTACCATTTGAATTCCTTCTGCCATCTTATCTATTAACAATTGTCCTTGACCAGTCTTTACTAGATACATTGGGTGAGCACCTATCATATTAGTGAATATAAACTCAGTTCTCATAAGGCCAATTCCATCAAAAGGTAGATGTTTATACCTGCCTATTATAGAAGGTTCTCCAAGGTTCATATAGATTTTAGTAGCAGTAATTGGTGCTAATTGATGTAACATTTCTTCACTAAAACCACCTACTGCTGGTTTTTCTTCTTTTTCCTCTTCTTCCAAAACTAAGCCTTCATAAACTACCCCACGACTTGCATCTACAGTAATTTCTAGGCCTTCTACTAATACTTGGCTGGCATTCTTGGCACCTACTATACAAGGAATACCCAACTCCCTAGATACTATTGCAGCGTGGCAAGTTCTTCCACCATCATCAGTAACTACTGCTGCTGCCTTTCTCATAGCAGGAACCATATCAGGGTTAGTCATTACTGTTACTAAAATATCCCCTTCTTTTACCCTATCAATTTCAGATATATCCTTAATATTTCTTACCTTTCCTCTACCAATTCCAGGAGAAGCTGGTAATCCTCTAACTAACATTTTTAATTCTTTGTTTTCCTTAACTTCACCCATCTTTACATCTCCTTTTAATGTAGTTATTGGTCTTGATTGTAATATATACAATTTCTTAGTGTCTTTATCAAATCCCCATTCTATATCTTGATGAGAACCATATAATTCTTCTATTTTTAATCCATAGTCTACTAATACCATTATTTCCTCATCGGAGAGACATTGACTGTTCACATATTCTTCCCCTATATAATCAGCTACTTTTACTTCTTCAGTACCTACTCCATCCTTTTTCTTCACGATCATAATATTCTTTTCTGCAATATGTCTTTCTATTACTTCCTTTGAATTTTTATTGATTAAATATTCGTCTGGAGTTACAGTACCTGATACAACTGCTTCACCTAGACCCCAGCTTGCATTTATCATAATTTCATTAGTATTATTGTTTATTGGATTAGCTGTAAACATAACTCCTGATTTTCCACTGTTCACCATCTTTTGAATTACAACAGATAAGGAAACATCAAAGTGGTCAAAATTTTGCTTTACCCTATAATAAATTGCCCTTGCTGTCCAAAGGGAAGCCCAACATCTTCTAACGTAATTAATTAATTCTTCTACTCCGCTTATGTGTAAATAAGTATCCTGTTGACCAGCGAAGGAGGCTTCTGGTAAGTCTTCTGCTGTAGCAGAGCTTCTTACTGCTACTTCAGGGTTATCTAACCCTATATTACTACTTAGTTCTTTATAGGCTTCAATAATTTCATTTTTTAAATCCTCTGGTATTTCGCCTTCGTTAATTCTATCTTGTATGGCCTTGCTTACCTCTTGTAACATTGAAGAGTCCTCTTCATCTAGTCCCCTAATTAACTCTCTAATTACCTCATCTAATTCTGCATAGTTTATGAAATGATTATAGGCTCCTGCCGTTACACAGAATCCTGGTGGTACATCTAATCCTTTTTGAGTAAGTTCTCCTAAATTTGCGCCTTTACCGCCTACTACTGGAATATCGTTTTTATCAATTTCGTTAAACCACTTAATGTATTTGTAACTATGCATTAGTATAACCTCCTATATATTTTATATTATATATTATAACACATTATTTTAAATGTGCTATACTATTTATTATTTTTTTGTTAAATGTTTGTAACATTTACTATTGTTATAGAATATTTTACCCCTAGAAATGAAAAAAAAACCCGATTTACGGGTTTTTTTAAAATTGTAATTTATTTATTAGGTATAGTTAGAAGCAAAAGCCTTCTCCTGTAAACAATATTACCAATAGTAAGAAGAAGAATAATAGTGAATCATCTGCTCTGTCATTAAACCAGCAAGAGTTACCAAATAGAACTACTAGTAATAGGAAAAAGAATAGTAGTGAGTCATCGTTACAAATGTTTCCAAATACACCTCTACGATCTTTTCTTGCGCCCAATTCTTCAGTCATTCTAATAACCTCCTTATGTTTATTCCTCACTGTATTTTATGAGGAAGGTATATAAGTGGTTACTATTTTTATCAAAAATATATTTATTCCCCTGATACTGACATCTTCTTTACTTTTATTGATGGAGAACCTATATATCCAAACATGGGTATTGAAAATTCTAAATCATTTCCTATGGCTTCTATATCCATTAATGTTTCAAAG
>JAAYQJ010000139.1 GCA_012519355.1 Tissierellia bacterium | reverse complement strand
ATCGTCATTCCCATATTTAGGTGCAGAAATAAGAATTCTTCTAATTTTTCTCCTTTTTCTCCTGCAAAATCACTATCTAGTGCTTCCTTTAATTCTCCCATAGTTATTAACTTATCTTCAAATACAACCTTTTTCACCGCTGTCAATGAATCACTTGCTGTTGCCAATCCAACAAGTACAGCAGCAGTTGCACCCCATAGGGAACCATCATAGGTCATATCCTTTCCTTTCTCAATACATCCTTCAGTGAGGCATGAAAGGAATAGATGAGGAGTATTTTCTCTTTGTACCTTATCAACAACTGCAGCATTAATAACTAATTGCCTTGCAA
Source organism: Tissierellia bacterium (assembly GCA_012519355.1). Classification (GTDB taxonomy): domain Bacteria; phylum Bacillota; class Clostridia; order Tissierellales; family Tissierellaceae; genus JAAYFT01. The sequence goes on along the minus strand of JAAYQJ010000139.1, from coordinate 2,325 downwards.
AATATTCAGCTTGTTTACGAACTGCTTCAAATACATCATTAAAGTCTTTAAAGTCTTCAGGTTTTCCAGTTCTAGGGCCTATTTGCTCTCCTGTTAATCTATCTACACCATTGTTAAGGGCAAGATCTATAACACGAGCTACATTAAACCAACCTCCTGTTATTCTGCCTTGGAAGCCCCTAGGCGCGAATTCTACACAGCCAACAATTCTATAATCTCTTACTCTCTCAATTGGCATATCTGGAAAAGTTTTCTGTATTGCTTCCATACTTTTCTCATCTCCAAATATAGCTGGCATGCCAGTTCCAAGTTTTACAACCTCTCCTACTCTCAATTTAAACTCATTTGGAGTATTATTATGAAAGCGTACTGTAAATTGTGGATTTGTTAATCTAATATGTTCTTGACTATTTAACATTAAGAAACTCAGTTCGTTAGTTGCATCTTCTCCTTCAGGAGTTAATCCGCCAATAGTAACATTTGGAGTCATTGGAAATCCAGGGTGAATATGAACGGATTCACTATCTTGAACCTTAATAATTTCATTGAATTTAATCCATAAACAATCTAATAATTCCTGAACATGTTCTTTTGTATACCTACCGTCTTCTATGTCCTTCCTATAATATGGATATAGATATTGATCAAGACGTCCTGGTGATACTGAATCCCCATTTGTTTCAGTTTGTATGATAAGCTGCATAAATGCTACAACCTGTATTTCATCCCAAGTATCTCTAGCTGGATTTTCTGGAACCCATGCACAAACGTCTGCAATCTTTTCTAATTCTAACTTTCTTTCAGGGTCCTTCTCTTCTTTTGCTAAATCTAGTGCTGTCTTTGAATAGCGTTTGCAATAGTCAATAACTGCATCACAGCATATAAGAGCTGATTCATAAAATAGCTTCTTATCTATGCCTTCATTAGTGGTCAAGTCAATCTCTAAAAGCTTCTCATTAATTTCATCTTTAATACCTTTTAACCCAACCTTTAAAATTTTTGGAATGTCATAGGCATTATGTCCATATCCAAACCTTTCAAATAAATCACGGGTAAACATATAAGCATCCCTAGCATTTTTTGTTTCATCAGGCAACATGGCACGATATTTGTCATATACAGTTTTTTGTCGCCAATAGGGAATAATGCTTTTTAAGTCTTCTTTTACTTTTTGAGGAACAATAAATGTATCCTGTTCTCTGGTTTCTAATTTCTCGTCTAATTCCTCTTCCAACCAGCTAATAGAGAATTCAGGGAAAACTGGAGCAGATCTTCTTCCATTGCTTCCATGACTCCCTACTACTAATTCACCTTCCCAAATTATTTGTGTCATGTTGTCTAGAATTTTCTTTAAAGCCAAAGCCCTTCTTTTTGGGATAGGTAAAGATTCTGTTTCCTTATAGGATTCTGTCACTAGTAATGCTCTCTCGCTACATAATATAGGCTTAGCATGTACGACTTCATCCCTTAGTTTTGAAATACGGTCTGTAATAAGTAATTGCACCTTTTTCATTAAATGCAATTATTCCTTCCTCTATAGAGTTAAAAATATATGTCATCTGCAAGGCTGAAACTATTAGCTTTTCAGATGTTATAACTTCTGAAACCTTTGTGGAAATCATTTGACACATTACTTCAAGAAAATTTATATAATCTTCTTTCCTTGATAGCATAATTCTCTTGTGTTCTTCTGTATAGCCTACTATACTTAATATCCCAATGATTTCATCATCTAATTTTATGGGGAAATCAAATTCAGCTTTTTCAGGACACTTCATGTATTTCTTACAGCCCTTACATAATGGATGAAAACCTGGATTTTCAATTATTATTCGTTCCCCTGTGTTCATAATATACTTGTAGACATTGCTTATATAATAGTCTTTTTCATTATTAACAGTCCCTCCAAGTTTATTAAGTTTGTTATCCATTATCATTATTTCTACATTTAGGATTGAGGCAATAGATTTACCTACTTGTTGAATAGTTTTTAATACCATTGGATTACTTAACATTAATTCACCTTCCCTTCATTAATCTAGTCACAAAAAATAAATATCATTTCTTGTAATAAGATTTATTTTTGTTAATATTTCGTCATTTCATTTTATTATAACAACTTTATCCCCCCTATACAATGAAATAGAACCTACTTGATTAAATTGCTTTTACTTAACTTGAGTGTGAGATTCAAAAAAATGGAAAAGTCTCCGATTATAGCCAGCTTAGCACTGTAATTTATAAACTTTTGTAGAATTTCACCTGCTATACCTGTGCTAAGTATGAAGAAGTCTTCACAAATAAGCTCTTTATCTAGGATAATCT
>JAAYQJ010000020.1 GCA_012519355.1 Tissierellia bacterium | reverse complement strand
AGATAGTCTGATTTTATATTGAAGATAATATTTGTCCAGGATTCAAAGGCAAAAAATAGATTAGCTTATGACAAGGGGGAAATCAAAGTTGAATAAAACATTAATTGCTGCTGTAGCTGTAATAGGAGCTCTGTTTTTACAGGCATATTTAGCTAAAGGTAAGAAAAAAATAACTGGACTGATTTTACCAGGAATATTTTTTTTAAATTCCATAATATCAGCCTTTAGAGTTGAGTCTATGGAAACTTTTTCTCAGACTTTTGCAGTGGGAATTGCTACATTTTTCGTATACAATGTACCGACAACTATTTTAACAGTAATCTATATGAGTGCTAAACATGGGTTTACTCGTAGAAGAAGATGGTAAAAGAAGCATATTTAGAAAGGATATTTTTTAAATAAGTAATATAGCCTTATAAAAAAAGTTATTTCATTATTGAAATAACTTTTTTGTACCTAATTTATAGTGTAGAAAGGTAAAATGTAAGATCAAAAGGGGAGGATATAATGGGTTATTATCCTAATCAAATGAGAGATTATGTCATTGAATTCTTAATTTTTCTTGGGATACTAGGTGGGATTGCATTAGGTATAGAGATACATTATGGTTATTTTACTATATCTATTTTATCTATAGGTTTACTTTTTCTTTTTCAAAAATACAAAAATAAAAATATATATAAAATCTATAGGGCAAAGATTAAAGAGCTATGGGGTAAAGACCATAAGGAAAAACGAGATTTCAAAAACATTAAAAAATTATTTGAATTTCAAAGGGGAATAGAAGGTGATAGATTTTACATAGATGATATTACTTGGGAAGACTTAAATATGGATTCAGTATTTAGTAAAATAGACCATACTAAGTCCTTACCAGGAATGCAATACCTTTACTATATTCTTCGAAATCCAATTTTTAATAAGGATATACTCGAAAAAAGAAATAAAGCCATTAATGAGCTTTTAAACAATAAGGATATGTCCCAAGAAATACAATTTCCCCTTTATCTATTAGGTAAAGATGAGGGAAAAGATATATTTAACTATTTTAGGAAGGGCATTAATGTTGATAGCACATATTCTAAAATATATAAATTATTCTCATACCTACCATTAATAGTAATAGTAGTATTATTTATAGATATGCCTAAGGCAATGTTGATTTTTTTAAGCTCTATAGTTATTAATACATGGATCTATAATCTTAACAAGAAGAAAATATACGAAGAAATGGAGACCTTTGCATACTTAGGCAAGCTTTTAAAATCTGCTCAAGGGATAGCAAAACTAGACATAAAAGGTATTGATATCGGTCAAGACAAGTTAAAAGATATGCTTAAAAGGGTAGATAAGGTAAGAAAAAATATTAAAAAGCTTAGTTTCAGTGAATCTGCAGGCTCTGAGAAGGAAATGTTTGTACATTATTATAATATGCTCTTGTTAAGAGAACCCAAGATTTTTTATAAAACTGTAGACTTATTGAATAAGCATAAGGAAGATTTTTATCAAATCTATTCTTTAGTAGGAAAGTTAGATGCCTATATATCAATAGCATCCTATAGGGATGGATTAAGATATTATACAGAACCAGATTTAATAGGGGATAGGAGTAACTTTTATATAGGAGGAGAAGATATTTACCATCCCCTGATAGAGGATCCAGTGCCATATAGCTTTGAATTAAACAATATTGGAGCTTTAGTCACGGGTTCAAATGCCTCAGGGAAATCTACATTTTTAAGAACAATTGGCATTAATTCTATTTTCTCACAGACCTTATATATGGCCTTAGGAAAGACCTTTAGGTCTAGTTATTTTAAACTATTAACCTCCATTGGGACTACAGACAATATAGTAGAAGGAGATAGCTACTTTATGGCTGAAGCCAAGTCTCTTAAAAGGATATTGGATTCTATAAATCCTAGTCAACCGGTCCTATGTATTTTAGATGAAATATTTAGGGGTACCAACACAGCAGAAAGAATAAGTGCTGCAAAGGAAGCACTAAATTACATGATTGAAAGGAATTGTTGCGTTGTAGCTGCAACCCATGATTTAGAACTAACAAGTTTAGTCAATGAAAGGTATAAGAATTATCATTTTAGAGAGAGTATAGAAGAAAATGATATTAAGTTTGATTATATATTAAGAGATGGGCCATGTACCACAAGAAATGCAATAGCTATCCTAAAATACCTAGGATACCCAGAAGAACTTTATGAAAAAGCAATGGAGGGTGCAGAAAGGTACATGGCTGGCAGTCTATAATAAATAGGCAGATAGATTCCTATCTGCCTATACTCTTTATGCTACAATTTGTACAAGCTTTTCTCTATATATATTAATTAACTCTTCTTCCGTTACATCTATGCTAGGCTTATCAAATACAACTCGTCCCTTATCTAGCATTATTATCCTATCGGAATACTCAATTGCATCTCTCATATTGTGGGAAATCATTATGGTGGTTATGGAGTATTTTTCAATTAAGTCTTTTGTCTTTTTCATTATTAAATTTGATGTTTTCGGGTCCAATGCAGCAGTATGTTCATCAAGTAATAGTAAATCAGGATGCTTCATAGCTGCCATTACCAAGGATAGGGCTTGCCTTTGACCACCAGACAAAAATTTTACTTGAGTATTTAACTTGTTTTCAAGGCCTAAGTCTAAATCCCTTAATAGACCAATATATTTATCTATATTATTTTTCCTAATTAACTTCTTCAAGGAAAACTTTTCTCCCTTTTTATCAGCTAAGGCCATATTTTCTAAAATAGTCAGGGAGGGAGAAACTCCCATTGATGGATTTTGATATACCCTACCTATATTAAGGGCTCTTTTTTCTTCTTTTAAATGTGAAATATCTTGGTTATTTAGGATTATTTCACCCCTATCCAAGGGGATACTCCCACCAATTATATTAAGGAGGGTAGATTTACCACAGCCATTAGGTCCAATAATGGCAGTACATTTATTCTTTTCTATTCTTAGATTAAAATTATTAAAGATATTTATTTCATTATCTGTATTTTTATTAAAACTCTTTGATAGGTTTACTACTCTCAACACTTTGTTTTCCCTCCTTCTTTCTAAATATGCCAAAGATATCTATGGCAAAATTATTGTAAGATATAAAGGCTATTACAATTATTGCGTTTATTGCCTTAAGGTCATTAGGATTAAGGCCTAAATCTATGGCAACTCCACCGATTATTTTATATATGACTGCCCCTATAATTGCCCTAGTAGTCCCTTTTATAAAACTGGAATTCTTCTTAAGTGTGTCACCTATGATTATAGAAGCAAGGGCTACAACTATGATGGAACTACCCATAGTTATATCAGCAAAGCCTTGGTACTGGGCCATTAAAGCTCCACTCAATGCAACAAGCCCATTAGATAACATTAAACCCATAACCTTATATTTATTGCTATTTTCTCCTAAGGATTTTACTAAGGCTTCATTATCACCTGTTGCAGTTAAAAGGTAGCCTATTTCTGTTTTCAAGAATACATCTATTAGGACTTTTATAGTCAATACTATAATACCTAATATCAATAGGGTAAGTCCTAGGTCATATATAGACCCATAACTAAATAGGGGTATATTTGATTTACCATTTATTCTCAAGTTAATAGAGTATAAGATGGTCATGGTTAAAATTCCTGATAATAATGGTTTAATCTT
>JAAYQJ010000138.1 GCA_012519355.1 Tissierellia bacterium | reverse complement strand
CAGCCTATATAGAAGAATTAGTTGCTTTAAGGAAAGAAACTATAGAAACAGAAGAAATGATTAAAGAAAAAGAATACAGGCTAATAGAATTAAAGAATTTGAAGGAAAGCAATAACTTGGAACTGGAAAGATTAGACAAATCCATAAAAAAATCGATTGATGAAATTGATACCTTAAATAATGAAATTAGAAGCTATAAGGATAGAATTGATAGCCTTACCAGCTTAATCAATGATTATGAAAATGAAATTGAAATTAATAAAGAGAAAATAAAGAGTTTAACAATTAGTTATAATGAAGAAAAACTAGAAATAGAAGAAAAATCAAAAGTAGTTACAGATTTAAAGATAAGCCTAAACTCAATAGATAATAGAATCAATACTCTAAATGAAAATTATAAGAAAATAAATGCTGATATAAGGGAAAGTTCAGATGAGCTTACAGAAAGAGAAGAAGCCATAATCACTAATTCAGAAAACATTGAAAGCATAACAAAGGCAAGAGAGGATTTATTCTTCAATATGCAAGTTCTTGAGGAAAAAGTTAAGATAAGTAAAGCTGAATTAGACAATTTAATTATTAAGAAGAGCGAGATAATGAAAAGCTTTTACAATGAACAGAACAGATTAATTGAATTAAACAATATAGTTAATCAAACAGAGAAATCAATTAATCAGCTGGAAGTAAAATTAGCTAGAAACAGTGTACAGTTAGACAATTATCACAAAAAATTATATGATGAATATGAATTAAACTACAATGAAGCTTTAGAATATGAAACAGATTTAGAAAATATGAAAAATGCAATAGTAGAAACAAGAAGGCTTAAAGGTGAAATTAAAGAATTAGGTAATGTAAATTTAGGTGCAATTGAAGAATATAAAAACGTAAAATCTAGGTTAGAGTTTATCTTGAAGCAGCAAAATGATTTAATTGAAGCCAAAGACAGCCTAAATAAGGTCATTAAAGATATGGAAAATAAGATGAGAAATCAATTTATTACTAATTTCAAGGAGATTAATAAAAATTTCCAAGAAATATTTAAAACTCTTTTTAATGGTGGACATGCTGAGTTAATCATAGAAAATGAGGAAGATTTATTGGAATCAGGAATCGAAATAAACGCTCAACCTCCTGGTAAAAAGCTTCAAAGCCTTACATTGCTATCTGGAGGAGAAAAGTCTTTAACAGCTGTAGCCTTGTTATTTGCAATATTAAAACTAAAGCCATCACCTTTTTGCATCTTAGATGAAATAGATGCTGCTTTAGATGAAGCAAATATAAGTAGATATACAAATTACTTAAAAAACTTCGATAAAGATACACAATTTGTAATTATTACCCATAGAAAAACTACTATGGAAATAGCAGACGTTTTATATGGAGTTGCTATGGAAGAAGAAGGTATTTCTAAAATTATATCGGTTAAACTAAAAGATAATGTGGATGAAATAGCAAGTTAGGGGGTTGTTAAATGTTTAAGTGGTTTAAGAAAAAGGATAAGAAAAATGAGGAAATAGTTGAAAGGGAAGAAGTAGTTGAAGAAGTTGATGAAATAGAAAATTTGGAAGAAGTGGAAGAAGAAGTAGAAGAAAAAATAGATGAAAGTATAGGTATTGAAAGTGAAGTAGAGGAAGAAAAGGAAGAAGTAACTGAAGAAAAAGCTCCTAAAGAACTTAGTTTATTTGAGAAGCTAATGGGTGGCTTGACTAAAACAAGAAACGATATTTCTAATAAAATTGATGGTATATTAAAATCATATAAAAAGATTGACGAAGACTTATTTGATGATTTAGAAGAAGTATTGGTAACTGCTGATGTTGGTGTAAATACAACTATGACCTTAATTGACAATCTAAGGTCAAGGGTTAAAGAGGAAAAGGTTGTTGAACCTAATGAAGTTAAAGAATTACTAAAAGATGAAATAAAAAAACTAATGACAGAGTCAAATCTGAATAATAAGTTAAATGTTGAACCTTCGCCTGCTATAATTTTAGTGGTTGGTGTTAATGGAGTAGGAAAAAAAACTACAATTGGAAAACTTGCCCATCTTTTCAAGAAGGAAGGCAAGAAGGTACTTATAGCAGCAGGTGATACATTTAGGGCAGCAGCCATAGAGCAATTAGAAGAGTGGGGAAAGAGAGCAGGTGTTGATGTTATATCCCATAGTGAAGGGGCAGATCCTGCAGCAGTTATATTTGATGGTATACAGGCTGCGAAAGCAAGAGCAGCAGATATTTTAATTTGTGACACTGCTGGAAGACTCCATAATAAATCAAACTTGATGAATGAGTTAAACAAAATATTTAGAATAACGGAAAGAGAATACAACGAGGCTACTAAAGAGGTCTTGTTAGTATTAGATGCCACTACAGGTCAAAATGCCATGAATCAAGCCAAGGTATTTAACGAAGTTGCAAATATAACTGGCATAGCTTTAACTAAACTTGATGGAACAGCAAAGGGTGGAGTTATTATAGCCCTTCAATCTGAACTAGAAATCCCAGTAAAGTTAGTTGGAGTAGGAGAAGGAATTGAGGATTTACAAGAGTTCATAGTAGAAGACTTTGTAGAGGCAATTATTAAGTAAAAATTAGTTGACAAATTGATGACTTTGTATTAAAATAATACCGTCAAGTAAAAGACTTGACAGTATTATTTTTTTGGTGATATAATGGTTGAGAAACTAGTAGAGGTAGGTATATTATTTGATTTTTATGGGAAATTACTTAGTAAAAAGCAATTTTTAGCTGTTGAACTCTATTATATACATGACTTATCTTTAGCTGAAGTTGGTGATGAACTAGGTATTACTAGGCAAGGTGTTTTTGATATCTTAAAAAGAGCTGAAGAAAAACTATATGTTTATGAAAAAAGCTTAGGCCTTGTAGAGAAGTTTTATAGTAGTCATGATGACATAAGAAAAATTATTAATATTACAGAAGAAATAATGAAGATAGCAAAAAAGAATAATATAGAAGAAATCTATGATAAGACTTTAAAGATAAAAGATATAAGCCAAAGAATTTTAAACAACAGTAGGGAGGTGATGGATTGATGGTGTTTGAATCCTTATCTGAAAAATTACAGAATGCTCTAGGTAAATTAAGAGGAAAAGGTAAACTTTCAGAAAAAGATGTAGATATGGCAATGAGAGAAGTTAGACTGGCCTTATTGGAAGCAGATGTAAACTTTAAAGTAGTTAAGGACTTTGTAAAAAATGTCAAAGAAAGAGCCATAGGTTCCGAGGTGATGGAAAGTCTAACTCCAGGACAACAGGTAATAAAGATAGTAAATGAAGAATTAACAAAATTAATGGGAGAAAAGGAAGCCAAAATAAATTTTTCATCAAGTCCACCTACTGTAATACTCATGTGTGGTTTGCAGGGTGCAGGTAAAACAACTACTTCTGGAAAACTGGCTTTTAATTTAAAAAAGCAAAATAAAAGACCTTTACTAGTAGCCTGTGATATCTATAGGCCTGCAGCTATTAAACAGCTTGAGGTAGTTGGAGAAAAGGTTGACATTCCAGTATTTACTATGGGAAATAAGGTCAATCCTGTAGATATAGCTAAGGCAGCCTTAGAACATGGGAAAAAACATGGCAATGATGTAATTATTATAGACACTGCTGGTAGACTTCACATAGATGAAGAATTAATGGAAGAGATAGAAAATATCTATTCTTCCGTGAATCCGCAAGAAGTCCTTCTAGTCCTTGATGCCATGACTGGTCAAGATGCTGTAAATGTTGCTGAGTCCTTTAACGAAAGGCTTGGTATAACAGGGGTTATACTTACTAAACTAGATGGTGATGCTAGGGGTGGTGCTGCTTTATCCCTTAGAGCAGTTACTAATAAACCTATAAAGTTTGTTGGTATGGGAGAGAAACTAGATCAATTAGAACCCTTCCATCCAGATCGAATGGCCTCTAGAATTCTTGGTATGGGAGATGTACTAAGTCTTATTGAAAAGGCCCAAGCAAACATAGATGCTAAAAAAGCCTTAGAATTAGAAAAAAAGATCAAGACTCAACAATTCTCCTTTGATGATTTTTTAGATCAATTAGAACAGATGAAATCCTTGGGACCATTGGATCAATTATTGGGTATGATACCTGGTGTGAATTCAAAAGCCTTGAAGGGATTAGATGTTAGTGAGAAAGACATTAACAAAATACAAGCAATTATTCAATCTATGACTAAAAAAGAGAGAGAAAATCCAGATATTATTGATAGTAGTAGAAGAAAGAGAATTGCCCGAGGGAGTGGAACTACAGTCCAAGATGTAAACAAACTTCTGAAACAGTTTAAGGAAACTAAGAAGATGATGAAGAAGTTTACAGATATGGAAAAAACCATGAAGAAAAGAGGGAAATTTGGATTCCCCTTTTTCTAAATAGATATTAATTTTAGTAGGAGGTGAAAAAATGGCAGTTAAAATAAGATTGAGAAGAATGGGTGCTAAAAAGAATCCTTTCTATAGAATAGTTGTTGCTGATTCTCGTGCTTCTAGAGATGGAAGATTTATCGAAGAAATCGGTTACTATAATCCATTAACTGAGCCTAAAACAGTTAAAATTGATAATGAAAAGGCTATTAATTGGATAAAGAATGGTGCAAAGCCAACTGATACTGTAGATAGATTGTTTAAAGAAAGTGGTTTATACGAAAATAAAACAGAGTAAAACAAAGTATCTAGGAGGTGCTAAGTATGGGAGAATTAGTAGAATTCATTGCAAAATCACTTGTTGAAAACCCAGATAATGTTGAAGTAAATGAAATTGAAGGAAGTCAATCTGTAATTATTGAATTAAAAGTACATCCTGATGATATGGGAAAGGTTATTGGAAAGCAAGGAAGAATTGCTAAGGCCATAAGAACAGTTGTAAAAGCTGCAGCTATTAAGGACAATAAAAGAGTAGTTGTAGAAATAATTCAATAAGATATTCTGATTAAAGAGAATAGGTGAAAAAATGGATTATACTATTGTTGGAAAAATTGTAAGTAGTCATGGTATAAAGGGTGAGGTAAAGGTTTACCCTCTAACTGATGATCTTCATAGGTTTAGTGATTTGAAAACTGCATATATTGGTGACAAGAAAATAGAAGTAGATATTGAGGCAGTTAGGTATCATAAAGACCTTGGTATTTTGAAATTTAAAGGTTTAGATGATATTAATCAAATACTAGCTTTTAAAGATGATTATTTATATGTTAGAGATAAGGATAGGGTAATCTTACCTGAAAACCATTTTTTCATATATGATTTATTGAATTGCAAAGTATATGATACTAGTTCAAACTTCATTGGGCTTCTAGTTGATGTTATGCAAGGAGCCAGCAACGATGTATATGTAGTAAAGGATGATAATAAGGGAAAAGAGTATTTAATCCCTGCTGTAAAAGAATTTATCATTGATATAAACGTTGAGGAAAAAAAGATCCTCATTGACCCTATTGAAGGAATGATAGAATGAAAATAGATATATTAACACTCTTTCCTGAATTCTTTAATACTCTTTATAAGTGGAGTATTATAGGTAGGGCCTATGAAGAAGGTATAATCCATATAAATTGCATAAATATTAGGGATTTTTCTAAGGATAAGCATAAAAGAGTTGATGACTATCCCTTTGGTGGCGGTGCAGGTATGGTTATGAAACCAGAACCAATTTATGACGCAATACAAAGTGTAAAAGGTCCAAAATCAAGGACAGTTTACCTATCACCACAGGGGAAGGTCTTTAACCAAGACTTAGCCAATAATCTTTCTAAAGAAGAACATATAATTCTATTATGTGGACATTATGAAGGAATAGATAATAGGATTATAGAACATTATATAGATGAAGAGATTTCTATTGGAGACTATGTATTAACTGGTGGAGAAATACCAGCCATGGTTATTATAGATGCAGTTACTAGACTATTACCTGGTGTACTCTCATCAGAAGAATCCTTTATTGAGGAGTCACATTTCAATGGTTTGTTGGAGTATCCACAGTATACAAGACCAAGAGAATTTAATGGATATAATGTCCCAGATATTTTGTTGTCAGGTCACCATGAAAATATTGAAAATTGGAGAAAAAGAGAAGCTTTAAAAGCAACTTTTATGAAACGACCTGATTTGCTTGAAAAAAGAGATTTAACAAAAGAAGAGATTGAGATATTGTCTCAAATTAAGGATTATAGTGAATAAAACTAAGTTGTAATTGAAAATTAGTTATGCTATAATACTTTCGTATGTGAATAGGGATGGTCCTCTGCCTATAGGGCAAGAACATCTGTGGAGAAGGGAGGTCATACAAATGGATATAATTAAAATGATTGAAGATGAGCAACTAAGAGATGATTTACCAGAGTTTAATGTAGGAGATACAGTTCAAGTTCATTATAAGGTTATTGAAGGTAACCGTGAAAGAATCCAAGTATTTGAAGGCACTGTAATTAAAATACAAGGTGGTGGGGCAAGAAGAACTTTTACAGTAAGAAGGATATCTTATGGTGTAGGAGTTGAAAGAACTTTCCCAATTCATTCTCCAAGGATTGACAAATTAGTTGTTACTAGAAGAGGTAAGGTAAGAAGAGCTAGATTATTCTATCTAAGAGACAGACAAGGTAAGTCTGCTAGAGTAAAAGAAAAGAGAAATTACTAATAAATTGGGACTATTTAGTCCCAATTTTATTTAAGTAGGTGAAAATTATGAATATTAATTGGTATCCAGGCCATATGAAGAAGACTAGAGAGTCTATTGAAAAAAACCTATCTATGGTGGACATAGTATTTGAGCTTATAGATGCTAGAATACCTATAAGTAGTCGTAACCCCATAATAGATGATATTTTGGGAAGTAAACCAAGAATAATTATTTTGAATAAATCGGACTTAGCTAGTGAAGTAGGCAATAAGGCTTGGGAAGAATATTTTATTAAAAAAAATTTAATGGCTGTTTGTATTGATGCATTAAGTGGTAAAGGTATAGATAGGTTGATAAAACTTTCAAATGAACTATATGAGGATAAAAGACAAAAAAATGAAAGACGTGGAATAATTAATAGACCAGTTAGGGTCATGATATTAGGTATACCAAATGTTGGGAAATCAACATTGATTAATACTTTAGCTAGAAGAAAAAGTGCAAAAACTGGGAACAAACCAGGGATTACAAGGTCTAACCAATGGATAAAGACTAAAGCAAATTTAGAGTTATTAGATACACCTGGAATACTTTGGCCTAAATTTGAAGATAAAAAAGTTGGTTTGAATTTAGCTTTTACTGGTGCAATTAAGGATGAAATATTAGATAGGGAAAGCTTGGCCTTAAAACTAATAGAAAGTCTTGCGGAGAATTTTCCCAATCTTTTAAATTATCGATATAATGTAGAAATTAATGACAAATCATATCTGCAAATTATGGAAGAAATAGGTATAAAGAGAGGGGCACTCCTAAAGGGTGGGGAGATTGACTATACAAAGGTAAGTAACATTATCTTAGATGAGTTTAGAAAAGGAATAATTGGAAGAATTACACTAGAATTTCCTGAAGAATAGAGGTTATTTTATGTTTCAAATAGAAGAGAGAATTTCAAATATGAGATACAAATATATTGCTTGTATAGATGAAGTAGGCAGGGGGTGCTTGGCAGGAGATGTAGTTGCCTGTGCCATTATAATGCCTAGAAATCTATTTATAGATGGAGTAAAGGACTCAAAAAAATTAACTGAAAAAAAACGAGAAGCCTTATATGAAAAAATAATATCTAATAGTATTGCTTGGGGTATAGGAAGAGTAAGCCCTACAATTATTGATGAAATAAATATTAAAGAAAGTACAAGATTAGCTATGAAAGAGGCTGTGAACAATTTAATTGACAAAGAAGGAAATCAAATCCTACCAGATTTTTTATTAATAGATGCTGAGAAAATAGATTTAGATATAGATCAAGAATCCATTATTAAGGGTGATGAAAAATCATTTGGTATTGCTTGCGCTTCAATAGTAGCTAAAGTTTATATGGATAGATTGTGCATTCAATGGGATAATGAATTTCCTGGATATAATTTAAAGAAGCACAAGGGTTATGGTACTAAGGAACATAGGGAACTAATAAAAAGCTTAGGTCCCTCTCCAATTCATAGAAATACTTTTTTAAAAAAGATATTAAATACTAAGTAGGGGTGGTTGATGTGAAAATCGAAAATACCCTATTAAATAACTTGCTTCAAATCAATAAAATAGACTTGTTAAAGGAGGGTACTATTTTTAGGGGTAGGATAGTTGAGATTAAGGATGAGACAATAAGTATCAACATCCCTGAAGTTGGCCAGTTAGAAGCTTCTTTAGATATAAAATATGAATTTGCAGCTGGAGACAATGCTGTATTTGTAGTAAAATCAATAGACAAGAATAAGATTTATTTAAAACCATTAGAAGTTACTCATTTAAATCAAAGTATGTATGAAAACAACAATCCAGTTGATAAACTATTAAAAGAAATAGGCATAGAAAAAAACCATTTAACGATAGGTTTGCTAGAAAATTTAATGGCTAATAATTTACCAATAAACAGAGATATAGTAAATGAAGGGATAAAGATATTAGAAAAGCTAATCAAAATACTCGATGTTAAAGATGGAGAAAATGTAGATTTATCGGATCCAAATTTATTAAGACAAAGTACTTTAGCAGATATAGATACATT
>JAAYQJ010000019.1 GCA_012519355.1 Tissierellia bacterium | reverse complement strand
TAATAAGTATTTATAACTCATATCCAAAAGCAATTTATGTCTCTATGGATATAAACAAGGAAGTATTTTCAAAGGGTACAAAAAATCAAAAAGTCATAGCCTTAAGTTTCGATGATGGCCCTCATCCAAAATACACTATGGATATATTAGATATTTTAAAAGAATATGATATAAAAGCTACCTTTTTCGTGCTAGGTGTCCATGCAGAAAAATATCCTGATGTAATAAAAAGACAAGTTGAAGAAGGTCATGAAATAGGGAACCACTCCTACTCCCATATAGATATGAAAAGGGCAACAAAAAAAGAAATAAAAGAAGAGTTTATAAAAACTCAGGAAACAATCTACTCAATAGTAAAAGTTAAACCAAGGGTATTTAGGCCACCCTATGGAAACTACAACAAGGATGTTATTGAAATTGTTAGCTCAAACTATGTTCCAATAGTTCTCTGGACCTTCTATCAGGATTCTAAGGATTGGAGCAATCCAGGAGTAGATTCCATAGTAGATACTACTTTGTCGAGAATACAAAATGGTGATATTATACTATTTCATGATTATGTATATAAAAATGAGAGCCATACAGTAGAAGCATTAAAAAGAATAATACCTAAACTATTAGATGAAGGGTATAAATTTGTCACAATTTCAGAATTATTATATATTTCCCGGGAAATATAGACCGGGAAATCAAAAAAGGAAGTCAATAATAATTGACTTCCCTTTAAATCTTTGGTATTTTAACCACTACTTCCACATGGTCTCCCTTATCTATTTCCTTGTATTCTGCTTTAACACCTGTATCCTTAATAGCTGAATAGGCTTTCTTTATGGTGTTTAAATAAATTCTTATATTGATTAAGCTCTTAATATTTTGCTTGCTAATTTTTTCTTCCCTTTTAGTTAAGTCATCTAGTATCCCGTCTACTAAGGCTTCAGTCTTTTTAACGTTTAAATCATTTTTAATTACCTTTTCTAAAACCTTTCGTCTTAAATCATCATCTGTCAATTTTAACAAAGCTCGTCCATGTCTTTCAGTTAGATTATACTTGATTAGATCCCTCTTTATATCTTCTGGTAATTTCAAAATTCTTAGCTTGTTAGCAATGGTAGATTGATTTTTCCCTATTTTTTCTGCAATTTCCTGTTGTGTAAAACCATGGTCAACTATAAGGTTATTATAGCCTTCTGCCTCCTCTATAAAATTCAAATCTTCCCTCTGTAAATTCTCCATCAAGGCAATTAATGCAGAATCTTTATCCCTATATTCAACAACTATGGCAGGGATCTTGTCAAGTTCAGCTAATTGTGAAGCTCTTAATCTTCTTTCTCCAGCTATTAACTCATAGGAATTATCCTTAATCTGCCTAACGCTAATAGGTTGAATAACTCCATAGGACTTAATAGATTGACTTAACTCTTCTAAGGACTTTTTGTTAAAATCTCTCCTGGGCTGATATGGGTTTGGCTTAATATCAGCAATAGGAATATACTTTATCTCCGATTGTACATTTTTCATATTTATCCCTCTTCCCACTTGAGTTTTATATTTATTCAACATTAACATTAATATTTCCTTCTTTATTGCCCAAGTTTTTTCCTACAAATTCTCCCAGATTATAAAGGATTTTTCTTAGGTTTGCCACCTGCTCTAGGATATTTTGTCGGAGTTTCTTTTATTTTCTCGATAATTATCAGAGAATGGGTAATATCTGATTGGGGAATGTTAATGGATTCCACATTAACTATTTTTCCACCTAAGGTTTTAATTGCCTTTTCTGCTTCCTTTAGTTCATCCTCCACATCAGGACCCTTCATGGATATAAAATATCCTCCTAGCTTTACAAAGGGGATACAATATTCACTTAATGTATTTAATGAAGCCACAGCCCTTGAAATGGAAATATCATATTGGTTTCGATAATTTTCCATTCTTCCAAGTTCCTCGGCCCTACCATGAATGGCTTCAATATTATCTAATTCAAGGGATTCTATTACTTCCTTTAAAAAAGTAATCCTCTTATTTAAACTATCTAATAAGGTTACTTTAAGTTCTTCATTGTAAACTTTAAGGGGTAGGCCAGGAAAACCCCCGCCAGTCCCAATATCTATTACAGAAATATTTCTATCAAATAGACCAGTAGTTACAGGAGTTAAACTGTCTAAGAAATGCTTAATATCTATTTCATCATCCTCTGTAATTGCAGTTATATTAATCTTTTTATTCCATTCTTTTAATAAATTCTTATACTTAATGAAGTTATTTACTTGTCTTTCATTTAATTCGATATTAAGTTCTCTGACCCCTTTTAATAAGGTTTCAATATTATCCATTAACCTCTTTCCTTTCTTCCCTTCTTTTTAATTCCAAATATATTAACAATACATTAATGTCTGAAGGAGAAACTCCCGAAATCCTAGAAGCTTGACCTACAGAATCAGGCTTAATATCATTTAGTTTTTGTTTAGCCTCATTGCTTAGTCCTTTAATTTCATGATAATCTAAGTCTGGGTCTAACTTCTTATTTTCTAGCTTTTTAAACTGTTCAATTTGCATCATTTGCTTCTTAATATAACCTTCATATTTGATTTCAGTCTCCACTTGAAGTCTAATTTCCCTTAACAATTCAGGCCTATTAGGATCAAGGACTTGTAAAATATCATATCCTAATTCAGGTCTTTTTATTAAATCATATAAGCTAATTGGGTTCTTAATTTGTGTACTATTTAGATCTTCAAGTATTTCATTATTCTCCTTAGTAGGAGTTATTTGTATCTTCCTTAATCTTTCAAGTTCCTTTTCTATAGCTTCTTTCTTTTCTAAGGTTCTTCTATATCTTTCCTCTGTTACCAGGCCTAACCTATAACCTTTTTCAGTAAGCCTTAAATAAGCATTATCTTGTCTTAAGGTAAGTCTATATTCAGCTCTAGATGTCATCATTCTATATGGTTCATTGGTTTCCTTAGTAACTAAATCATCAATCAACACACCAATATAGGCTTCTGACCTATCTAATATAAAGGGTTCTTCTCCCTTAATATTTAGGGCTGCATTTATTCCTGCCATTAAGCCTTGGGCAGCTGCCTCCTCATAACCGGATGACCCATTTATTTGTCCTGCAAAGAAGAGATTTTTTATTTCCTTATGCTCTAAGGTTCTCTTCAATATAGTAGCATCTATTGCATCATATTCAATAGCATAAGCTGATCTCATAAATTTAACATTTTCCAGTCCAATTATTTCTTTATACATTTCCAATTGAACTTCTTCCGGTAATGTAGAACTTACACCTTGAACATACATTTCTTTAGTGTCAAGGCCCTCTGGTTCAATAAAGACTTGGTGCTTCTTCCTATCAGCAAATCTTACAACCTTATCCTCTATAGATGGGCAGTATCTAGGTCCTACTCCATCAATTTCTCCAGCATACATAGGAGAACGATGCAAATTTTCCCTAATAATTTCATGCATTCTTTCAGTAGTATAAGTTAAATAACAAGGTTCTTGCTTTATATTAAAATCCTTCCCCATATTTAAAAATGAGAAGGGAATAACTTCCTTATCACCAGGTTGGATTTCCATTTTTGAAAAATCAATACTATTCCTATGGACCCTTGCAGGAGTCCCTGTCTTAAGCCTTCTAAGTCTAAAACCTTTACCCTTTAGAGCATCAGATAATAATATAGAAGGAAACATTCCATCTGGTCCCGATTCATAATTTACTTCTCCTATAAAGACTCTACCTCTTAGATAGGTTCCAGTAGCTATAACAACAGCCTTGCAATTATACACAGCACCTGTTCTAGTTAAAACTCCTCTAACTTGATTATCTTCAAGTAATACATCAATTACTTCACCTTGTTTCAAAGTTAAATTAGGTTCATCTTCCAATACTTTTTTCATCTCTATATGGTACTTTTTCTTATCAGCTTGTACCCTAAGGGAATGAACTGCAGGACCCTTAGAAGTATTAAGCATTCTTGATTGTATAAAAGACTTATCTATATTTAAAGCCATTTCTCCACCTAGGGCATCAATTTCCCTAACTAAATGACCTTTACCTGTTCCACCAATATTAGGATTACATGATAAAGCCGCAATAGAATCAAGGTTCATGGTCATTATCATTGTATTTAACCCCATCCTTGCACTTGCTAGGGCAGCTTCAATACCTGCATGTCCAGCACCTATAACTATTACATCGTAATCACCTGCTATATATTTTTTAATATCCTTCATTAATTATCACCTTTCTAAAACTAGAGAATATTTCTCAAAAAAATCAAATGTAAAAAATTATTATTCCATTGAATAATAATTTTATTACTTTCCAATACAGAATTCAGAGAAAATCTTGTCTAAAATATCTTCACCAATAGTGTCACCAGATATTTCCCCTAGATTTTCCCAACAGTTCTTCAAATCAACTTCAATACAATCAATTGGAACATTGTTTCTAATATCATGTAAGGCATGTTTAATATTTTCTAAAGCCTTTTCCAACTGATTTTTGTGTCTAACATTGGTTATTACAGTATCTGAATATATTTCAACTTCACCACTATAAAACATATCCTTTATACTCTTTTCAAGAACTTCTACACCAATTTGAGATGCAATTGATGTTTCAATTATTTGCTTATCTCCTATTATAGACTGAAAATAGGGTTTAGTAAATTTATTTGGTAAGTCTATTTTATTCAATAATATAATACTCTTTCTTTCCTTAACAATATCTATTATCTCAAAATCTTCATCAGTCAATTCCCTGGAAATATCAAAGACAGCAATTATCAAATCTGCCTTTTCTACCGATTCCTTTGCCTTGCTTACACCAATCTGTTCAACTATATCTTCAGTATCTCTAATTCCTGCAGTATCTATAATTCTAAGAGGGATACCATCTATATTTACATATTCTTCAATTATATCCCTAGTAGTACCAGGTATATCAGTAACTATGGCACGATTTTCTCTTAAAATAGCATTTAATAAAGAGGATTTCCCCACATTGGGTTTACCTAAAATTACTGTATTTAAACCATCCCTTAATATCCTTCCCCTATCAGCAGTGAGGAGGAGTTTTTTAATTTCTTCCTTAACAGTAGCCCCTTTAGCTTCTAGGTCTTCATAGGTGACCTCTTCTATATCTTCATCGGGAAAGTCTATGGATACTTCTACGTGAGCTATCATTTCTAATAATATATTCCTTATCTCTTTTATCTTATTTGAAATGGAACCTTCTAATTGATTAAGGGAGGTCTCAAAACTCTTATCCGTCTTAGCCCTAATTATATCTATAACTGCTTCTGCCTGAGATAGATCTAGCCTACCATTTAAAAAAGCCCTTTTAGTAAATTCGCCTGGTTCTGCCAACCTAGCACCATTTTTTAATATAAGGTCCAAGACCTTCCTAACTGAGATAATTCCACCATGACAATAGATTTCAACCATGTCTTCCCTTGTATAGGTGTAAGGGCCCTTCATAAAGGATATAAGAACTTCATCAATCAATTTATTATTTTCTTTATCAACAATATGACCATAGACTAACCTCTTGCTATGGTTTTCATTTAATATATCAAGCTTATTGCCCTTAAATACTTTATTTGCAATATCTAAAGATTTATTTCCACTTATTCTAACAATACCAATGCCAGCTTCACCAACAGCGGTTGAAATAGCAGCAATAGTCACAATACCACCTCATTAAAATTAATAAATACTACACAAATAGTATACCAAAAAAATCTATATCTATAAAAAATCAAAATTTTCCTTTTTAATTAGAATAACCCAGTAAAATACTGGGTTGTGATCTACTTAGATTGAATAACTACTCTTCTAAAAGGTTCGTCTCCTTCACTGTAGGTAGTTATACCATCCATATTTTGTAATGCTGAATGAATTATCCTTCTCTCATAAGGATTCATAGGTTCAAGTTTTACTGACCTTCTTGAATACCTGGCTTTTTCAGCCATTTTATTTGCTAACCTAATTAAGGTTTCTTCCCTCTTTGCCCTATATCCATCTACATCTACAAGAACTTTAATATATTTTTCCTTTCCCTTATTAAGGACTAAGCTAAGCAAATATTGTACTGAATCAAGTGTATTTCCTCTTTTACCAATTAAAATTCCCATATCTGTTGAACTAATATCAGTTATATTCACTACTATACAATCTTCTTCTTTTTTAACCATAGTAACTGCCCTTATATTCATAGAAGCTAATAGTTTTGAAACAAAATTGTCAGCTATTTCAATAGGATCATATACTACTGTCACCTTTACCATTGCATCTTTTCCACCAATTAAACCAAACAGTCCCTTACTTGGCTCTTCCAGAATCTCTATCTTCACATCCTCTTTACCTACATTCAACTCCAACAAAGCATCATTTATAGCATCATCAATGGTTTTTGATACCTTTATAACAGATCTCATTACCTTAATTCTCCTCCTTAATCTTACCTAAAGACCTATTGGAAATCAGCTGTTGAATAATGGAAAATATATTACTTACAACCCAATAAAGTGCTAAACCAGCTGGGAAACTCCTTGCAGCCATGAAAATAAAAAATGGAAGAATAATGTTCATGGTCTTCATGCTTTCACGAGTTTGAGGATCTTGATTGGAACTCATTGTAGCAGATTGTATATAAGTCGTTAATCCAGCTAATAAAGGTAGCCCCCACATAAATGGATCAGGATTTTCTAAATTCTTAATCCAAAAGAAGGCCTTATTCATAGCTTCATAAGCTCCAATATCTTTAAAAGCAAAAA
This sequence comes from Tissierellia bacterium, assembly GCA_012519355.1. Classification (GTDB taxonomy): domain Bacteria; phylum Bacillota; class Clostridia; order Tissierellales; family Tissierellaceae; genus JAAYFT01. Next base: position 4,774 of record JAAYQJ010000019.1, on the reverse strand, counting down.
CAGTAGGTTCACGCATTACTTTAAAGAATGCAAAAATAATAGGAAGTTGTATCAATAAGATTAAACATCCAGAAGCAGGATTATATTTTGCTTCCTTATATAATTCCATAGTCTTTGCATTCATTGTTTGAGGGTCATTTTTATATTTTTTTTGAATTTCTTTCACCTTTGGTTGTATTTCTGCCATTTTCTTGGAAGACTTACTTTGTTGAAAACTAACAGGTAATAATATTAACTTAAATATTATAGTAGTTATAATGACAGCCATTGCGTAAAAAGAAAAATATTCAGGTTCACTACCGATCGCGGAAACAGTATCATATACAAATTTTAATAAAGCGCCTAATATATTACCCAAAAAATTAGACATTTGTTAACCTCCTATCATTTAAGCGGATCATATCCCCCAGGATTAAATGGATTGCATCTTAGAATTCTTCTTATAGTCAGAAAAGTTCCTTTAAAAAAGCCATATTTTTCATAAGCTTGTATTGAATAATCAGAACAAGTAGGATAAAATCTGCAGTTTCTTCCCACAAACACATACCTTGAGAAAATTTTCTGATATAGTCTGATGAGGAAAATTACCAATTTAGACATACAATCACTCATCTTTCAAAACTCTACCTAATCTTAATATATGAAGCATTGCACTTTCTAATTCTTTATAAGATAAATCTACAATGTTTTTCTTCGGTATAAAAATCAAATCGTATCCATCTTTCAATTCGTGGAATCTTAATCTACAAATTTCCTTCATTCTTCGTCGAATTTTATTTCTAACAACAGAATTTCCAATCTTCTTCGTAATCGAATACCCAATCCTAGTAATATTAGTATTATTTTTCTTTACATAAAGAATCAAATTCCTATTCCAATAATTCTTTCCTTTATTATAGATTCTCTTAAACTCCATATTACTTCTCAATCTGTTTTCTTTGTTCATTAAACCCATCTCCAAATATCTGGAATTTAGTAATAAAAAGGCCTCCAGATTAGGGGCCTTATGCAGTTAATCTTTTTCTTCCTCTTCTTCTTCTAGCTTTTAGTATTGCTCTACCTGATCTAGTTTTCATTCTTTTTCTAAATCCATGCTCTTTACTTCTTTGTCTTTTTTTAGGTTGATAAGTTCTTTTCATAAAAAAACACCTCCTTCAAATAGGTAGCATCAAATATATAATAATATGGAGTTTTCTAAAGAAAACATAAATACTACTAATGATTATATTGATTTAAGCAGGATATGTCAAGAAATTTCACCAATAAGTAATAATAGGAAAGTTATTAACAATTTGTTAATCATGTGGATAAATTTATTGAATATATTTTTGATTTCTGATATCATAAAAATATATGTGGATAAATTTAAGTAAATTATCAACAAGTGAATTTTACTCACAGTTTGTGGATAAAATGTTAATAACTTTTTACTTTTTATGAAAAATCCTTAAAATCAAATATATAAAACTTAAATATCCACATTTTTTTTGTCTACATATTGTTGATAAGTGAATATTTTTCTACACCCCTATTTAAATAACATATTATTAAAAGTTTATCCACAATTCATTTTTATAAACTCTTTCTTCTAAAATTTTATTTTTTTATAATTTTTGTGGATAACTTTTTGGATATACTATTATAATTGTTTATTTTTTTCTATATTGGCAATAATTTTTTAATATAAATAGGAGGTAATTTTATGTCTTCAGGCTTAGATAATATTTGGAATGAAGTTCTAAACCTAATGAAAGTAGAACTTACTGAAGTCAGTTTTAACACCTGGTTAAAAACCATAGAACCTGTAAGTATCTCATCTGGCAAAGTCATATTGGCAGCACCTAATGAATTCACAAAGGGTATTCTTGTTGGCAGATATCTAAATTTAATAAAAAATGCAATTAAGCATGTGACAGAGGAAGATTTTGATATCCAATTTATCATACCTGGTGAAGAATATTCCCTGAATCTTGGACAATCTATAGTACAAGAAAGTGTTGAAAACAACCAAAGAGCTCAGTTAAATCCTAAATATACTTTTGACACCTTTGTAATAGGGAATAGCAACAGGTTTGCTCATGCTGCATCCTTAGCTGTAGCTGAAGCACCTGCCCAAGCCTACAACCCTTTATTCATATATGGAGGAGTAGGTTTAGGAAAAACCCACCTGATGCATGCCATAGGCCATTTTATACTTAATCAAAATCCATCAGCTAAGGTTGTATATGTTTCCTCTGAAAAGTTTACAAATGAACTGATTAACTCTATTAGGGAATATAGGAATGAAGAATTTAGAAATAAATATAGAAATGTGGATGTTCTACTAATAGACGATATTCAATTTATAGCTGGTAAAGAGGGAACCCAAGAAGAATTTTTCCATACATTTAATGCTTTACACGAAGCAAATAAACAGATTATTATTTCCAGTGATAGGCCTCCTAAAGAGATTCCAACCTTAGAAGATAGATTAAGATCTAGATTTGAATGGGGCCTTATAGCAGATATACAACCACCAGATTTAGAAACTAGAATAGCTATTTTAAGAAAGAAAGCTAAGGTTGAAAATATTAAAGTTAATGATGATGTAATGCTTTACATAGCATCAAAGATAGAATCAAATATTAGAGAACTCGAAGGAGCTTTAATTAGGGTAGTTGCTTATTCCTCATTAACTAACTCAGAAGTTACAGTTGAATTAGCAGAAGAAGCCCTAAAGGATATATTATCAGCTAACAAGGTTGTAGAAATAACTGTAGATTCAATAAAAGAAATAGTATCTAAATACTTCAAAATTAAAATTGAAGATTTTAACTCCAAAAAAAGAACCAGGGCAATTGCATATCCAAGACAAATTGCAATGTATCTAACTAGGGAGTTAACTGATCTTTCCCTACCAAAAATAGGAGATGAGTTTGGGGGTAGGGACCATACAACAGTAATTCATGCCTATGATAAAGTAAGTGGTGACTTAAAGGATAACCCTGAACTAAAAAGAAAAATTGACGACATTATTAAGCAATTAAAAGAAGGGTAATTTTGTTTTTGTGGATAATTTTATTTTTAATTAAAGACTTATCCACATGTTATTAAATATTTTAAATATAAGCCAATTCTCACTAAAATGACTTATCCACATAATAACAGGCCCTACTACTATTACTACTATATTATTATATTCTTTCTATTTCTAGAAAAAGGAGGATGCAAATGAAACTTAAAGTGAATCAAAGAGATTTATCAAAGCATATATCTATAGCCCAAAAAGGCATATCTTCGAGAACCACTTTACCAATTTTAGATGGTTTACTATTAGAGACTAATAAAGGTCGATTAAAAATAGTGGGAACAGATTTAGAAATTGGAATAGAAACTTATTTAGCATGCGAAATTGAAAAAGAAGGATCAATAGTTGTTAATTCTAGGATTTTCGGTGATATAATAAGAAAGCTACCAGATGCCCCTATATATATAAATGTAGATAATAATAGGATAAATATAAAATGTGAAAACTCTGAATTTAATATACTGGGAAGTTCATCTAAGGAATACCCCAATTTGCCAATCATATTGGAAAAGGAAACATTCCAGCTACCAAAGGATTTAATCAAATCAGCTATCAAACAAACGGTTTTTGCCACATCCCAAGATGAAACTAGGCCATATTTAACAGGAGTTTTACTTGAGTTAATTGATAATAATATTTCTTTTGTAGCCTTAGATGGTTATAGATTAGCATTAAGAAAGCTACCTACTAAATCAGACTTAGATATAAAAATAATAATACCAGGAAGAGCATTAAATGAAATAAATAAGATTATTGAAGATGATGAGGAAAATATAACTGTTTTTGCAACACAGAATCATGTTATATTTAATATTGGAGACACTATAGTATATTCAAGATTATTAGAAGGACAATTTTTCAACTATAAGGAAATAATTAGGAAAGAACATAAAACATCTGCCATAGTAAACAGGAAGTTATTCCAAGATAGTTTAGAAAGAGCATCCTTATTAGCCAAGGAAGAAAAGGCTAATCTAATTAAATTGAGTGTAAAAGAAGAAAAAATTCATATAAAATCAAACTCAGAAATAGGGGATGTAAATGAGTTAGTAAATGCAGAAATAGATGGTGATGATGTAAATATAGCATTTAACTCTAGATATTTATTAGAAGGAATCAAGGTAATGGATTCAGAGGAGATACAATTAAATTTCATGGGTGAATTAAATCCATGTATTATAAACTCTGTAGATGATGAAAACTATATTTACTTAGTTCTACCTGTACGTCTTGCCCAGGAAGATTTTTAAGGAGAGATATAGATGAAAGAAATTTCCATAGAAACGGAATATATTAAATTGGATCAATTGTTAAAATTAATTGGGATAGCTCAAACTGGTGGACAGGCGAAGATGATTATAAGTGAAGGTAATATAATGGTAAATAAAGAAGTTGCTTATGAAAGAGGGAAAAAAATAAGGAAAAATGATATTGTTGAGATTGAAGGCTATGGAGTATATAAAATAAAGTAATTTTTCCTTAAGGAGTGTTTTTATTGTATGTAAAAAACATTAGACTTATAAATTTTAGAAACTATTATAACCTGTCCATGGATTTTAATGAAAAGATAAATATTTTTATAGGAAAAAATGCCCAAGGGAAGACTAATCTATTGGAAGCTATTTATATGTGTGCCACTGGAAGATCTTTTAGAACTAGCAGGGATAAGGAAATTATTAATTTAAATAAAAATCAGGCCTATATAGG
>JAAYQJ010000137.1 GCA_012519355.1 Tissierellia bacterium | reverse complement strand
TCCAACTATTACTGTTGATGCTGGTACTGGCGCCACAAGTGCTGCCACTACAGATGCTGTAGCTGGATCTAAGCTTTACCCTAGATGAAAAAATCCTAAACAGGGATGATGAGCTGGGAACCATGGCAAAATCAATCCAAAGCGTAATCGATAGTATAAAGAACTTTGCATATGAAACCCAACAGTCCTCCCAGGCAGTAGCTGCATCATCTGAAGAACTGGTAGCCATTACTGAGGAAACAACAGCAACCTCAACTGCCATAGCAGATTCTTCCAGTGAAATCAATATTAAGTCTAAAAACCAATTGGAAGAAATGGAAAAGGTTACTTGTGAGATCAACAATGTAAAGGACCAGTTCAACTACACCTTAGAACAGAGTAAAAATGCAGAAAGCCTAAGTAAAGAAGCCCTAAACAATACATCTAAGGGTAAGGAAGTCATAGATGAAGTCATAGTACAGATGGACAACATAAAATCAAGTACCAATAAGGTTAAGGGGTCTTTAGAGAATATTAAAAATGCCTCAATTAAGATGGATGAAATCCTAGTAGTCATAGAAAATATTGCAGAACAGACAAACCTACTGGCCTTAAATGCTGCCATAGAAGCTGCAAGGGCTGGAGAAGCTGGTCGTGGTTTTTCAGTAGTTGCAGATGAAATAAGAAAGCTGGCAGACCAAACTAAACACTCTACAGAAGAAATCAATAATATAATAAAAGATAACCATAATATGATAGCCATAGCCAATGAAAATATGGAATATAGCAATAGGGAAGTAGACATGGGTATAGAAAAGGTTAACACTACTAAGGAAACCTTTGACCACCTAGCTAATATAATAGAAGATGTGAACTTAAATATGGTAAAGAACATAGAAGCCATAAATGCAGTTGCTGCAAGTATAGACAAGTCAGTAGATTCCATAGAAAATGCAGAACACCTATCTAAGGAAGTAACTAGACAAATAGAAAATATAACAGTAGCCACTGATGAGCAAATGTCAGCCATGGAGCAAATCACAGCATCTGCTGATTACCTTGCAAAACTTGCTGACGATTTACAGGGAATCTTCAAAAATATTAAATTCTAACAAAAAACTTTCGCCCTACACAGGCGAAAGTTTTTTATTTATTGATTAAACCTATGAACCTTTTCTTCTCCTCTCAAGACCCTTAGTCCACCCATGGCCAAGGATTCCAATTCATTTTCACCGGGAACTACTATTACTTGAGAAATAAACTTAACCCTCTTTTCTATCCAGCCAGTCAACATCTTTGAATAGGCCATACCACCAGTTAAAATAATTCCATCTACTTTTCCTTCAACTACTGTAGCCAGTTCTCCAATGCTCTTAGCCACTTGGTATGCCATAGCTTCATAGACTAGTTTGGCATATTCATCCTTATTTTCAATCATCTTCTCTACTTCCCTTGCATCATTGGTACCTAAATAGGATACAAGGCCACCCTTACCCGTTAAAAGTTTAGCTACAGTTGCCTTATCATTTTTATAGCAGAAGTCTACCAAGGCACCACTTGGTATTAGGCCTGCCCTTTCAGGTGAAAAGGCACCTTCATCATCAGAGACTATATCTACCATTCTGCCCTTTTCATGGATGCTAATAGATAGGCCCCCACCTAGATGGGCCACTATTAAATTCAAATCCCTATAATTTTTCCCCATGGACTTAGCTACTTTTATTGCTGAAGCCCTCATATTTAAGGTATGGATTAGGCTCCTTCTAGGTATTTCCTTTAGTCCTGATAATCTGGCTATATCCTCTAATTCATCTGTTGATACTGCATCGTAGATTAAGGCATCAATACCTAAGTTCTTGCCCATTTCATAGGCTATAATTCCACCTAGGTTTGAAGCATGATGAACTAAGGGATCATTCCTTAGCTTATCTACTAATACTTCATCTACTAAATAGGCCCCTGATTTTAATGGGGCTACAGGACCACCCCTGCCCACAATAATATTTAATTCCTCAACTCTTATATTGTTTTCCTCCAATATATTTAAAATCTTCTCATATCTCATTTCATATTGGTCATTTATAGTAGGATACTTTGCTAACTCCTCTGTTGAATGGTCTATACTATACTTAAAAACTAGGTTCTCATCTTCATATACTGCCACTTTTGTAGAAGTAGAACCAGGATTAATTGCTAAAATCTTATACATAATTCCACCTCCTAGGATGTTGCTGCAGCTAGGGCTAAAGATAGGAATTTTTCCTCAGCACTAGAGCCACGGGATGTTAGAATTATTGGTACCTTTGCACCTACAATAATGCCTGCCATCTTTCCCTTGGCAGAATAAACCAAAGCCTTTGCTACTCCATTGCCTGTGGTAATATCTGGCACAATCAGGGCGTCAGCATCTCCTGCCACTTCACTTTCATAGGCCTTTATCTTAGCAGCCTCCTCATGTATGGCTAAGTCATAGGATATGGGGCCTTCTATAATACAGTTTTCAATCTGACCCTCTAGATACATATCCTTCAGCTTGCCTGCATCCACTGTTTCAGGCATCTTGGGATTGACCTTTTCAATGGCTGCCAAGACCCCTAGTTTTGGCCTTTCATAGCCTAATTTAAGTAGGGTATCCACTGCATTATTAATGATTTCCTTCTTTTGGTCTAAATCTGGATACATTACCATACCACCATCGGTGATTACTAAGAGCTTATGATATGTAGGTAGCTCAATGATGGCAAAATGGGACATTAACCTGCCCTGGCCAAGGCCCTTTTCCTTGTCTACAACAGCCTTCAAAATTCCTGCTGTTTCAATCTTTCCCTTCATCAAAAAATCCGCCTTGTTTTCCCTAACCAGTTCCACTGCCTTGTAGGCTGCCTTGTTACTATCCGGTTCATTAAATATTTCATATTCCTTAGTAACATTGAGGTCTTTTAAGAGCCCTCTTATCTTTTCTTCATCCCCCACTAAAAGAGGTCTTACTATTCCCTCCCTTTCAGCATTTAATACTGCTTCTAGAGAATGCCTATCCTCTGCTGCAACTAGGGCTACTGTCTTTTTAGTAGATAATCCTCTTACCTTTTCAACCATTTCATCAAAGTTTTTTAACACCACTCTAATACCCTCCTTTTCAAAGTATATTGTATAATAAAAACTCATTATTTAAAATTACTTTTTTAATTTATATTTCTTTCTTTTGAGTAATTTTTTTCAAAAGTGGTAATATAATTGTATCTATTCTAAAGAAAAATTTTTAGTAGAGGGGGTAAAAAAATCAGTCTTCTTACTGTAAAAATATATATGAAGGCAAATAGAGAATAAAGCTTCCCAAATCGGGAAGCTTTATTCTCTATGTTAACTATTCACTTTTCACTATTTAAAACTATGGAATTAATATTACTTGGCCTGGGAATATTAGGTGAGGGTTCTTAAGCTCATTGTATTCAGCTAATACTTCCCAAGTAGTATTGAATTTTCTTGCTATCTTCCATAAAACGTCTCCAGATACAACCACGTATTTTTCTGGTTCTACTTCTTCAAGTGGTAAGCCTACTATCCTGCCTTCTACCTCGTAGGATACTTCTCCTAATTCTCTTATATAGTCAACAACAGTTTCATATAATAGGCCATGTTCCATTAGTATTGGAGCACCCATAAACATTTCATAGCCATCTCCACCACTGGCCATAAAGTCATTAGTTGCAAGGGCATAAGTCTTTTCTAAATCGATTTCTTCCCCATTAACTAATAACTCTACAATCCTACTACCTACTTCCTTATTTGGATCTATTTTATAGGTCATACCAGCAACATGTGGGAACTTTCCTGCTACTTCTGGATATGCGTCAACACCATGCTCTAAAGCAGCCTTTATAGTCTCTCCAGTTACTTCAATAGTAACTAAGGTATTGCCAAATGGGAATACTTCAAAGGCATTTCCTAATGTAATATCTCCAACTTCTATACTTGCCCTTATACCACCACCATTGGTTAAAACTACGTCTGCTCCACTGGCCTTTAGCATGGCATCAGTAGCCAGGTTACCAAGGTTAGTTTCTCCACCTCTTACATGTTCCCTAACACCGTCTAATAGGACTAGGTTCTTACCTATAACTTCATTCATTATCTCTTCGTTTACAGCCTCAACTTCTGCTATTTGGGCTAGGATTTCCTCATCACCTTCTACATCCTTAACTGCTTCATAGTCTAATAATTTTGCAACTATTTCTTTTTCTCCGTCTACCATCTTAACTTCTACTATTCCAATATTCTTAGTCCATTCATGGGCTTGAACTATTAGTGTATCATTAACTAATCTACCTTCTGTAAGCTCATGGTGGCTATGACCATCTACTATGATGTCAATACCTTCTACTCCTTCTGCTAACATCTCAGATGTAGTAGCTACCTTTGCTGATTCTTCATCTAAGCCAAGGTGAACTAATCCAACTATTAGGTCTACTTCTTCCTCTTGTAATTTTTCTACTATTCCTTTAGCTACTTCTATTGGTGATTCAAACTTTAATCCTTCAGAATATTTTGGATGTGCCTTAACCTTAGTTTCTTCAGTTGATAATCCAAAAATACCAACCTTAAAGCCTTCAAACTCCTTTATAATATAGGACTCAAGGTCTGGAGTACCATCTGCTTCCTTTACTATATTGGCTCCTAGTATTGGGAATTCAGCCATGTCTGCTAATTCCAATAGCCTATCATAGCCATAATTAAACTCATGGTTGCCTGGTACCATGGCATCAAAGCCCATTAGGTTCATTAGGTTTATAACAGCTTCACCCCTGTTTAATGTGGCAAAATTAGTACCATGAATTGTGTCCCCTGCATTTAACAATAGTACATTTTTATCTTCCCTTAATTCATCCACTATGGTTTTTAATTTTGCATAGCCAATAACTTCATCAGCTTCTTCTTCTACTACATGACCATGAACGTCATTTACATGGACTATGGTAAGAGTTTTTACATCTTCTGCAAAAACTGTACTCCATGTACCTACCAATAGGCCTACCATTAGGGCTAATGATAAAAACAAGCTTACAATTCTTTTGTTACTTAATCTCATACATAAACCCCCTTAAAATTTTACTCAGTGTAATTTTACCCAATACACTACATATATAACTTATTCTACAAAGTTTATAAAAATCCTTCTTTTTTAATAAAATTATTAAGATTCTTCACTGGGTTCAGAATGACAAACCCTGTCATCCTGAGACGGACAGTATAAGCTTTACAATTGAAGGATCTTCAGGAGAAGTGTCTTACCAAACAATTGTCCACTGTCAATTGTCAACTGAAGATCGTCAACTCTGAATTATATTAAAGTTTTACCTGGGCTACTATTTTACTTAATCTCTCCGATATATCCTTGTTCTTTTCTATAATAGAATTTATTTCACTTATGGTATCTACTATATTGATATTCTTTTCAGCAATATTGGTAGTTGATATGGATGACTGTTCCACAGTAATGGTTATCTCTTTCATTGATATGGATATCTCGTTTACAGCCCTTGCCAATTCCTCAGTAGTATGGTGTAAATCTAGGATAATATTGTTTAAATAATCCCCATCATTCTTATATTGGTTAACAGCTTCAACCATTATTTCATAATCCTTAACCACATCTTTTTCCATGAAATTCATTACCATGGTTATCCTATCTATTAATTCTTCTACAGCAGCAGTTATACTCTCTGTAACTACTTGGATTTCTCCTACTGTTTCATTGGAGCTTTCCGCCAACTTCCTTATTTCATCTGCTACAACAGCGAAACCTCTACCTGATTCCCCTGCCCTTGCAGCCTCAATTGCAGCATTTAGTGATAAAAGTGAAGTCTGCTCTGAAATTTGAAGTATAGCATTGGATAAGATGTTGATCTTTTCTACTTCCTTAGAGGCAGTAATAGCCTTCTCGATTTCCTTTCTAGCAGTAGTATATAAGTCCATGGACTTATCCTTGGCTTGTACAAATTGTTCT
>JAAYQJ010000136.1 GCA_012519355.1 Tissierellia bacterium | reverse complement strand
GGAGCAAGGGAACTTTCCAATGCAGGAGTACCAACTTTTGGCATACCCTGCACCATAGACAATGACTGTGGATATTCAGATTATACCATAGGTTTTTTTACAGCAGTGGAAACAGTAGTCGAAGCCATATCAAAAATTAGAGATACATCTACATCCCATGGTAGGGCCAATGTAATTGAAGTAATGGGTAGGGACTGCGGTGACATTGCCCTTTATGCAGGACTTGCAGGTGGAGCAGAAAGTATAATAATTCCAGAAGTAGAGTTTAATATTGATGAAGTATGTAAAAGGGCCCTTCAAGGTAAAAATAGGGGAAAACTACACCATATAATTGTCTTAGCAGAAGGAGTAGGAAATGCCTATGATGTAGCAAAGACTATTCAAGAAAAAACAGGAATAGATACAAGAGTAACAGTATTAGGCTACATTCAAAGAGGCGGAAACCCAACAAGCTTTGATAGGATATTAGCCAGTAAAATGGGAAATAGGGCTGTAGAGTTATTAAAAGAAGGGAAGACTGGAAGGACTATAGGGATGAAATGCAATAAAATAATAGATATGGAGATAAATGAAGCCTTACAGATAAAAAAGGAATTTGATATAGAGATGTATAACACTTCAAAAATACTATCGATATAAGGATGGTGGAATACTGATGAAAAAGACTAAAATTGTAGGCACCATAGGACCTGCTTCAGAATCTGAACAAATTTTGAGAGACCTCTTTAAAAATGGTTTAGATGTCTGTAGATTAAATTTTTCCCATGGTAGTCATGAGGAACATAAAAAGAGAATAGATAATATTAAAAAGGTTAGGAAAGAATTGAACATGCCAATTGGCATTATGTTGGATACAAAGGGACCAGAAATTAGACTAGGAGATTTTAAAGATGGGACAATAGAAATCCTAGAAGGGGACCTTTTCACCTTGACCACTAGGGAGATACTGGGTGATAAAAATATAGTGAGCATCTCCTATAAGGGATTACCCCAAGATGTAGAAAAGGGATGCAAAATCTTAATAGACGATGGATTAGTTGAGCTGGAAGTTTTAGAAATAATAGATGGTACAGATATTAAATGTGTAGCCTTAAATAGCGGAGTACTTAAAAACCATAAGGGAGTTAATGTTCCTAATGTAAAAATAAACTTACCAGCTGTAACTAAAAAGGATATTGAGGATATTATTTTCGGTATAGAAAATGAAGTAGACTTTATAGCCGCATCCTTCGTTAGGAAGGCTGCAGATGTTTTGGAGATCAGAAAGATTTTAGAAGAAAATAAGGTAGATTCTATAGAAATAATAGCTAAGATAGAGAACCAAGAAGGGGTAGACAATATAGATGAGATTCTAGCTACTTCTGATGGAATAATGGTAGCTAGGGGAGATTTAGGCGTAGAAATCCAGACTGAAGAAATTCCCCTAGTTCAAAAAGAGTTAATAAAAAAGGCCAATTTAATTGGGAAACCAGTTATTACAGCTACACAAATGCTAGATTCTATGATCAGGAACCCTAGGCCTACAAGGGCAGAGGTTACAGATGTGGCCAATGCCATTTTAGATGGAAGCAGCGCTATTATGCTATCCGGGGAAACTGCAGCTGGAAAATATCCAGTTGAATCAGTGAAAACCATGTACAATATAGCGATAAGAACTGAAGAATCTTTAGATTATGGTGCAATTTTAGGGTCTAAATTTATGTTATCTGAAGTATCAACAACTAATGCTATAAGTAAAGCCACTTGTACAACGGCCATGGACTTAGGTGCATCTGCCATAATCACTGCCACATCTTCAGGATTTACTTCAAAGGCTATATCTAAGTTTAGGCCAAAGGCTCCAATAATTGCAGCAACAACCACAGAAGTTGTAATGAGAAGGTTGTCCTTAGTTTGGGGCGTTTACCCAGTACTATCGCCATATAGCAATTCAACTGATGATGTAATTGAATTGTCTATTCAATCTGCAATGGAAAACAACTATGTAAAGGAGGGGGATTTAGTTGTGATTACTGCAGGAATCCCTGTAGGTACTTCAGGTTCTACCAACCTTATTAAGGTCCATACCATTGGAAAGGTATTATTAAAAGGCATGGGAATTGGAACTGATACAACCTTAGGAAAGGTATGTATAATTAACAGCTCAGAAGAATTAGATAGTAAATTTAATGATGGAGATATTATAGTTTGTAGGTACACAGATAAGTATATGGTTAAGTTTATGGAAAGGGCTTCTGCAATTATAGCTGAACAGGGTGGCTTAACCTCCCATGCAGCCATTGTAGGATTAAATCTTAATAAACCTACTATAGTAGGGGCTGATGATGCTACCACTATATTAGAAGATGGTGAATTGGTTACAGTAGACTGTGCTACAGGGCTTGTATACAAAGGAGAAGCAAGAGTTTTATAGGGTAAGGAGGATTCAATTGGAAAAAAGAATATTAGGAAGAACTAATTTTGAAGTTTCAGTCATTGGATTTGGTGGAATACCTATACAAAGAGTAGATGAAAGCATGGCAATGGAATTAATTAGCAGGGCATTTGAAAATGGTATCAATTTTATCGATACTGCAAGGGGATATAATCAATCAGAAAGATTAATTGGACATGCTTTAGAACTAATTGGAAGAGAGAAATTTTACTTAGCTACTAAATCCATGAAGAGGGACTATGAAGGTATATTAGAAGAATTGGAAATATCTTTAAATGAATTAAAAACTAGTTATATAGATTTATTTCAATTCCACAATGTTAGGACCTTTGAAGAGTTAGATTTTATATTAAGTGACAATGGAGCTCTTAAGGGAATTAAAGAAGCAAGGGAGAAAGGTTTGGTTAGAGAAATAGGTATTACCTCCCACAGTCCAGAAATATTATCTAAGGCCATAGATACTGGTGAATTTTCAACTATTCAATGTCCCTATAATCCAGTTGAACGCCAAGCAGAAGAACTATTTGAGAAGGCTAAGAATATGAATATAGGTGTAATAGTTATGAAGCCCTTGGCTGGAGGAGCAATTAGGAATGGGGAATTGGCCTTAAGGTTTATAGTCAATAACCCCAATATCACAGTAGTTATACCTGGTATGGACAGTCTAGAACAAGTAGGTGTAAATGCATCAGTAGGCATTAATAGGAGAGAATTAACAGAAGAGGAGAAAAAACTATTATTTGAAGAGGCTAATTCTTTAGGATCAGAATTCTGTAGGAGATGCGGATATTGTTTGCCATGTCCTCAAGGAATAGATATACCAACTCAGTTTTTGATGGAAGGATATTTTACAAGATATAATCTAAAAGAATGGGCACAGACAAGATATGATGCCATGGAAAAAAGGGCAGTCCACTGTATAGAATGTGGAATATGCGAAGGCAAATGTCCATATAATCTTCCTATTAGAAAGATGCTTAAAAGAGTGGTAGCAACATTAGGATAGTATACTTAATGTATTACATCTGTATACTTAAAGAATTATTTGCTTGATTATTATATTTTTTTAATATAATATATTATATAAATACATTAAGTTAGGAGCGTGCATATGTCGGATACAAAATTAGATACAGATGAAATATATGAAATACTAAAAAAAAGAATAATTAACTTAGAATATGAGCCAGGCCTTGTCTTAAATGAAGTAGATATAGCAGATGAGTTCAATATTAGTAGGACTCCTGTAAGAAGAATCTTCCATCAATTACATAATGATAAACTCTTAAATATTATTCCAAGGTTTGGTGCCCAGGTGCCAGCCATCGATTTTAAGCAGATGAAGCATGTATTTGAACTAACTAGAGAGTTAGATCCATTTGCTACTAGGCTTGCAGTTGAGAGAATAAGCGAAGAAAATATTAAGAAACTAGAGGAAATAGTAGTTAGGCTTGGCGAGTATGAACTGAAAAATGATTATCAAAATGCTATTATTGAAGACGAGCAATTTCACAAGATAATACTTTCTAGTTGCGGGAATCCTTGGTTACAGGATATATTGACTTCACTTCACTATCATACTGAGAGGCTATGGCACTATTGTGAACAATTTTTTGACGACATGGAATTATTTACCCGTACTTTAGGCAGGGTAGTTGAAGCAATAAAAGAAAAAGACCTGGATAAAGCAGAAAAGTATGCCAGAGAACATATTGATGAATTTGTATTAAAAATAAAAAAAGAAATGCTATAAATAGGCATTTATGGAGCATTTACATAACCTAGGTAAAAATTACCTAGGTTTTTTTATTACTATTTGTAAAATACACTTGAAATACATAGAGAAAACTGTTAAGATTATAACTAAGAACAACTATAATACTTATAATAAAATCATCAACAAATAACAGGTATTATAGCATGAATCTATCATAATAAAAGGAGAGGGAGTGATCAAATGTCAATTTTCAGTGAAAATTCAAAAGTAATTATCATTGGTGACAGAGATGGCATACCAGGTCCAGCCATGGAAGAATGTGTAAGGACCACTCCTGCAGAAATAGTTTTTTCAGCTACTGAATGTTTCGTCTGAACTGCTGCAGGAGCCATGGACCTAGAAAACCAAAGAAGGGTAAAAGAATTAACTGAAAAATACGGTGCAAAAAACATGATAGTATTAATCGGTGGGGCAGAAGCTGAATCAGCAGGATTAGCAGCTGAAACAGTAACAGCTGGAGACCCAACTTTTGCAGGTCCATTGGCAGGAGTTCCGTTGGGACTTAAAGTTTATCATCCAGTAGAACCAGAATTCAAAGAATCAGTAGATCCAGATGTATATGATGAGCAAATAGGTATGATGGAAATGGTTTTAGATGTAGATTCAATAATCGAAGAAGTTAAAGCTATGAGGGATGAACATACAAAATATTAGAAGTAGAAAAAACTATCTTGATAATATAGGGGAGGTTAATATGGATAAAAAATGTTACCAAATAGTTACAAACAATCCAGTAGTAAAGGAAAATTACGATAGAGTAATATTCGTAGATGGTAGCTTCCAAGATGTGCTATTAAAGGCAAGGGATTTGGTTCATTCAGGCCACCAACTAATAAACCATCCCCTGGGAGCAAGTATAAGAATGTTTTTTTCCCCATATCGTTCAATTTTAGTGTCGGATAAACCTGATAACCTTGATATAAATCATGTAGAGATAATTGAAAATAGCATAGTTTCTTATAATAAACAAATGGAGCATAGGAAACCCGATGAAGCAAATAGAAAGGATTACGCATTTATAGATGGGGAACTGCTAAAGTCCTCACTGGAAGAATATAAGAGGTTGTCAATTTAAATTAATATAAAACGGAGGTGTTTTCCTTGAAACTTGAATTAGGAAGAATTCACATTAAAGATATACAGTTGGGTAATGAAACAGCTGTAAAAGACGGAATTCTTACAATAAATCAAGATGAACTAATTAGCAGGTTAAAGGAAGATGAAAGAGTTAAGGATATAAAAATCGACCTAGCTAGACCAGGAGAAAAAGTAAGAATAATACCTGTTAAGGACGTTATTGAGCCTAGAGTAAAAATCGAAGGTGATGGCAATGGCTTCCCAGGAGTAACAACTAAGATGGCTCAATTAGGTAGCGGTAAAGTAAATGTACTATACGGTGCAGCTGTAGTAACAGTAGGAGACATAGTAGGATTCCAAGAAGGAGTTATAGATATGTGGGGAGAGGGAGCAAAATGGACTCCATTCTCAAAAACTAACAATATCGTTGTAGATATTAAACCAGTAGAAGGATTAGCACCACATGCTCATGAAGAAACAGTAAGATTAGCTGGATTAAAGGCTGCAGAGTATATTGGCGAAGCTGGTAGAAATGTAGAACCAGACGAAGTATTAGTTTACGAAATGGGTACTCATGCAGAAGAAAGCAAAAAATATCCAGACCTACCAAAGGTATTATATGTAGAAATGTTAATTTCCCAAGGATTATTACACGACGGATATATTTACGGAGTTAATAGCCAATTAATCTTACCAACATTGTTACATCCAAATGAAGAACTAGACGGGGCAGTAATAAGCGGAAACTGTGTTGCAGCATGTGACAAGATTACAACTTACCAACATCAAAACAACTCAGTAATACTTGATTTATATGCACAACATGGAAAGACAATTAACTTCTTAGGTGTAATACTGACTCCAGAATTAACAACTCTTGAAGGTAAATTTAGAACATGTGATTATACAGCAAAGCTATGTAAGACTTTAGGAGCAGACGGAGTTATAGTATCAGAAGAAGGATATGGAAACCCAGATTCAGACTTACTGATGATCTGTAAGAGATTAGAAAAAGAAGGAATTAAGACAGTACTAATCACTGATGAATGTTCTGGTTGGGATGGAATGAGTCAACCATTGGCAGATACTACACCAGAAGCAGTAGCAGTAGTATCAACAGGTAATGTTTCCCATGTAGTTACACTAGAACCTGCAGATAAGGTAATAGGTGATATTAATGCCATAGCAACCTTAGCATGTGGATGGGAAGGCTGCGTTGGAGAAGACGGAAGCTTACAATGCGAATTAAATGCTGTAATTGGTGCCACATCAGAAATTGGATATCATAATTGTACAGTTAAATTATATTAATTCGGAAAGGAGGAGGGCAAATGACTAAAAAGTTTAAGGTATTATACTATGTTAATCAGTTCTTTGGTCAAATAGGTGGAGAGGAAAAAGCTGGGATAGCTCCAGTATTTGAAGCAAAAAATATAGGGCCTGCTTTAGGATTTAATGGTCTTTTAGGAGATGAAGGTGAAGTAGTTGGTACAATAATCTGTGGAGACAACTATTTTAATGAAAATAAAGAAGAAGCATTAGAATATATAATGAATGTAATTAAAGAACAAAACCCTGATATAGTTGTGGCAGGACCAGCATTTAATGCAGGTAGATATGGTATGGCCTGTGC
>JAAYQJ010000135.1 GCA_012519355.1 Tissierellia bacterium | reverse complement strand
TTTTTAAAATCCTTAGAATATAAATCGTGTATAAGCAATCTCATACCGCCACCCCTTTAAAGATAATATTATTTGTTATTCTCTTCCCCACAATCATTAACAATAGATTCTGAGAGTTTTCCCTTCTTCAACAATGTAGCTAGCATAACATCATGTCCCATTTCTTCTAGTATTTTGATAAAGTATTCATCAGATTTGTCTTCAAGTATACCTGCACATAGGAAGGCAGAAAGTCCATGGGTGAAAATATGCATCTTATTGAGGATTTGAAGTAATTCTTTTTCATCAAAGTACTCCAAGGTCTTCTCCAACTTCATCATATTTATATTTCTACCTTCTAAAGTATCAAAAAGAGACTTGTAATTACTGTTTTCCATAAAAAGTGTTTTATATATCCTAGTATAATCCCTTGCAAAGCAAAGTAGACCAACCCCTATATTCAAAAATTTGTTTTCTGTGTAATCCTTTTTAGTATAGGCTTCCAGTATATTAAAGGCATAATCCAAGACTAGCTCTTTAATCTCCTCTATGTTCTGAAAGTTGGTGTAGATAGGTGCTGTAGAAGATCCCATCTTAGATGCAAGCTTTCTGGCAGTAATATTATCTAAGCCTTCAATTTTAAAAATGTTAAAGGCAGTTTTAAGAATTTCTTCCCTAGTAAATACAGTTTTTCTAGCCATATATCCCCCTAAAATAACATTTATATTATTCTATACAAATATAACACATGTTATATAACACTTGTTATTTTATAATAAACAAGAGCTTAAGTCAATAGATTTTCTCCTGATTAAAGGACAGATTAGTATATATTTTTTTGGCAATCAATGTTAGTATTAATTAAGTCTAACTTTTGGTACAATTGTTTTAGGCAAATTATTAAACATATGCCACAAAGGAGGTAATCAAAGATGAAGAAAATTAATTTTAAAAAGAATATACTTTTTATTATAGCTATGGTCCTAGTATTAGTTGAGTTACCCATTAGTGCTTTTGCTTCACCTAATCCTTGGGGCCCCTATAATGAATATATGAAAGACAGCATTGCTAAAAGACATCTTAGGGGGGCCTGGGTTTCTACCACCCTAAACCTAGATTGGCCTTCTGCAGAAGTGAGAAATATAACAGATGATGATGAGCGAATTGAGAGAACAAAGGAAGAACTCATCAAAATATTAGATAAATCAGTTGAGTTAAATATGAATGCTATCTTTCTTCAGGTTAGCCCTGAAGGGGATGCCTTTTACCCATCAGATGTAGTACCTTGGTCTCGTTATCTTACAGGGAGCTTTGGAAAAGACCCTGCCTTTGACCCACTAGCCTTTGCTATTGAAGAAGCTCATAAACGTAATCTTGAAATCCATGCCTGGTTTAACCCCTATAGGGTTTCTATGTATACAGATGATGCAACGGAAGAATCACTTGATATTGACAAAAGTGTTTTTAAAGAACATCCTGATTGGATAAGAACTGCACATTCTAGGTTTGTTGTAGACCCTGGTATTCCAGAAGCAAGGGAATGGATAAAGAAAAGAGTTATGGAAGTAGTAGAAAACTATGATGTAGATGGGATACATTTCGATGACTACTTTTATAATGAAGCTTATAAGGGCGAGCTAGATGATACAGATACTTTTAATAAATATAATTCTGGTGAATTTTCCAATATAGAAGATTGGAGAAGAAATAACACCTACCTATTAATAAAAGAGATTTACAATGAGATAATAGCAGCAAAACCTTGGGTAAAGTTTGGAGTCAGCCCAACAGCAGTTTGGGGAAATAAAAAGGATGGTCACCCAGATGGATCCAATACCAATGCTGGAGTTCCAAACTTCGATAGAAGCTTTGCTGATACTAAAAGATGGGTAGAAGAGGAGATAATTGATTATATTGCCCCTCAAGTTTATTTTTCCTTTGCTAATCCTCATGTTCCATATGGTGATATTATCACCTGGTGGTCTAATATAGTTAAGGACAAAAATGTACACCTCTATATTGGACAAGCCTTGTATAAGGTAAATGCCGATAAGGATATTTATTTTCAAAATAATAAGGCAGTGGAAGAATTTACCCATCAACACAGATTTAATATTGGAAAACCAGAAGTTTTGGGTAGTATTATGTTTAGATTTAGAAACTTTGAGGATCCTAACAAACAAGAGGTTGTATATGCAATAGAAAAGGACCTATGGGCAACAAAATCCCTAGTCCCAATAATGGATTGGAAAGGTGGAAAAGCTCCTCAAAGCCCTATTGAAGGCAAAATAGAGCTTCATCCAAATGGGAATAAGTTATCCTGGCTTAACCAGGATGAAAACACTGCTTATTATGCTATATATAGAACAAGTAAGGGAAATAGTGTAAATATTAATTCTAATGGCAGTGGATTACAACTGATAGCTACTGTAAGAAGGAATAACAATGAAATTCAAGAATTTGTTGATAGGACAAGTAGTAGTATTGATGATGTAATATATGTAGTTACTGCTTTAGATAGGCTTCATCATGAAAGTAAGGAACTTATTATTGGTACAAACCAATCCAAATACTTTTATGATGTAAATAAAGGACAAGCTTGGGCTATAGAAGCAATTGATAACCTCTATGAAAGAGATATTATCAAGGGTGTAGGAAATGGAAAATTTGACCCTGCTAGAAATATAAGCCGTGCTGATTTTCTAATTATGGTTATGAATTACTATGGTATTGAACCTGAAGATACTATAAATGATAATTTCTCAGATGCTGGAAATAAATACTATACTAAGTATCTTGGAACAGCAAAAAAATTAGGACTTATATATGGAGTTGGGGACAATCTATACCTACCTGAAAATAATATGACCAGACAGGATATGTTTGTGATACTCTATCGTATCCTAAATATTTTGGGAAAGTTTGATGAAAATATAGATATGAGTGGTTTAAACTTTGAAGAATTCACAGATATAGAAGAAATTGATGATTATGCAAGAGAAGCATTAGAAGCCTTTGTAAATGCAGGTATTATTCAAGGTGATGGTAACAAACTCGTCCCTAAAGCTATGGCTACAAGGGCACAGGCAGCACAAGTTATTTATAATATAGATACTGGGACCCATTAAGGGTCCCAGTAATTATTATATTAAGTTTTTCTCCATCTTTTCTAAGATTTCGATATCCTCAGGTTTCAACTTTTCATATAAGCTTTTTCTATAAGATATAGATAACTCCATCTTGTCTTTTCTGTCCCTGGACTTACTTGGTTCATGCCAATGAACTTTTTTATTTTTATAGTATAAGTCATAATCCACTAATCTTTTTCCATCTAAGGTATATTCTAGGGCCATTAGTATCTTTTTTACTTCATTGGGGGTATAGAAAGTAAACAAGCGTACTTGATAGGTTAGGACTGAGAAAAGCATTACAGCATAGTCCTTGGTCCAACTCTCACCTAAAATAATTCCTACTTCTAATTTTGAAAGTATAAACATGAGCCTTTTATAGTTTTCCTCATACCTGCCATATGAATCATATATATTGATTCTAAGTTCATACCATTGACTATCATCTAAAGATTGAGTGATGAGCCGTAAGGCCTCTAATCGCAATATTTGTTGAACTTCCCGAATTGGTTTTGGGATCAATAGTTTTGTTTCTAAAAAATCATCAGGTGCAACAGGACCATTAATAGCCTTTTTTGTAAAAGCAATAATAGTGTCCTCCCTTTCACCTAATCCAATTCCATTTATTAACTCAACTTTTTTCCCTGAAAGCATCTCCATCAGTTTTTCAATTATCTTGTTCTCATTTCCTGCTATTCGCATAACAACCGATGCTGGGCCTAAATCTACCCTATCCATAAGATGACATTTATGGCTGTTAATCATAGAACCTAGTATAATCGTAGATGCCTCATTTACAAGTACAACTCTTTTAGCATCCTCCACCCTAGTTTTCTTATGATTAATACCTGTTATGAAGCAGAGAGTACTGTTATCCGAGGCCTTTTCAAATGCCTTCCATAAATCTGTAGTTTCGCCATTAAGGTATTCCTCTAAGTATTTTGTCACTTCATCTATATATTCAGTTCTAATAAATAAGTAACGTGGACCCATCCTAGCTAATAACATACCTATCCCCCTTATAAAGTAATTCTTCTCAACTCCATCATCCTTGACCTGTTTGTACCTATGGGATAATCTAAATGATATATTGCCCTACATGACAAATCTATAATGTTAATATTTAATACCCCATTTAGCCCAATTGTATCCTTGTTTTGAAAATGACTGGGAGAAAAGCTATGGCCATATAGACAGAAGTCTACTTTGTCAGAATGCTCCATGTAATAGTGTCCTACTATAAGATTATAATTTTCAATGTTTATTAGACCCTCTTCTAATATTGTTCCCCTCTTAGTCAACTTACTGACTGTTTCATATTCATCGTGATTCCCTAATACATAAAATACTTTTGCCTCTTCATTTTTTTCCAATCCTTCAATGAGCTTGGCTACTTCCTTTTGATACTCGACAATCTTATCTCTATGGTATTCCAGTTTAATATTATCTGCCAAATCGCCAGTATGAATAATAAATTTAGGCTTCAAAATATCGATTATCCTAAATATATAGGCATAAATATCTACTGGAGTATCACTTATATGTAATATTATGGGGCCTTTTAAATTCTCCAATAAGTCCTTTGATATATAGGGATAGTTAAATATTGATAAGAATCCACTATAGATATTCTTAATTAATTTCATCTTGCTATATTCCTCCTAATACACTTTAAGTATATAATAATTCATCACTTTAGCCAATGGATAAATTAGATTAATGAAATGAAATTCCCCTAACCTGTAAGTTTAGGGGAATATTAATATCTAGATTATTTTATACTAAGTTTCTATTTATTAAAATATAAAATCAATTTTTCTTAGCTATTTCTACACATTTTTTAGCAAGTATTACAGTAGGGTCTGTAAAATTCCCTTTTAATCCAATTTTTTTAACCAATAAAGGAAGTTCTGTACAGCCAAGAATTATTGGTATATCCCTATCCCTGATATATTTGCTATAAATCCTTTTAAACTCATCTTGAGATACATTAAAATTTGATACTTTTACACCATAAATCCAATCCAAAATAATCTCCTTATCAGAATCGTCTGGCTCAATTATTTTTAATCCGTATTCCTTAAATATATCTCTGTATATATTTGATTTATAAGTCCCCTTTGTAGCCATTAGGAAATATTCTTTATTATTCATGTTTTCCCTTAAGTATACAGCAGTTTCATAAACCATATGAAGTATTTTTGATTTTGTATATTTCTTTACATCATCATAAAAATAATGAGCTGTATTACAAGGTATTGCTATATAGTCTGCTCCCATCACCTCTAATTTTATAGCTGACCTTATCATTTCTATTCTTGGGTCCTCTCCTGAACTACATATGAAACTAGTCCGATCAGGTATTTGGGTATTATTATCTATGACTATGTGTATGTGCTCACTTTCTTCATGGGCATTAGTAAGTTCAATTATCTTTTTAAAAAATACTGACGTGGCTAGGGGTCCCATTCCTCCCATTATTCCTAAAATCAAACTCAGTCACCTCTCATTAATGCTATTTTTTCTATAGTTAGTTGCAAAATACATGCCAATTACAAAACACCTTAATTTCAACATCCTTTACTTCTCAAAAAAATAAACGGGCTATTTATTTGCCCGTTTTGTATCCCATTTTTATTATTTTAGATTTTGCTAATTATAATATATCCTTTTTCAGTTAGATAACTCCCTTTCCTTCCTGGTCTTGATACAATTAGCCCTAAGGATTGACCAGTGTTTAGTAGATTTCTTATTTGTCCTTCTGTTAATGGGACCTTCTCCTCCTCTGCACATTTTGCTAAGTACCGCCTTCCAACTCCATCTAGGTTTTTAATTTTATCTAAAATCCATACCATATTTTCCCCTAATACCTCTTCCAATATTAGGTCACCGTGGTTTATGGTATTTTGTAAAATATAATCTGGAAGGTCAGCTTTTTCTACTTTTTTATCTGTTTTACTTATGCTAACAATATACTCTATTGCATTTTCCAACTGCCTTATATTACCTGGCCAGTCATACTCGTATAGTTCTTTAATTGCATCCACTGTAAGCACTTCTTGAAGGTCAACAAGTCTACCTTTGCTGTATTTATTAAGAAAATAATTGACTAAAAGCAATATATCTGGCTTTCTCTCCCTTAAGCTAGGCACCTTAATTGGCAATACATTTAGTCTATAATATAAGTCAGACCTAAAGTTCCCCTTTCTGACTTCTTCTTCTAGGTTTTTGTTTGTAGCAGCTATTATTCTCACATCTATGGGTATCTCCTTTAATCCACCAATACGCCTTATTTGCCTTTCCTGAATTACTCTTAACAATGTACACTGGAATTCTAAGGAGGCATCACCTATTTCATCTAAGAAAATTGTGCCTCCATGGGCTTGTTCAAAAAGGCCTATCTTACCACCCTTTAGGGCTCCAGTAAAAGAACCTTCTTCATATCCAAATAATTCCGATTCTATTAGATTTATATGAAGTGAAGCAAAGTTAACAGGAATAAAGGGCCCTTTTGCTCTCTTTGATAAAGAATGAATAGCTTGTGCAATAAGCTCCTTGCCTGTCCCACTTTCCCCCTGAATCATTATTGTAGAATCTGTGCTAGCGAAGGATTTTACCTTGTCTATAAGTTTTTCCATAATGTCACTTCTATAAATAATATCATCAACTGTATAATAATTGGTCTTTACAGTAAATCTTCTGCGGATTTCATGCTCATTTTTTTGAATATCTTCACTCTTTTCGAATGTGTATATTCTTCCTTCCTCACTACCTCTACCCTCAACAATATTACGGGTAACAAAAAATTCCTTTCCTCTAATTTTTATTATATCCGACTCATTATTTGCATCTAGTTTATTTAGTACTGGCAAGCTATCCCTTATATTTTTGCCTATAATATTGCCTTCTTGAAAACCTAGCAGATTATTCATTAAATCGTTGACAAGCAAAATATTACCTTCCTTATTTGTATACAAAATTGCCTGGGAAGTACAGTTGGCAACAGTTTGTAACCTATTGCTGATTAGCTTCATCTCTTTTGCCCCATCGCTTATCCTATTTAGCAATTCAACTATTTCATTAAAATAGTGAGAAGACAAGCTATCCCCCAGAACATCCATTAATCCCAACCTATGAGCTATGTCTATTATGGTTGTCACATCTATTTGACGGGTGCCTATATCTATTAGCTTTTTAATACCATAAGGTACTAAGTGGGGTTCTCCCACTGTGACTCCAATATCCAACTTGGGATATGAAACCTTACCAGGATAATAAGGGTAATATTTTATATAATTTACTCCAAGAGCTTGTAATTGAGATATGGATATCCGGGTAGTTTCTGGTCTATCATTCACAAGTAACACTTCTGTTGCCCTCGGTAAATCTAATAATTCCTCAATATATCTGTGGTTTATAACCCTTCTTGCTAGTATGTAGTCCATGCCCTTGTCCATAAGAGCCATAATCCTTTCATCTATGGCTTCCCTAGAGGATATAACAACTAAAGAATTAGTAATATCAAAATTAAAATCATCCTCTAAGCAAAAGGATTTTATTTCTGTATATTCCCCGAAAAACCTGTTAAGTTGGTTGGCAAGATTAATAGCAGTAGTTCTTCCTGGAGTTATGACTATTAGCTTTTTCATTTAAGCACCCCTTTTCTATTAAATAATCCTCCTTAGGTCTTTTTGGCTTTATTAACTTATCTTATAATAATTGTCTTTTTATATCAAGATAATAGTTTATCTTGATAAATTCCAGCAAACAATAGACCCCAGTATTTTTAACTTCATATATATTTCAAAATAATAGTAAAAAATCTTCTTACCAAAAGATAAGAAGATTTTTTCTGCACCAATTATTAAGTTTTAGTAGGACTATTCCTAGGAGGCTGCATATTATCTTAAGTTAAAACTATTTTATTTTTTGATATATTGGACTTTTTTCCCTTTTTATTCTTACCATTCACCTTTAATTAGATCCCTAGCTTCATATGTTAAAGCTATTAAATCACTTCTATCTAAATATGAAATGTCAAACTTACGATTTAAGGCTGCAAAGTGTTTTAAACCAAAAGCAATCTTATTCAAATAAGAGAATACACCTACAGCACCTAAAGAAAATTCATCTGCCTTTTTACCATAGATATCCCTCAAATCAGCTAGATCACCATAAATTTCATCTATGGTATGGCCAAATTTCTTCATGTTCTTAGGAATATCCCCTGTCTTTACTCTCTCTCCTATGTTCTTACCGGTCATGGCAGCAGTCATAGAAGCACGGCATATCCCTATTGAAGTAACCATTCCATTACCAAAGGCTAATGCTTTAAAAACTTGGTCTTCAGAAGCAAAACCTCCTGTGATTGTTATTGCAGGTATATAATTTCCTTCAGCCCTCAACTTATCTACGATTTTACAAATAGCATTTTCTAAGATTACTCCCGGTAATCCCCACTCATTCATCATCTTACATGGACTATAACCAGACCCTCCACCTGCTCCATCAAAAGTTATCATATCAACTTCAGCCTTGCTTCCGATCAATATTACCCTTTCAAGATCCTTTATATCATATCCAGCCATTTTAAAATATATGTTTTTAAGTCCCATCTCTCTCAATTTCTCAATTCTACCAATTAAATATTCTTCATCCCATAAAGGTAATCTGGCATAGGAATAAAAGTTAGGACAAGTTCCTTCTTCTGCCTTTTTGATTATTTCTGAATCCATAGGATCAGGAAATACTAATGCTCCTTGTTTTTGTTTTTCCAATGCCTCTTCTCTATTTTTTAACCTACGTGCTGGTTGTGTTCCTTTTGCACTCTGTCCAAATTTAAATTCAATTGCTTCCACATTATGTTCTCTAACTGCATATTCAGGAAGTCCTAGCATAT